>CAZKQR010000072.1:0-14213 GCA_964554965.1 uncultured Cytophagia bacterium | reverse complement strand
TTCAAGATCATATCGAAAACGAGTGTCTGGTGCATGAGGATGAGTGGGGCTTTGGTTACCGTCGTCCGCTGCACCACGGCCTGTGGTATGATCTTTACCGCCATCCCCTGGCGCAAAATCCGCTGAGTCAGGAGCTCGTCGACGGCTATGGCGTGCCCCGAGGCGATGAACCGAGGCGCCTTCAAGGGCTGCGGCAGCAGGCGCTGAATTGGCGGGAGCAGCAGTTCGCTATAGTGCTGAAAAGTGCATGCGCCGGATTGCTCGAGATGATGATCCGGGTACGCGGCATGGAAAACGCTCTGACCGATCTGCTGCTGGATCCCCAAAACAGCGGCCGGCTGCTGGACAAAATCCTGCAGCACAAATTAGCGTACTGGCGAATGGCGTTGACCGAGTTGGGCGATACCGTGGACGTGGTGGCGGAAGGCGATGACTTTGGCACTCAGAGCTCGCAACTGATTTCACTCGCAACCTGGCGTGAACTCATCAAACCTCGGCAGACGCTGCTGATTCAATCCATCCGCTCTCTGGCGCCGCAGGCGAAAATCTTTTTCCACTCCTGCGGCAACATCAGGGAGTTTCTGCCTGAATTCATCGACATGGGCATCGACATCATCAATCCGGTTCATATCACCGCCGCCGGCATGGATCCCCGCTCCCTAAAACAGGAATTCGGCCGCGATCTGGTGTTCTGGGGCGGCGGCATTGACACCCAGACCACTCTGCCCAAAGGCACTCCGGAACAGGTGGCGGAAGAGGTTACACGGAATATCGAGATTCTTGGAAAAGACGGCGGATATGTTTTCAACACCATCCACAACATTCAGGCGGACGTACCGCCGGAAAACATCCTCGCCATGTACACAGCGGTTTTACAGGCCGCAACCCCGTCTGCTAAAAAGTGAAAGGCCGCTGCAAAGGGCGAGGCGTTCATCGACGAACAGCTCTTTTCCCTTTCACAGGCCTAGTTCGTCGCTGGATCCTTCGACGCTCAAAATCTGCGGACAATCGCTGCAGCATATTGGCTTGCGCCTCAGGACGGCAAAATGGTTAACGTGGCTATTTGTTTTTTAATGCCCCATTGCAGATCGGTTCAGCCGTTTTGATAAATACATTACCAGTATACTGACAGAGGCCGGCGCTGAAAAAACGATAACCGTTTCGCAGCCGGCCTTACACCTTCATCTCAAGACCGGGAGCAACCATGGGCCTCTTGAAAACGCCATTCGATTCGATAGATCGTCCTGGGCTTTTGCACCTCTTGACCACCGCTCTCCGCCTGCTGGTGGGTTGGCATTTTCTCTATGAGGGACTGGCCAAAGCCTTGATGCCGAATTGGTCTGCCGCGGGCTACCTGATGTCTTCCCATTGGCTGCTGGCGGACTTTTTTCACTGGATCGCCGGCCATCCGGGTATCCTCAAGTTGGTCAACGTCATCAACATCTACGGTCTGATGGTCATCGGCCTGCTGTTGATCCTCGGCTTGCTCATCCGTCCGGCGGCGATTCTCGGCGCCGGATTGATTGTTCTGTATTACACTGCCAATCCGCCGCTGGCGGGCTTTATCGGCGAAGCGACCGGAGAGGGCCACTATCTGATCATCAACAAAAACCTGATCGAATGGGCGCTACTGCTCTTTTTCGCCGTTCTGCCCGGTGCAGCGGGATACGGCCTCGACCGGCTGCTGCAGCGGCGCCATTTAAACCCTCAGGCCGCTGTCACTCCGGATTACAGCAAACGGGAAACGTTGAAGAATCTGGTCGGTGTGCCTGTGTTGGGCGCTCTGGGCCTGGCTGTTCTGCAGAAACGCAAATGGGAGAGCTTTGAGGAAGAACACCTGGTCAGCGAAAAAAGCCGGCTTAACGCAGCGACCGGCGCCAGCACGCGCGGCTTGTATTTCGCCTCCTTGCAGGAGCTGAAAAGTAAAGTGCCGTGCGGCCGCATCGGCGACCTGGAGGTCAGCCGGTTGATCTGCGGCGGCAATCTGATCAGCGGCTATTCCCACTCGCGCGATCTGATCTACGTCTCGCCGCTGGTCAAGGGCTATTTTACCGATGACAAGGTGATCGAAACGCTGAACCTGTGTGAAGCCTGCGGCATCAACACCGCGGTCATCCGCGTGGACAACAACACCCTGCGGGTGATCAAAAAATACCGCCATCGCGGCGGCAAGATGCAATGGATCGCTCAATGCAAGATCACGGAGCAAGATTATACCTCCGATGTAAACGCAGCGGTCGATCATGGCGCCGTGGGCGCGTACCTGCATGGCGGCATTTGCGACGAGATGGTGGCGGCCGGGAAATTAGAGCTCCTGGCGCGCGCCCTGGAGCACATTAAGAAACGCGGCGTGCTGACGGGAATGGCCGCACATCAGTTGCAGGTTATCGTTGCCGCGGAGCGGGCCGGATTGAACCCTGATTTTTACATGAAAACCCTGAACAGCGGCAATTACTGGACCGCAGGGCCTAAACTGCCCAAGCCGGATCACTGGGCGCCGGAACCGCACCGCGTCGTTGAGCCTGAACTGCTGGATCCGGATCAGGACAACATCTGGGAGGTGACGCCGCGGCAAACCATCGAGTTCATGAACAGTGTGAAAAAACCCTGGATCGCCTACAAGGTGCTCGGCGCGGGCGCTATTCATCCCCAGGAGGGGTTGCCCTATGTGTTTGAAAACGGTGCGGATTTCGCCTGCGTCGGCATGTTTGATTTTCAGGTGGTGCAGGACGCCAATATCACCGTGGAGGTGCTGGGCAAGTCCATGGAACGAAGAAGGGCCTGGATGGCGTAGCAGCGGCAGAAATGAAACAGTGCGGCGGACCTTATTGAGGCCCGCCGTTTTTTTTCAGTCTATTCTTCCCGCCGATAAAATTTCTGATACTGGAACTTCCAGGCGCGGCTGTAAGAGAGGTTGAGGAAATATTGCACGTTGCGAGCGACCCTCGAACGGCGGTAATCCATATAATAAAACGCTTCCAACCCCGGCCGCAGCAAAAGATGTTCCGAGATGTTCACTCTCAAGCTGTTGCGCCACTCTAAAGACCAGCGTTCATGGGATTGTTCCACATAAGCGCCGCGCGCCAGATAACGCATCCGCAACCAGCTGTCCAGCGCGAGGCCGAAAAATTTCTCGTTCACGGCGCCGTTCATCTCCAGGCCGCCGTGGCCGATACGGTTGCGCGCATTCCACTTGGCCACCACAGCCAAACGCAGTGACCGGCTTGCGGCACGGCCCACGCGAAAGCCCAGAGAAGGGATCCAGTCGCGTTGGTGAAAATTCAGATCTGAATCAAAACGCAGGCCGACGAACGGCGTGAGTGTTCGTGGTTTGCCCGAGACGCGGATAAAATCGCCGATATGGGACAGCTCCAGATTGGACTCCCGGCTGGTGAGCGGACCTGAGGATTCCGGCAACACCGTGGTCCGGTGGTATTTGATCCACAGCCCGCTCTGCCAGTGCACAGAAGGGCTCTCCCGCTTTAAACGGATGTCCGTCATCAGACCCAGATCCCGGCTGTCCTGCGCAGAACGGTTGATGCGCGGCTCAGAATGAGTTTGATAAGCCTGCGTGTTCGCCACTCGAACGTCGCGCCAGCTCAGATCGATCTGTTGCAGGCACAGCTGCCAGAGCGGCTGGGTGAGAAAAGGATCCGTCGCCCTGCGCTCGTACACCGCATGCAGATCAGGGAGCACATCAGCGCACAGATGACGAATCAGCAGCTCGTTGACCGTGACCTCCCGGCCCTGTGAATCACTGATGATCCGTAAAAATCCCAGAAAACGGCTTTTTAAATAGCGTTTTTCCGCGAACTCGCGATACCCGTCACCGCAGGAGCTGAGAAATTGAGTGGTGACCACTGCATACTCCTCCTCGTCCTGCAGCGGTTTGCCGTGAACGGTCCAGGTCTCCGGGTCATTTGATTCCTGCGATTGTATGGAAAGAAAGTGCAATTTGCGATTGCTGCCCGCGGGAAGGGAACGGCTGCGCTGCGCCAATTGCTTGAGCGTTTTTCCACGCAAGCGTAAAATGCGCACCTGATCGTTGCTCCAGGCAATCCTCTCCACATCACGGATCGTCATCCGTTCGCCAAAGGGATAATTGCGAAAATAGCCCTGGTTGATGAGCGCCACTTCAGAATGGGTGGCACGCATCAGTGTGTACAGCGTGTAATGGAGAAAATCCTCCGCCTGATGAGTGGAATCCACCCGGGCCACCTGCTCATCCGCACCACGGCCGTAGCGCTCCAGGCACTGTTGATTATATCTCCGCTGCAGATCGGCTAGTGCGATGTCCTCGCTGCTGCCCAATTGCAGGGGTTCATGGTGCACCTGCAATTGGGTCAGCCTGCAGCGATCGTCGCTCCGCTGCCACTGGCACACCAGGTGGCCCACAGACCAGGCACGCTTGGGCGCCTGCACCAATACCGTCGTCCGATTACCGTTGCCATAACGGACGCGGCTGAACTCCTCCGGACTGTCGGCCTGTGCCGGACTGATGATCAGATCCGGATTGGCCTCCACTCGGCAGAGCGCCAGGTTGCGTTCAAATTCCAGATGAGAGAGGACGATCAGCAGGTCGTAGCGGCCGGCTAATTCGGTTGCCAACCGGGAATAAGCCTGCACCGGATCTCCGACCTGTACGCCAGCCAGATTGCGTTCAGCGACCGTCTGCCCCATGTTCGGATCACAAAGACCTACCACGGCAATACGCAAGCCCTGTCGTTGAAAAAAAAGACAGGCGGGCAGAAGAGGATCTCCGCTTTCTGTCAGCAGGTTGGCGGAAAGGAACGGCATCGACGCAGAACGGTTCAATGAAAGCAGGTTTTTCCACCCGAACGTCAAATCAAAGTTGCCCGGCACCACAGCTTGACATCCCCCCTGTTGCAGCATGGAAAAGACGGTCCGGCCGCTGTCAACGTGGCTGAGATAGTAGTAAGATAAAAGATCGCCGGTGTCAAAGATCATATAGTCGTCCGCATCCAGAGTCTGCGTCAGGCGGCGTAGGGTTTGCTGGATGGATAGGGCGCCGCCGTGCTGCAGGCGGTCGTCATGCTGTAAAAACCCCTGCAGATCACCGGTGAAAAACAGGTGGAGGTCATTCTGCTCCGCCCTTTGGGCAGGCAAAGGCTGCAACACTGCGCAGCAGAGCAACGCCAAGACCGCCGGCAAAGGCCAAGTGAGAGGCACACGCTTGCCTGTGCTGCATCGATGCCGCTTGCAGCTGGGGGTAGCCCGGACGGAGTCGTGGTGACAGGGGGAGGAATTCATTTCGCCTTGGAGAGAAAAGCCTGGGCGGTTTCGATCTGCCGGCGCACCGATTCCACACCAGTGCCGCCGTGAATATTTCTTTTATTCAGAGAGACCAGAGGGTCGAACAGCGCGGTCACGTCAGCGGCGAACAACGGCGACAGCTGCTGCAGTTCCTGCAGCGCAAGCTGCGGCAGCGGCACGTTGCGCGTCTCGGCCAGCCGCACCGCTTCGCCGACCACGGCGTGCGCCTGGCGGAAGGCCATTCCCCGGT
Source organism: uncultured Cytophagia bacterium (assembly GCA_964554965.1). GTDB lineage: Bacteria > Zhuqueibacterota > Zhuqueibacteria > Residuimicrobiales > Residuimicrobiaceae > Anaerohabitans. Next base: position 8,689 of record CAZKQR010000072.1, on the reverse strand, counting down.
GCACGAGATAGTCGGCCATATCCGTAGCGTAGAGCATGGGATCCAATGCGTTGCGCATGGCCTGTCGATCCACCTGCAGAGTGGCGACGACTCCGGAAAAAATCAGCAGGGATCCTTCGGTCTGTTCCACGCTATCGAACAGCGGCTCCTTGTCCTCCTGCAGGTCGCGCACATAGGCGGTGGGGATGCCCTTCATCACTGTCAGCAGAGCCACCAGATCGCCGATGACCCGGCCGGTTTTTCCGCGGATCAGCTCCAGTGAATCCGGATTCTTTTTCTGCGGCATCATGCTGCTGCCGGTGGTGTAGGCCTCATCCAGAGCGAGGAACCGGCATCCCTCGGAGGACCAGATGATCCAATCCTCGGCGGCCCGGCTGAGGTGGAGCATGATCTGGCTGCAGTCATAGACGGTCTCACAGATCACATCACGATCCGAGGTGGCGTCCAGGCTGTTTTCCGCCGGCGCCGTAAATCCAAGCCGCTGCGCCAAAGCGTGCCGGTCCACAGCGAACGCAGCGCCGGCCAGCGCACCGGCGCCCAGCGGCATCACGGCGCAACGCGCCTGTGCCTGCACCAGACGTTCCTCATCGCGCTGCAGCTGGAAGAACAGCGACATCAGATAATGGGCAAAGGACACCGGCTGGGCCTGGCGGAGATGGGTGTAGCCGGGCATCACGGTGTCGACATGGTTTTTCGCCTGTTCCACGATGGATGCCAGGCTTGTTCGCAACGCAGCGCGCAATTGATCGAGATGATCGAGCAGGTACAGCCGCACATCCGTGGCCACCTGATCGTTACGGCTGCGCCCGGTATGAATCCGCGCCCCCAGATCTCCCAACCGTTCAGTGAGCCATCGTTCATTGGCCGAATGAATATCCTCGTCGGAGGATGCGGGGCTCAAGGCGCCGGCGATGAATTCGCCGTGTATCTCTGCCAACGCCGCCACGACCTGCTCCGCTTCTTCGGGTGTGTAGACGCCGACTTTGACCAGCGCCTCAGCCCAGGCTTGATTGACCGCGATGTCGTATGCGAACAACTTTTGATCAAAATGGATGGAATGGCTGAAACGCTCCATCATCGCATCCGTGGGTTTGCTGAAGCGACCTGCCCATATTTTTTCGCTCATGGTCAGTCCCGTTTGTATTTCAGACCCGGCCTCTCGTGGCTCGCTTGCTCGTCCCATTCCTGCTGAACCAATGCTCGCACCGTGAGCGGCAGTCCGAACAGATTGATGAACCCTTTGGCGTCTTTTTGGTCATACACATCTTCTTCGCTAAAAGTGGCGAAATCCTCGCGATACAGCGAATAGGGCGATTTGCGGCCGGCACTGATGACGTTGCCCTTGTACAATTTAAGCCGGACAGTGCCGGTGACCAGCTTTTGCGTGACGGCGACGAACGCGTCCAGCGCTTCACGCACCGGCGTATACCAGGCGCCGTTGTACACCAGTTGGGCGTAACGCGGCGCCAGCATCTCTTTCTGGTACATTGTTTCCCGATCCAGCACCAGGGATTCGAGCTCCTTGTGGGCAAAATAGAGCACGGTTCCGGCCGGCGTTTCATACACGCCGCGTGATTTCATGCCCACCAACCTGTTTTCCACCAAGTCAGCCCGGCCGATGCCGTTGGCGCCGGCCAGTTTGTTCAGCTCTTGCACCAGCGGCACCGCCGCGATACGCTTTCCGTTCAGCCCGACTGGAATGCCGGCCTCAAAGTTCACCTCCACATAGGTGGGGCGATCCGGCGCCTTTTCCGGACTCACCGAAAGAACAAACATCTCCTCTTTAGGTTCATTCCACGGGTCTTCGAGATCGCCGCCCTCATGGCTGATATGCCAGATGTTGCGGTCGTTGCTGTAGATCTTTTCCTTGCTGACTTTGATGGGTATTTTGCGTTCGTCGGCATACGCGATCGCATCCTCGCGCGAACGGATGTTCCACTCCCGCCAGGGGGCGATAATGTGCAACTTGGGATTAAACGCTTTATAGGTCAGTTCAAAGCGGACCTGATCATTTCCTTTGCCGGTGCATCCATGCGCCACCGCATCCGCACCCTCGGCCATGGCGATCTCGACCTGACGTCTGGCGATCAAAGGACGGGCAAACGAAGTGCCGAGCAGATAGCGGCCTTCATAAATGGCTCCAGCTTTGAGCGTCGGCCAGATAAAATCTTCGATAAAACTCTGGCGCAGATCCTCCACATAGCATTTGCTCGCGCCGGTGGCGATGGCCTTTTCCTCCAGCCCATCCAGCTCCTCCCCCTGGCCCAGATCCGCGGCAAAGGCGATCACTTCGCAGCCATAGTTCTCACGCAACCACGGGATGATGATCGAAGTATCGAGCCCGCCGGAATAGGCCAACACGACTTTTTTCACTTTGACGGTCATAACGTCAGACTCCTGTTAAAAGTGGAAAATAAAAAGCGACCCATAGTCGCTTTTTCATGCAGAAAAATAGAAACGTTATAATAGAAAATAATCTGCAAAATATCAAGGGAAAAACGTGCTACTCCCGCGCAGCCAGTTGCAGCAAAATGGTGTGCGCGATGGCCCGCATCCGGCCCCAGTCCTCCCATGCTGTGGGCAGCTGCAGCAGCACCTGCGTCGCCTTTTTCAACTCAGCCGGATCCATCCAGGCAAAGGCGGAGATATTCTCTCCTTCATCCTGGACAACGGGGATCAGGCCGGCCACAGCGCTGAAGAACAGATAAGAGATGAACGGAACCCGCGCCTGCTGATGACAAAAGGTGTAGAACACAATGGCCAGCGGCTGATAAGAGAGCGCCTGCCAGCCGGTCTCTTCCAACGTCTCCCGCTGCAGCGCGGCCATCAGGGGTTCATGGTAATGGATGCCTCCGGTCAACAAGCGGTAGACGCCCGGAAGATAGAACGATTTGCTGTGCATGAGAAATTGCCCGGCGCTGTTCTGCAGACAGAGCACCACCTCTCCGCGCCGGGTTTGGTCGCGATACAGCGCGTTATGCCATTCCAGCGCCCGGCGCTGAGAAACCGGCAGCGTGACCTGGTACAACAGGAGCTGGGGCCGGTCGGCCATCAGCGCCTTCACCTCCTCCGGCTGCCAAAAAGGCGCATGCAGTTCCAGGCCCCGGGCCTGTTCAAAGGTGAGCGGCTCCATCATTGGGTCAACGCCTGTTTGACGGTCGAGCCGATCTCCGCCGGAGAAAGGCAGACCTGCACCCCGGCCTGCTGCAGGGCCGCGACTTTTTCCGCGGCCGTGCCCTTGCCTCCGGAGATGATGGCGCCGGCATGTCCCATCCGTCTTCCCGGCGGCGCAGTCTGACCGGCGATAAAGCCGATCACCGGCTTTTTCATATGACGACGGATATAATCAGCCGCCTCCTCTTCAGCGGTGCCGCCGATTTCACCGATCATGACCACTACGTGTGTCTCTGCGTCTTGGTTGAACATCTCCAGCACTTGAACAAAAGTGGTGCCGATGATGGGATCGCCGCCGATGCCAAGGCAAGTGCTCTGGCCAAGCCCCTGCTGTTGCAGCTGAGCCACCGCCTCGTAGGTCAAAGTGCCGCTGCGCGATACCACGCCCACCGGCCCAGGGGCGTGGATAAACCCGGGCATGATGCCGATCTTGCACTGGCCGGGGGTGATGATGCCCGGGCAGTTGGGCCCGATCATTCTTGTTCTGCGCGAGCGCAGATACTCCTTCACTTTGAGCATATCGAGCACAGGGATGCCTTCGCTGATGCAGACAACCAGTTCCAGGCCGGCGTCCGCGGCTTCCATCACCGCATCCGCTGCAAACGGCGCCGGCACAAAGACGACCGATGCCTGCGCGCCGGTCGCTTGTACAGCCTCGGCGACCGTGTTAAAGATCGGCACTTTCTCCTGGAAAGTGCGGCCGGCTTTGCCCGGCGTCACTCCGGCCACCAACTGGGTGCCATACTCCAGCATCTGACCGCTGTGAAAGGATCCCTCGCTGCCGGTGATGCCCTGCACCAGAACACGAGTGGTTTTATCGACGAGAATGCTCATGAAGGCTCCTGATCAATGGGCCATGACTCGAACCACGCACTGCGCCGCGTTTGTCAAATCCTCTGCGACATGGAATTTCAAACCCGACTCTTTCAGCAACGCGCCGGCCTCTGCCGCATTGGTGCCGGCCAGGCGGACGACAATGGGCACGGCGACGTTCAGGCTTTGCACCGCTTCGATCACCCCTTTGGCCACGCGATCGCAGCGGACGATGCCGCCGAAAATGTTGATTAAAATCGCGCGGACTTGTGGGTCGGATAGAATGATCCGAAATCCATTGGCCACCGTCTCCACCGAAGCGCCGCCGCCCACATCAAGAAAATTGGCCGGCTCTGCGCCCGCCAGTTTGATCAGGTCCATGGTCGCCATGGCCAATCCCGCGCCGTTGACCATGCACCCCACATTGCCGTCGAGCTTGATATAATTTAAATTGTATTTTGAGGCCTGCACTTCCAGAGGGTCCTCTTCATCCAGATCGCGCAGTGCGGCCAGATCCGGGTGTCGATAAAGCGCATTGTCGTCCAGGTTGACCTTGACGTCCAGGGCCAGAAGGTGATCCTCTGCGGTGATGATCAACGGATTGATCTCCACCAGCGAGCAGTCATGCGCACAAAAGGCGTCATATATGGACCGGAACAGCGCCGCCCCTTCTTTCGCCAGACCGTCCGCAAGCCCCAAAGCAAACGCCATGCGGCGGCATTGGAACGTCTGCAATCCAACGCTGGGATCGATGGGCTCGGTGATGATTTTTTCCGGATGTTCAGCCGCTACTTTTTCGATCTCCACGCCGCCTTCGCCGCTGATCATGAACACCAGCCGGTTTTTGCGGCGATCCGCAATCAGACCGGCATACAGCTCCTTTTTGATTTTGGCCGCTTCGGTGAACAGTATGCGCCGGACGATCTTTCCCTCTGCGCCGCTTTGCGGCGTCACCAGCCGCATGCCGAACATTTTTCGCGCCGCCTCCACCGCCTCGGCCTCCGAGCGCACCAGTTTGATGCCTCCGGCTTTGCCGCGACCGCCGGCATGCACCTGAGCCTTGAGCACCAACTCGGACCACGGCAAAGCGCGTACGGTCTCCGGCACCTGGTCCAGTGAAAAGGCCACCTGGCCCTGCTGCACCGGAACCCCATGCGCCTTCAGCAGCTCTTTGGCCTGGTATTCATGTATTTTCATTCCTTCTCCTGCAGAGTGAAAACCGCTCAGACCCGACCGGCTGTTTCCCCGGCTCAGAGCACACCGCCGGCGCCGCTGACCGGAAGAAAAACCGGAATCGGTTGACGGTCACCATCGCAGCCTATGATCCGCTTTTTACTCAATCACCTGAAAAATTTCTTCGATGGGCTTTTTCTCCCGCTGGCGCACGGGTCCGGCAGGCCGGCCGACAGCGACAAAGGCCGTCAGATGCCACGGTTCGGCGATCTGGAGCAGCCCTTCAAGCTCTTGCCGGGCCACCATCATACCGCTCAACCAGCAGGCGCCATAGCCCAGGTCAACGGCGCAGAGCAAAATATTTTGGATCGCTGCGCCGAGGCTCTGGACGTCCGGATAGTTGCGCAGCGCGTTGACATCCTTGTGCCGGATTTTAGTCAACGGCAACAGCTTGTCCACCATGGCCTCATAGTTTTTACTCACCACGGCGATCAGGGCCGGTGCATCCTTGAAAAACGTAGAATAGTACTCCACCGTGTTCTTGACACTTTGATCGCGCGCGGTCGGGGTGTCCGGAAACAATTGGTCAAGGTGCTGGTGCACCGCCTGAGCCATAGAGGCCATCAATGATTTGTTGAGGATGGCGATGAATTTCCACGGCTGTTCATTGTTGACGCTGGGCGCCAGACCGGCACAGCGCGCCATCTCCTGTAAATCAACGACGGCTACGGCATCCGGCGCGAATTTGCGCACGCTGGCACGCGCTTCAATGGCTTCTTTCAGCTGCATAAAGGATCCTTTCTTGACAATGAGTAACGGTTGACGGAGCTTCCCGGTTAAAAAGTTTTGAGAAACGTCATACGAAAAACAGAGTGTTCATTTTTTTGTTCTCGGCCCCAAAAAAAACCCATGGAACCTATGCCGATGTCGAGGCTGATCTGGCCGCCCAGATATCTCGACGTCGTCATGCGCGAGGCGGCATAACCCTCTACCTGGGGTCCGATGAACATCTTGGGCAAAACACGGTATAATAAGAAATCGCGATAATAAAAAAACGAAGGTCGATCTTCCACGGTTTTGCTGAAATAGAGGTTCCAGCTCTCAAACGACAGCTTTCCGGAATAATAAAGCGCATAGGCCTCATAGACCAGATGAGACATTCTGGCGCCTTTCTCCTGGGATTCGCTGAATTCAAATCCGATCTGCGGAATGAGCTGCCATTTGCCCGAATGAAAACTGGGTCCGAAATCCATCTGCGCAAAACCCTGAGAGGACATTTGAAACACAGATAGCCAGCCGGTTGTGCTGCTGATGGGTATTTCATAGAACAACCAAGGATTCAAACTGCCATAGTGATAGTCTACCCGCAGAGAGTAAACCGGCTGTTGGGCGAACGCCGAGTGGCCGCTGGACAGAATAATGAGCAAAGCCAGAATGGTTTTAACACTGGAACGCATAGCTGAACCCTTTCAAAGAATTCTACTCTCCCCCTTACCACGGATCATGGATTGGCGGTTCGCTCGAATACTCCTCCGCTGCAACCCGGAGCAGAGCGGTCCACCATTTTATGACTGGTTTTTCTGCAGATCGCCGGCAAAAGCCGAGATCAATTCCCACGCCTGTTGCACATGATGGAATTCCGTATGGGTTTGTCCAATACAGAATCGCAGCACCAACCGGTCGTTGAGCTTGGTGTGGGTGAGATAGAGCCGGCCGGACTGGTTCAGCCGGTCCATCAAAGTTTGATTCAGCGCGTCCGAACCCCGCAAGCGAAAACAGACCAGGTTCAACGGCGGCGGCGCCGTCAATTCAAAGGCCTCATTTTCGTTTACCCAGCCGGCGAACTCTTGTGCCCAACGGACATGCCGGCGGATGTGATATTGCAGGCCCTCGACGCCATAGTGGCGGATGACGAACCAGAGTTTCAGCGCGCGAAACCGGCGGCCCAACGACACCTGCCAATCGCGATAATCGATAACCGCGCCGGATTCGGTGGCCTGATTGCGCAGATATTCAGGCAGGATGGTCAACGCCTGGATCAGCGCAGCGCGGTTGCGGACGAAAAAGCAGTCGCAGTCAAAGTTAGTGAACAGCCACTTGTGCGGATTAAAGCAATAACTGTCGGCCGAATCCAGTCCGATGAAGAAACGGCAGAATTCGGGGCACACCGTCGCGCTGCCGGCCATGGCGCCATCGACGTGCAGCCATAGTCTTTCCGCCTGACAGATGCGGCCGATCTCAGGCAGCGGATCCATGCCGTTCATAGAGGTGGTGCCCACCGTGGCGGCGACGAAAAACGGCGTCAGTCCTTTCTCGCGATCTTGTCGGACCGCTGCGGCAAGGGCGTCCGGCCGCATGGCATACTTGGCATCGGTCGGAATCAGGCGAAGGTTTTCACCGCCGATGCCGGCCAGCTTGATGGCTTTTTCGATGGACGAATGGGCCTGAGTCGAGGCGTAGGCGGTGAGCCGGCCGTTGCCGCCATGGCGGTTGCCGGCAAATTCAGTGACTCGTTCGCGCGCCGCCACGATAGCGCACAACGCTCCACTGGAGGCGGATTCCTGAATCACGCCGCCGCCGGCGGAATCGGATTTGAATGCCGGCGGCAAGCCCATCATGTCCACCAGCCAATCCATGACATGGGTTTCCAGCTCTGTACAGGCCGGGCTGGTGGCCCAGAGCATGCCCTGAACGCCCAGGCCGGCAGAGAGCAGTTCACCGAGAACCGCCGGATAAGAGCTGTTGGAGGGGAAGAAAGCGAAAAAATTGGGCGACTGCCAGTGGGTCAGGCCCGGAAGAATGATCCGTTCCACATCCTGCATCATGGCGGAAAAGGGCTCGCCGGTTTGCGGTGCATGGTCCGGGAGTTGCCGGCGAACATCCCCGGGCCGGTTTTGCGACAGCACCGGCAGAGTTTCCACCGTCTCATAATAACGGGCAATCCAGTCGATCAGGGCATGGCCATGCTTACGAAAATCATCCGCCGTCATGTGATAGCTTTTTTCTGTTTCCATTCCAGCTCCATCTTAATCTTTCAGGGTGCTGCCGGTCCAATCAAGGGGTGAGATGAAAAAACTGTTCCTGATACAACTGGGCATACACCCCACCCTTTTTCAAGAGCGCCTGATGAGCGCCTATTTCGATTATTTTACCCCGCTCCAAAACGACAATTTTATCCGCATTCATCACCGTACTGAGTCGGTGGGCGATGACGATCGAAGAGCGCTCCTGCAGCAGACGCGACAACGCATCCTGAATCTGATGTTCGGATTTGCTGTCCAGGGCTGAGGTGGCCTCATCCAGAATCAGAATGCGCGGATCCTTGAGAAAGGCCCGGGCGATGGCCAGGCGTTGTTTCTGCCCGCCGGACAGATTGCCGCCGCGCTCGCTGATCTCCGTCCACAGCCCTTCCGGCAGTGCGCTGACAAATTCCCAGGCGTTGGCGGCGATGAGCGCCTCCTTCAGCTCCGACGGAGTGGCGTTCGGCTTGGCGAGAAGCAGGTTTTCCTGAACCGTGCCGGAGAACAGA
>CAZKQR010000071.1:0-14234 GCA_964554965.1 uncultured Cytophagia bacterium | reverse complement strand
CTGCCGGAAAAAAGCAGCGGCTTGGTGACCAGTTCGCCGCCGGCCATGGGCGCTGAGACAGAGACAAAGCCATCCATCCGCAGAGAATATCGCCGCAAAGCGCTGCTGTTGTCGGTCCAGTAGCTTTCCACAGCGTACAGGGAGAGTTCATCAGGAGCACCACCCTCCAGGGCTGATGGCGTTTCCACTAAAGACCAGCCGGTGCATAGATGGCCGTAATTCCAGGTCCCTAGCCGTTCGATGCCCGGCCTGAGAAAAGCTTCGTTCCAGCGTTTGAAGCGCACGCCGTCGCGGCTGATCATGAACAGGGCATCGGTGATGGCGGATCCGTATCTCGGCGATATGCTGGAGCGCCAGGTGCGATGCTCCCGCTCCGGCAGCGCCTGCAAGGACTCGGCCGCGCCGCGATCGACATAGCGCATGGGAAAGCCGAGGAACAGATGCGGAGCGCGATGATAGGGTTTGATGACATTGGTGTAGAGCTGTTCGGGCGGCGAATCCACATAACTCAGATCGTGCTGGTCGAACCAGGTCAGCAGATCTTTGGATCGTGCGGTGCGGATGGCGCGCAGGCCGCGATAGAGGGCGGTGTCGCTTCCCTCTGTAAAGTAACGCCAATAGGCTCGGTACTCTTTCCGTTCTTTGTCCCAAAAGGCCAGATTTTGTGAATCGAAGGCGCCGTCGGTGATCACCGGCTTGGCGCTCATGGCCCTCCAATGGATGCCGTCCGCAGAGGCGAATGGAATGATGCCCCGCTCGGTCCTGGCACGAAGGATCGCCTTGTAACGGCTGTCCGGCTGGACCTCCGGGTTCTCGTCCTTGAACACAGCAGGATGGCCACCATCCGCATCCGCGCCATCCATCATTCCGCTGATAAAGACGATGTTGTTGGCTTTGGCGCCTTGAAATTCATACAGACCCAGTTCTGGTTTGATCCAATGAATGCCGTCGTCGCTCTCGGCATAGCAGCAGAAAATCGGGTGTGATGAGGTGGATCCTGCGCTATGCTGCCAGGCTTTGTAATACATCCGGTATTTTTTTTCATCGCGAAAAATGCTGTGATAGCCGCTGCCGTTGCCTTCCCATGGGGCGTCATGAACCAGCACGATCTCCCGTGGTTCAGGATGATGCAAACAGAGTCGGGCTTCTCCCTTGAGCCGGTCGATAAGATAGTCGTCCGCAAACAGCTCGAGGTGCGAACCGATGTCCAGAACGGAATCAGACTGAGTTTGACGGGCCGGCTGGACGAGCGGGTTGCGCTTGGACGACGTATGGCCTGGGCAGGCGGCGAAGATCGCCCAGAACACAAGCAATACAGGGAATACTGTTTTTTTCATGTTAGGCTTTTCGGTGTTTTGGGGACCAGCCCCGCCTCTATTTTTTTCGGCAACGATGCAACCGCTGATTTGATGATCGCCATGTCGCCCGCCAGGGCCTGGCGAAAAAGCGAGATATCAGAGCTGTGAATGACGATGGTGATGCCCTCTGCCAGCCAGCGGATCTGCTGTTGCGGAGATTCACTGAAATGAATGCCGATGGCGACGCTCTGGGCTCTGGCCTGGTGAATGATGGTCTTGACGACCTGCTGGAATTCCGGATGCTCATATTGTTCAGGCAGGCCCATACTGCAGGAGAGGTCATGCGGACCGATAAAGATGCCGTCGAGGCCGGGCAAAGTGAGGATTTCGTCCAACTGTTGGACCGCCGGCATGGATTCGATATTGGCGATGAAGACGGTCTCCTGATTGCGTTGCTGCAGGTAGGGGACCAACGCCGCGGGCATTTCTGCGGGATTCTGGCAGTAGCGGCTGAGATACCGCCCTTTGAGTGGCCGCCATTTGACCGCAGCGATGAGCTGTTTGATTTTCTCCGGTTCTTCCAGATAGGGCACGATCACCCCCGCGGCGCCGCCGTCGAGAACCTTGCACGCTTCATACGGATCCTGATTGAAAATGCGCACCAGCGGTGGAATGCCCATGCTCCGGTAAATCTGACATTGCTGCGCCAGTTCACTGCGGTTCAGCGGAATGTGTTCAGAGTCGAGAAATACAAAATCCAGGTTGCAGGAATTGATTGCGCCGGGCCACAGCGCACAGGTCGATAGGACACCGGTCCCGTATACCACGGCGCCTTCATGCAATCGGTCGATGAGACGGCTAGGCATATCTTTCCTTTCGCTAAAAGAATGGTTCACCGCCGTCTGTGCGGGGGGGGATGCAGTAGACGGTTCAGGGTTTACGCATCAGCCAGATTTCGCTGATCTGCGTGCCGCGTTCAGCCTGTGCACAGGAAAAGATCAGATCGATGCGGCCGTCGCTGGTCGCTGCTCTGGGAAGATCGAATTCATAAATCGGCTGATCTCCGGTCTGCAGATATTCGTGCACCAGGTGACCGTCATCGGTCATGCAGCGGATTTTGGCTTTGAAACGGCCGGTGTAGCAGATCCTCAGGCGGTAGGCGGCCAGTGAATCCAGCTCGTCATAATGCACCTGCAGGGGCTGATCATAAAGCGTGCCGATCTGGCTCATCCAGGCCAGTGGAATCGGCCGGCCGTTCCATCCATCGGCAATCGTACGCTCGCGCCAGGCCTCACCGCTCAGATTGGCCTCGAATTGGCGTTGCGAGGTGAACAGACCGCCGGGATCTCGAAGCGGATCCGGCTGCGGCCGCACTCTAGCAAGACTGGCCGCAGAACCCATGTCGTCATAGAACCCACCCGGCCCCGGATTGGTGCGATGGATCAGCTCTTTGATCTGTAGTCGTTTTTCAGCAGGATCCGCTGCGCGGGAAATGCTCTGCAAGCGGTCAAGCAGCCAGAGGCTGTTGTTGAGCGGCGCATCCAGATCATCCATAAAATCGCCGCGGCCGGGCATGGCCCCGTGTTTTTCAACTGATAGCTGAGAGCCGATGCTGAGAAACAACGAATCGGCCAATTCCCAACATCGCTTGCGCCAGTTAGCTGCCACCGGTTCAGTCCGGCTGCGCTGCAGAACAGCGATTGCGGACTCGATCGCCGCATGCAAACCGGCTGCATCGGCGTTGCCGAGCAGCTCCCTCGCCTGGTTTTCCAGATGAGTCTCATAGATAAGCCGTTTTTGGACACAGGCGTCATAGTAGGCGCGCAACAGCCCCATTTGAAAACGATAATTAGCGCGCACTTGACGGGGAACGCGCTGTTCGAGATCCTGCCACTGCTGCAGAGTGATTCCCACCTGCTCGTTGTTGATGAGCGGACCCTGCCAATTCTTTTCCAGCGCAAGAAGGCCCTGCGTGATCTCTTCACTGTAATCAGGGTGGATCAGCAGCCGCGCCACTTCCCGCAAGGTGGCGATCGCCGGCGTCTGCGGATTCCAATCCTGGCCGCTCCAGATGAATTTATTGATGTCATCGTTGATGCCCTCAGAATAGCTGATGCTGCCGATGCAGTAGGGCGCCTGCACATTGTGGATGGACTTCTCTGCCACAGGCCGGGGATTGTAACACTCGCGTCCCAGGGTCAGGGCAAAGGCCGGATCCCAAAGCGGAACCGGGTACTGACAGGAGAGGCTGTGCGTGATGTCCGGATAGTGACGGATGGGTATGGCAGGATCAAGGAGGGCGCGCATTTCGCTCAATTTTGTTTTGACCCAAGGCCCGAACACCGCGCCGCCGAACCAGGCGTAGCGTTGGTTGGCGTGGCGATAAAATGCATCCAGCCAATCCTGCTTGACCCGTGCGGCTTGGGGCGAGATCCATATTTTGGCTTGAGGATGATATCGGTGCAGCACTTGGGCGGTTTTTTCCAACCAGGGAAAAAGCACATCCGGGTGCAGTTCACCCGGATCGCCGCCCGGAACAAAGACCGCATCCAGCTTTACCAGGCTGCTAAAAACCCGGTCGCGATCCGCCAGTTCTCGCTCGATCACCTCCGGACGTTCATACTCCTTGGCCATGTTCGGATACCAGATCCAGACATCCAACCCATAGGCAGCGGCGATTCGCGACTGCTCCACCATCATCTCCATGGTTGAGAGCTGCATGTGCGCACTGCTGGGATCATCGTCTGTACCCGGCGGCATGATCTCGATGCCGTTTGCGCCAAACAGGGCCAGCTCCCGTATGTACTGGTCGAATTGGCCGACGCTCCAGGCGTCGTAGGCATTGGTTTTGGGCCGAAAGCCCAACTGGTGCCCGCGCAGGGGATAGCAGGGCGCTTCTTTCACGGTGTTAAAAAGAGGCAAAGTGAAAACCCCTTTTTTCAGAGTCGCTGTGCGCAGCAAACGGCCGATGCCGTACAACGCACCCCGGTTGTCCCTGCCCTGCATCAGCACGGCGGAGGTTGGAGGCGCACTCACCTGCAGATAAAATCCTTCGCGATCCGGCGCCGGTCTGTTTCTAATCTGTTCAGCCAGGGAGGTGAGGCTTCTGCCGCTGTTTTCATTCCGGTTTAAGATGGCCAGCGAATAATCCGGCAGCAGAGAGGTGCGCTGAATTTTCAGCGGCGTGCCAGTGCGGCGGCTGACTTCCTCGACGAGCACGTTCAACGCTTTGTCGAAAACCCGGTCTCGAGTCCGGGCTGCGTGCACAATGGCATTGGTAAAATCCATTTGCCTGCCGGCGTTCATGGACGCAGGGATCAGACAGAAAAGGAGCGTGAGAAGGTACAGGCAATGGCGGCGTTGGTTAAGGAGATGGCGCATGAAGGCTCCTGGTTGACTGGGGGATAAGGATTGCAGGTCGGGATTAGGGCGCTGCGGCCGGTTCTTTCTGCAGCTTTTCGGTGACCTGGCCCAGCATTTTAGCGAACAGCTCTGGATGTGCTTCAAGGAACTGCTGCGTTTGTGCAAAGTCCTGCTGAGACAGACCGTGTTTCTGCAACAGGCGCTGTAAATAGCGGTCCTTCAACTCGGCATGGCTGGTATCTGCCGTGATGGTGAGGAGGTACTCGTGATAAACCTGAGCAAAGCGTTCCAGCTTGTTCTCATCCACCACCGTGTTTTTTTTCGTGCAGGCGCAGAATAGAACCATCAACGCCAGCAGAATGCGGAATTTCATCATGTTCCTCGTTGCGTTTTTCCAATCTAAAAAAAGAAAACGACAATGTCAAGATCATCGGGAAAATTGCCTTGATTTTATGTGAATATAATAATACATTAATGATTAATAAACATATAATTTGGACAGTGCACCGGCTTGCGATGAATAAAATCAAGCGCGAAAAAACGATTTTTATCTGCCAGAGCTGCGGCGCCGAATCGCTGCGATGGGCCGGTCGTTGTCCGGGGTGTGATGCCTGGAACAGCCTGGTGGAAGAGAAAGCTCCGGTCGCCTCAGCCAAGCGAGCGCGGTCATCCTCCGCCTCAGAGGCGGTAGCGCTCAGCCTTATTCAGACAGACCAGGCGTTTCGTATCGAGACCGTCAGTCCCGAGTTCAACCGGGTGCTTGGCGGCGGCATCGCTACCGGCTCTGTGGTGCTGGTGGCCGGTGATCCTGGAATCGGCAAGTCGACTCTATTGCTGCAAGAGGCTGCGGGATTGAGCCGTGAATCGTTTCGTGTGCTCTATGTCACCGGCGAAGAGTCGGCGCAGCAGACCAAAATGCGTGCGGAACGGTTGGGACTGATCTCAGACCATCTGTATGTACTGCCGGAAACCGAACTGGACGGCACCCTGAACGCCATCGAGCGCGTGCACCCGCAATTCGTGGTGGTTGATTCCATTCAGACTTTGTTTTCTTCGGACCTGACCAGCGCGCCCGGCAGTGTCAGTCAGGTGCGCGAATGTGCCTTGCAGCTGATCCAGGTCGCCAAGACGCGCAATCTGCCGGTGTTTCTGGTCGGCCATGTGACCAAAGAAGGCGCCATCGCCGGCCCGAAAGTCCTGGAGCACATGGTGGATGCTCTGCTGCTGTTTGAAGGCGATCGGGATCATTTTTACCGCATCCTGCGTTCAGTGAAAAACCGCTTTGGCTCGACTCGTGAAATCGGCGTCTTTGAGATGACTGAAAAAGGTCTGCGCGACGTGGCCAATCCTTCACTGGTATTTTTGACCGAACGGCGTACCGAAGCCAGCGGTTCCGCGGTGTTCTGTTCCATGGAAGGCACGCGGCCGATTCTGGTGGAGGTGCAGGCGTTGGTGAGTGCAAGCAGCTATGGAGTGCCGCAGCGAACCGCCAATGGACTGGATTATAAACGTGTGCAGATGCTGCTGGCCGTGCTGGAAAAGCGATTGGGCTATCATGTCGCGGTCATGGATGTCTTTGTCAACGCGGTGGGCGGCCTGCGCATCGATGAGACCGCCGCTGATCTGGGCATCCTGGCAAGCATCGCCTCCAGCATGCTCAACCGAGTGCTGGATCCTCAGGTCATTTTGTTGGGTGAAGTCGGCTTGAGCGGAGAACTTCGCTCTGTGTCTCAGATCGACAGCCGGCTGAGTGAAGCGGAAAAGATGGGATTCCGGCGTGCGGTGATACCGAAGGGGAATCAAAAAGGGATCACCCGGCAGAACCATATATTAATTTCGGCTGTTGACAGCGCGGAAAAAGCGCTGGAAGTTGTGCTGCAGTAATCTAACCGGGGCGGCCACGGCTGCCGGATCGATGGAATCCATGTTTTTTCGACTATTAAAGACAGACCGCCACAGCAGCGCCCGGGCGGGCATACTGCACACCGGCCATGGCGCGATCCGCACTCCGGTGTTTATGCCCGTGGGCACTCAGGCCAGCGTCAAGGCCCTCTCGCCGCTGGAGCTGCAGCAGATTCGCTGTCAGATCATTTTGGGCAACACCTATCATCTCTACCTGCGGCCGGGAGAGGAACTGGTGCGCCGGGCCGGCGGCGTGCAGACTTTCAGCAGCTGGCGCCGGCCCATGCTGACCGACAGCGGCGGTTATCAGATTTTCAGTCTGTCGGAATTGAACAAGATCACGCCGGAGGGTGTGCACTTTAGATCCCATCTGGACGGATCACGCCATTTTTTTTCTCCGGAAAAAGTGGTGGACATTCAGCGCGATCTGGGCTCCGACATTATGATGGTGTTGGATGAATGCGCGCCCTATCCTTGCGACTATGACTATGCGGCCAAGGCGCACCGGCTGACGCTGGACTGGGCGCAGCGCAGCCTTGCGGCGTTCCGGCAAAGCCGGCCGCGTTTTGACCATGCGCAATATCTGTTTGCCATCGTGCAGGGAAGCGTTTATGAAGATCTGCGCCGCGAGAGCGTGCATCGACTGGTCGAAATGGATTTTCCCGGCTATGCGATCGGCGGTCTGTCGGTGGGCGAACCGAAACAGGCCATGTATGAGCTGACCGAGCTCTGCTGCCGGTCGCTGCCGCCGAACAAACCGCGTTACCTGATGGGCGTGGGCAAGCCCGAGGACCTTTTGGAGGGCATTGAGCGGGGCATCGACATGTTCGACTGCATCATGCCGACGCGCAACGGACGCAACGGCACCGCTTTCACTTCGCACGGCCAGATCGTCATCAAGAACGCAAAATTCCGGGAGGCCTTTCAGCCCCTGGATCCGGAATGCGACTGCTATACCTGCCGTACGTTCACTCGCGCCTATTTGCGGCATCTGTTTCAGGCGGAGGAGCTGCTGGTGCTCCGCTTGATCAGCCTGCACAATGTGTATTTTTATATTCGACTGATGGAAGCGGCGCGTCAGGCCATCTGGCAGGGCCGTTTCCGAGCATTCAAGAAAAGAACGCTGGAGAAATTGGCGAGCGGCCAGACAAAAGAAGCAAAGAATTAGGTTGACGAGTTCTAACACTTAAACGGAGGTTGATATGACTACTTTTTTGAGTGTGTTTGCCATGGCAGGTCCCGGCGGCGGTCAGCAGGGCGGAGGCAGCGCTATGGGCATGCTGCTGCCCATCATTCTGATGTTCGTGATCATGTACTTTTTGCTTTTCCGGCCGCAGGCGAAAAAGCAAAAAGAGATGCGCAAGATGCTCGAGAGCCTTCAGTCCGGCGACCAGGTGATGACCATCGGCGGGATCTTTGGCACCATCGTTGGCTTTGATAAAAAAGATCAGATCGCCATTATCAAGATCGCGGACAATGTTAAAATTCGCATCACCCGCAGCTCCATTGCGCGCAAAGTGACCAGCGAAGAGACCGGCAATTAATCATGCGGATTGTTTTTATGGGATCGCCCGATTTCGCGATCCCCAGTTTGCAGCGGTTGCTGGCTAGTGCTCACACTGTGCAGGCCGTGGCGACGGTTCCGGACAAACCGGCGGGCAGGGGCAAAAAAATGACCGCTTCGCCGGTCAAGATTGCTGCCGAGCAAGCCGGTCTACCGGTGCTGCAACCGCAGGCGCTGGACGACCCCGCCTTTATCGCCGGCCTGCGGGAGTATGGCGCCGAGGCCTTCATTGTGGTGGCTTTTCGTATCCTGCCGCCCGAAGTGTTTACTCTGCCGGCAAGAGGCGCCATCAACCTGCACGCCTCTCTGTTGCCGAACTATCGCGGGGCTGCGCCCATCAACTGGGCTTTATTGAACGGCGAATCCCGCACCGGGGTCACCACGTTTTTGATAGAAAAACACGTGGACACCGGCCGGCTGTTACTGCAGAAAGAGATCGCCATTCCGGATGACATGATCGCCGGCGAATTGTATCAGGCCCTGGCCGTGCTCGGCGCTGATCTGCTGCTGGAGACTTTGGATGGACTCGAGAGCGGCGCATTGCAGCCGCGGCCGCAGAGCGGGGTGGCGACCGCTGCACCAAAAATCTATAAAGAGATGGGCTGCATCGACTGGACGCTGCCGACAACCAGAGTATTCAATCTCTATCGCGCTCTTTCGCCTGTGCCGGGCGTCTACAGCTATTGCCAGAACCGTCTGTTCAAATTTCAGCGAATGCGGCCGGTCTCCGAACCGGTGGTTGGGGATCCCGGTTCTGTGGTGGAGATTCAGCCCGGCGCCGGTTTTTGTATCGCCACCGGCGACGGCGCATTGCAGATTTTGCAGCTGCAGCCGGAGGGCAAGCGGAGCCTGACTGCCGGTGAATTTTTGCGGGGATATCCGCTGACCAAGGGCGATCGCTTTCATAGTTCGGCCGCCTGAGATGATGGAGAAGCGGATGAACAGCGCACGCCGTCTGGCCTGGGAGATTCTCTGCCGGGTCGAGACGCAAGGGGCTTTTGCCGATCTGACGCTCAGGCAAACGTTGGATCGCAGCTCGCTGCCGGCCGAGGATCGCGCGTTGCTCAACGAACTGGTGCGCGGCGTGCTGCGCTGGAAGTTGCGGTTGTACTGGATCATCGATCAGCTGCGACAGTCGGATGCCAAAAAACTGGAATCCCCACTGCGCATGGTGCTGGCATTAGGGTTGTATCAAATCATCTATCTCGACCGGATTCCCGATTTTGCCGCTGTGAACGAGAGCGTGACGCTGGCGCGGCTGGTCGGCAATGTCAAATGGGCATCCCTGACCAACGGCCTGCTGCGCAGCTATTTGCGTCAATCGAACAAGATCAGCTTCCCGGACGCCAAAGCAGAACCCGAGCGGTTTTTATCGGTCGCTTATTCACATCCGCTCTGGCTGGTTACTATGTGGGTGCGCCGGTTCGGCTTTGAACAGACCGAGCTTTTATGCCAAGCCGATAACCAGCAGGCCCCGCTGTCCCTGCGGGTCAACCCACTTTTAATTTCTTCACAGCGATTCGCCGAAGAGCTGACGCAGCGGGGAATCGAGTTCCAGCGATCGATCGTGCCTGATTTTTTTACCATCCACGACCTGCCCCATCCGGTTCAGATCGATTTTTTGTCCAAAGGGTGGGTGACGGTGCAGGATGAAAGCGCCGGATTGCCGAATCTTTTATTTCGCGGACAAGCCGGACAGGTTCTGCTGGATCTCTGCGCCGCTCCGGGAGGAAAAAGCGGACACATGGCAGAGCGCAGCGGTGATCGGTGTCGAGTGATCGCCATGGACCTGCAGGCCGGCCGGACGCGGCTGATTCGTTCGCTGGTGAGCAGATTGGGATTGCGTTCCGTGTATGTCCTGCAGGCCGATGCTCTGCGGGCGCCGCTCCGTTCAGCGGACGTCGTTTTACTGGACGCTCCGTGCTCCGGCCTCGGCGTACTGCGGCGAAAACCGGATCTGCGCTGGCGCCGCCGGCCGGCGGATATCACCGGGCTGGTCCTGCTGCAGAAAAAGTTGTTGCATCAAGCCGCCGGGCTGGTGGCAAAAAACGGCATACTGGTCTACAGCACGTGCACGATCCATCCGCCGGAGAATCAGGAGATGATCGCTTGGTTCCTTCACTCACACCCCGGCTGGGCGCTGCAGCGGGCGGATAAGACCGAAGCGCCGTCGGCGTGCGTCTCCGCCGATGGGTTTATCGAGACCTGGCCGCACCGGCATGGAATGGACGGCAGTTTTGCAGCCAAATTACAACAACTATGAGCAGGCGATATGAAGTATCATGAACTGGTGGAAAAAATCAAGACCATCCTTGCCGGCATTCATTGGCGAAGGGTGGGCAAGGTCGCGGCGATCATCGTAGTCGCCTACCTTATTTTTGACAACCTGTTAATGCCCCTGTACACCCGGCAGTATCAATCCGTATCGGTTCCCAACGTTCATCTCAAATCCATGGACGAGGCTGAAAAGATTATAAAGCGTTCTGGATTGCGCATGGTTAAAGAGGGTGAAAAGTTTGACGAGTCCCTGCCGGCAGGCCGGATCGTTTTTCAGAATCCCGAGGCCTCGGCTAAGGTGAAAAAAGGCCGGCGAATCTATGTGACGGTCAGCAAAGGCGCGCGCTCCTTTACCATGCCTAAACTGGTCGGGCTGGCCCTGCGCGACGTCAAATTTGTGCTGCAGGACCATGAATTGTCCCTAGGTCTCACGACCTATCGCAGAGATCCTTTTCTGCCCGACGGTGTGGTCTGCGATCAGTCTCCGGCAAGCGGTACAACCGTTGGTGTGAACAGCCGGGTGGACATTGCTGTGAGTTTGGGTGTAGAACCGACCGAGTTTATCGTACCGGATATTGTCGGCAAATCCGAGGAAGAGGCCTTGATCGCCCTGCAGAAAGCGGGACTGACCGTGGGCGCCATCGCACGGCAAGCCACCGATCAGCTGCTGCCCAACACGGTGATCAGCCAATCCAAAGAGGCGGGTCTAGAGGTGGCTAAAGGGGACACGGTGCATATCGTTGTCAGTGCACTGCCCTGAAGAATATGCACCGAGCCGGCATTTGCAGCGGCGGCGGCTTTTTATTATACCGGCCATTTTTGCGTGCACTCAACGCGTCCTTCGAGGCACAGAGCCTGTGAAAGGGATGAGAATGGTTCGGCGATGGATTCCTCTTTTATTCAGGAGTTTGATGTGATACTGGCCCCTTCGATTTTAAATGCGGATTTTTCGCGATTGCCCGAGCAGGTGAAAGCCGCTGCGGACGCGGGCGCCGACTGGCTGCATGTGGACGTCATGGACGGCCATTTTGTCCCCAACATAACCTTTGGACCGGTCGTGGTGGCGGGATTGCGGCGGATGGTCGATCTTCCCCTGGATGTGCACCTGATGATCGATAATCCGGATGCGTTTCTGTCCGCTTATCGGGAGGCGGGAGCAGACTGGTTGACCGTGCATGTGGAGGCGGCGAAACATCTCTGGCGCACGGTGGATACCATCCATGCTCTGGGCGCCAAAGCGGGCGTGACCCTCAATCCTGCGACCCCCCTGAGTCATCTGGAACCCATATTGGCTCAAGTGGATCTGGTTTTGGTCATGTCGGTGGAGCCTGGTTTCGGCGGGCAAAAGTTTATTCCCTCAGCCCTGGACCGTATCGCCCAACTGGCGGAATGGCGTCGACAGCGCGGCTATTCCTATCTGATTGAAGTGGACGGCGGTATCGATCAACCACTCGCCGGTTCCGTGATCCAGGCCGGCGTCGATGTGCTGGTCGCCGGGTATGCGGTGTTCAAACAGCCGGATATCGCGGCCGCGATCCAAGGTCTGCGCGACTGTAAAAAGAAAAATTAAGCAGTACGAATTTTTGAAATAAAGCTTGACAAATTACCATCCTGGTTTTATATTGTACATCAGTCGGTCTTTTAAGGTTGGAGGGGAAGATTCGACAGGGTACAAGCCAGGAGGAAACAGCAGAATGCCCAGGGGCAAGGTCAAGTGGTTCAATGAGAACAAAGGATTTGGTTTCATTGAACAGGAGAACGGCGAAGATGTGTTCGTACACTATTCCGTGATCGAGATGGATGGGTTCAGGACCCTTCCTGAAGGATGCGAAGTGGAGTTCGAATCCGTTTCGGGCGAAAAAGGATTACAGGCAACCAAGGTAATCAAACTTTAGGTTCGAACACGCCGCAGATTGCTGAAACCCCGCAGGTATTGTGGGGTTTTTTTGTAACTTGATGCTTTTTTTTTCGTACCTTAAGGCGATCAATCTGAAGGTTGAATTATGAGCACTGTTTTCAACAAATCCGACATCGAGACGATAGCCCGAGTCCTGAATTGTGAGCCGCAATTTAAAACCAACAACTACCGTTTTGTCCTCATCAATGAAGAGACCAAAGAACACATCTCCCTGGAGGTGTATCCCGACATCCCCATCGGAGAAAAGACGGGAGATCTGATCTCGGTGTACACCCCCACCTCGCATCTGCAGCTCCATTCCTGCACCGGTTATGTGGTCAGTGAGATGCTCGGTGAGGTGACTTTTATCAGCCGATGCAACAACCTGGTCTCAGGGCTGATCGTCGACAAAACCGCGGGCTGTAACCTGTATGCCAATGTGGATGCAAAATTGCTCTCCGGCGATTACACCACCCTCGGGCCTGAGGTGATGCTGTCCGGCATCGCCCTGTCATTGGCTGAAAATGTGTTTGAAGCCCTGTAGACGCTTCCTTGGGCGACCGGATTGATCATGGAATTGATCGATCATCTGCACGCGTATATGGATTACCTACGTGTTGAACGCCAGGTGGCGGACAACACCCTGCAAGCTTACCAGCGCGACCTCCTGCGTTATATCGATTATTTGCGGGGCCAAGGCATTGCCGATCCCGCCCGCATCACCCATAAACAGATCTCGGACCTTCTGCAAAGTCTGTTCGAGCTGGGTCTGTGTCCATCCTCTCTGTCGCGCCACTTGTCCGCTGTTCGCGGCTTTCACCGCTTTCTGTTGGGCGAAGACCAGGCCTTTTCCGATCCATCGATCAACCTGTCGGTGGACAAACCCTGGATGAAAATGCCGGAAGTTCTGAGCACCGTTGAGGTGGAGGCGGTGCTTGCCCAGCCACGCACCGAGACCGAGATCGGGCTGCGGGACCGCAGCCTGCTGGAGTTCCTCTACGCCACGGGCGTGAGGGTCTCTGAATTGATTTCAGTCCGCTGTACAGATCTCTATTGGGAGGATGAATTTGTCCGGGTGTTCGGCAAAGGCCGTAAGGAGCGCCTGGTGCCCATTGGTCAGACGGCGTTGCATTGGTGCCGCCGTTACCTGCAGGAGACCAGACCCAGACTGGCCGGACTGGGGCTTAGCCGGGATGTCCTGTTTTTAAACCGGAGTGGGAAAAAACTCAGCCGCCAGTCGGTGTGGAATCTGATCCAGAAATATGTGCTGGCGGCAGGCCTGACCAAACCCGTGGGTCCACACACTTTTCGGCACAGCTTTGCCACCCATCTCATTGAGGGCGGTGCGGATTTGCGCGCTATTCAAGAGATGCTGGGCCATGCGGACATTACCACCACTCAAATTTACACCCATCTGGATCGCGAATACCTTAAAGAGGTGTATCACACGTTCCATCCATTGGAAGCACGCAGCAGAGAGGGGAAACCAACGAGGAAACCATCGCCGGACCGGGAACCCTCTGCCTGAATGAACTGGATGATCTAGTGCGTATTTACCTGTATGAACAAGTTGTCTCCACCAACGACACCCTGAAGGAAAAGGCTTTGGCCGGTGAACCGGAGGGCAGTGTCGTGCTCGCCAAGAGCCAAACCAGCGGCCGTGGGCGATACGGCCGTTCGTGGATATCCAAGCCGGGAAAAGGACTCTATTTTTCTCTGCTGCTGCGGCCTGCAACCGTGGACATCCAGCCGGGTCTGTTATCGCTTCTTGCCAGCCTGGCCATGGTCCACGCGCTGAAAGCGGAGCAGGGGGTGAGTGCACAGGTCAAGTGGCCCAATGATGTGATGGTGGATAAAGCCAAGATCGCAGGTGTGCTGGTGGAAACCCTGTATCAGGAGCATCGGTTGGCCCATGCCATCGTGGGCATTGGGC
>CAZKQR010000070.1:0-14342 GCA_964554965.1 uncultured Cytophagia bacterium | reverse complement strand
AGGAGCAGGTTCATCGGCACCATGGAGAACTGCGTGCTCGCGCCGCCCTGGAGCAGCAGCACGGCGTAGTCGTCCGAAATGCCCAGCAGCTCGCGGAGGCTGGCGATCGCCTCCTCGTGGATCGCCTCGTAGGCCTTCGCGCGGTGCGACGACTCGAGGATCGACATGCCCGTGTTCTGGAAGTCGATGAGTTCGGCCTGGGCCGTCTGGAGGACTTCCAGGGGCAGGACGGCGGGACCGGCGTTGAAGTTGTAGATGCGGGACATGGGCGGATTCTCCAGTTGTGGATGGGTGGTGCCCCAGGCGTGGCTCGAACACGCGACCTGCGGTTTAGGAAACCGCCGCTCTGTCCAACTGAGCTACTGGGGCGAAAACAGCGGTCGATTCTAGGGTTTCCGGCGCACTTCGTCAAGCAGCGGTTCGGGGCGCATTCTCCGGGATTGACTTTTGGCCCGTTTTTTCATAAATTCATCCATTCACTTCACATCCCAAGAACCACGGCATCACATTTCAGGATTCACACCATGAAGCAACTCTACCAGCCCTCCAAGATCAAGCGCGTCCGCAAGGTCGGTTTCCGCGCCCGCATGGCGACCGTCGGCGGCCGCAAGGTCCTGCGCCGCCGGCGCCAGAAGGGCCTGCAACGCGGGGATCGCGGCACGCGCACGACGTTGGCCCTCTTCGTATAATTCCGGAAGCAGCTCGGCATCGGTCGAGAGCATCTGCAGGTCCTGAAAATCGATCACAACGTCCGCCAGCTCGAGCTGGCGGCGTTTATGTTCTTTTTGCATAATGGTGGTGACCTGATCCGCTATTTTCCACGGCGTTTCCAGATCCTGACTGGTGTGCAGGTTGGAGGTGGCGTTGACCGCAAGGACGATATCCGCGCCGGCCTCCCGGGTTTCCTCCACCGGCAAGTTGTCCAGCAACCCGCCGTCGACCAGCATCCGGTTTTGATAAGAGACCGGCTGCAGCAGCAGCGGCACCGCGACGGACGCGCGCATGGCCTCGACGAGATCGCCATGGGTGAGCACCACTTTGTCGCCGTTGATCAAGTCCGTGGCGACAATGCGCAGGGGCACGCGCAGGCGAGTGAAATCATTCTCATGGAACGGCGCGTTCAACAGCATGTCGGTCAGAGCGTCCGAAAGTTTCTGCCCGGGCGCCAACGCCTCGGGCAGCACCACTTTCCAGCCGTCCAGGCGCAGCTGCAAAATGGCGCGATGACGTTTTTGTTTTTCTGCGAGAAATTGAAAAGAGCGATTAGGCGCATCGCTCCAAATTTCCTTCCAGTTCATGGACAGGAACTGGTCCCGTATTTCATCCGCGGAATAGCCGGAGGCATAAAGGCCGCCGACAATGGAGCCGATGCTGGTTCCACAGAGGAGGTCAACGGGAATGTGATGGTCTTCCAGACATTTTAGAACGCCGACATGCGCCATACCGCGCAAGCCGCCGCCGCTCAGCGCCAGACCGATTCTGGGTCTGGAGATCTGACCGGCCGGCAGCGGAAACAAAGGCGCCCGGGCCGGCGTCCAACGAAGGTTGACGCGATAGAGAACGCGCTCCGGCTGAGCATGACCCGGAGGTGCGCAGACGAGTGCGGCGAGAAAACAGACGGTCAACAGCCGCCCGATGTATCGGACAACAGACATAAATCCTCGGGAGAAAAATGAAATTTAGACAAGCACGATACGAAAAGCAACAGGAAAAACAGCGGCAAAAATTGTTGCTTCCATAGAGCGGGTTTCGTACTTTTAGTGAATGAGATCATCCGCAAGGGCAACAACCTATCCGCTGGTCCTGGCGGCGTTGCTGACCACCATGACAGCAGCCGGCGCGTGGATTCGGATACCGGGCCCGGTTGTACCCATCACCGCACAAACGCTGTTCACCTATCTGGCCGGTTCGTTGCTGAGCCGGCGTCAGGCGTTTCTCAGCCAGGCGGCCTATCTGCTGCTGGGATTGGCCGGTGCGCCGGTTTTCGCCTTGGGCGGCGGATTGGCGTATCTGCTGCAGCCGTCGTTCGGTTATCTGCTCGCCCTGCCGTTTGCCGCCCTGGCCATCGCCCAGGTTGAACATCACAAGCGGGCAACAACCGTTCAACGCAGGATGGTCTCCCTGGCCGTGGGAAGCGTGTGTGTTTTTTTGTTGAGCGCCCTCTGGCTGTATTTCTATTTCGCCTGGGTGATAAAAACACCCACCTCGCTGCAGACGCTGTCAGCTCTGTGGGTGTTGCCCTTTATACCCGGCGAGGCGATCAAGATCATTGCCGCGGCGTTTATTTCGATCACTTTGGAAAAGCGGATAAAGGAGAATGTGCTATGATACGAACGGTCATCGGTGTGGACGGCGGCGGCACCAAAACAGTGGGCGTGCTGGTGGACGGCCAGGGTCATGTGCTGGCGCGGGCTGTGGCGGACTCCTCCAACTTGCAAGTGGTCGGAGGAGAAACCCTGGGACGCGTGATCAGCGACCTGGTGAACCAGCTGCGCATGCAGGCGGGACAAAGCCAACCGGTCGGTCATCTCTACGCCGGGCTTGCCGGCGCCGGGAGGCCGGCGGACCGAAAGACGATTCTCGCGGTGCTGGAGTCTAAACGGCTGGCGGAAAAAATAACAGTAGATACGGATGCCTCCGCCGCGCTGGCCGGGGCTTTTGCCGGAGGGCCCGGCATCATTGTTATTTCAGGAACCGGCGCCATCTGTTTCGGCAAAGACAGCCAGGGCGCGCTCTATCGCTGCGGCGGTTGGGGATATCTGCTCGGCGATGAGGGAAGCGGCTACTATATCGGGCAACAGGCGCTCATCGCTGCGCTTAAAGATTGGGATGGCCGTGGCCCGAAAACCTCTCTGCGTCCGGCGATCGAAGCAAAATACAGCGCCCCTTCCATTGACCTGTTGATCTCCTCCATCTATAGCGGAAAGATCGACCGCACCGAGATCGCCAGTCTGGCGCCGCTGGTTTTTGACAAAAGGGCGGAGGGCGATGAGGCGGCACAGACCATCATCTCTTCAGCGGGCGAAGAGATCGGTAAAATCATAGCAGCGGTTGCTCGCCGCATGGGCATGTCCGGTCGTTCCGTTCGCGTGGCGCTGATCGGCTCGGTGTTCAAACAGCGAGACGTTCTGATGCCCTTGATGGAAAAAGAGGTCTGCCGAGTGGTACAGGAAATTCACTTTATGGACCCGCAATTTGAACCGGCCATCGGTTCAGCCATTCTGGCGCTGCAGCAGGAACAGAGCCTTGTGGACGAGACGGTTCTGGCCCATCTGGCAGAGGTAAAATAAACGGCTGCGCTTTGCCGGCAAAACAAGGAATCCTGGTATGACGCTCATAGAGCTGGCACAAAAGACGCCCAAGTTGGCGGTTGGTCTGATGTCCGGCACATCGGCGGACGGCATCGACGCAGCTCTGGTTCGTTTGTCCAACCACCCCAGTAAAAACCCCATTAATCTTTTAGGCTATGCCACACTTCCCTATCCGGTTGCTTTAAAGGAAAAAATTCTGCAAGTCGCCTCCAGTTCGATGGTTGCAGCCGACGAGCTGTGTGGATTAAATGTGTTATTGGCGCACGAGTTCAGCCGGGCGGTTTTTTCTCTATGTGAAAAACACAAAGTTCGGGTCGATGAGCTCGACCTGATCGGAAGCCACGGTCAAACGATACGGCATCTGGCGGATCCATTGCAGCTTTTTGGCAGAACGATCACCTCGACCTG
Source organism: uncultured Cytophagia bacterium (assembly GCA_964554965.1). Taxonomy (GTDB): domain Bacteria; phylum Zhuqueibacterota; class Zhuqueibacteria; order Residuimicrobiales; family Residuimicrobiaceae; genus Anaerohabitans. Next base: position 10,623 of record CAZKQR010000070.1, on the reverse strand, counting down.
GCAGATCGGGGATCCTTCGGTCATAGCGAAGCTTACGGGCGTCACCACGGTCGGCGATTTCAGGCTGGCGGATATGGCCTTGGGCGGACAGGGCGCACCGCTGGTGCCGATCCTGGATTATGTGCTGTTCCGTTCGCAGCAAGAATCCCGCTTGTGTCTGAACATCGGCGGAATCAGCAATGTGACTTTTTTGCCCAAAGGGGCTTTAGCTGAGGCGGTTCTTGCTTTTGACTGCGGTCCGGGCAATATGCTGATGGACGGAGCGGCTGGGCAGTTTTTCGGCCAGCCCTTTGACCGGGACGGAATGTTGGCAGCCCAGGGTAGGGTGGATGAGCGGTTGATTCGTGGCTGGCTGCAGGAGCCTTTTTATCATCGGCCGCCGCCCAAATCTACCGGTCGCGAGCTGTTCAGCCATCAGTATCTGAGTAGGCTCAAACAGGAGGCGGACGATCGTGGCTTGAGCGCGGTCGATTTCATGGCTACACTCACGGCGTTGACCGCAGACGCCGTTTTCGAGCAATACAAAGCTTTTATTCGGTCCAGGGGGGAGGTACAGCGTCTGATCGTCAGCGGCGGCGGCTGCCGGAATCCGCAATTGATGCAGCGGTTGCGCGGTGATTTTTCAGCACAGCAAGTGCAGTGCAGCGATGAGGCGGGCTGGCCCTCTGAGGCAAAGGAGGCGATCTGTTTCGCTTGGTTGGCCAATGAAACGGTTAGCGGTCGCAGTGGTAATCTGCCGTCAGCCACCGGCGCCCGGCAGGCGACCATTTTAGGTAAGATTTGCCCAGGGGGATAAAAAAAGGCCTCCGGATCATTTGACCAGGAGGCCGTCTGGGTGAACCAGGGGTTATTTTTTCATGATGCTGTAAAAGACCTGAAAGCCCTTCCAAAAGGCCGAAACATATCGAATGCTGCGAACCAAGGGTACTGCCGCTCGATCGGCTCCGGTCAACAAGTTCTCTTCAAATCGGTGTACGCGCTGCGTCATATCCTTGACCGTGTTGACGCTCTGTTCGACGGTCTCAACTTGGCGCTGCACCGAATCCATGATCTGTTGCGTTCTCTGTGAGACGCGGCTGAGATCCTGCGATACCGGAACGAGTTGCATTTTGGCGGAATCGATGAGAGAGATGGCGGCCTTCACCAAACGGATGACATAGAACAGTGCGATGATGGCGACGATTCCGACGATCACCATGATGGCTGCAATCACAGCCACGCTGATGGTTAGAGTCATAAGCGGCACTCTCCTAGGAAGTTAGTTCGTTAATGGCCCAGCTCTTTTTTTGCCGCATCGATGCCCGCGCTCAGGGCGGTGGTTATTTTATCTTTTTTTTTTGTCAAATCGGTTTTGGTCGTGTCCACCAAGCCGCGGGCTGAGCCGGTAAAATCTACGGCTTTTTCTTCGGCGTGGCTGAGAATTTCCTCGGCTTTAGCGCGTGCTTTGCTCATTTGTCGGGAAGCTTCATCGCGCAATTCTTGAGCTTTTTCGCTCGCTTCTGCGAGGATCTGTTGCGCCTTGTCCCGGGTCTCGCCGTATACGCGTTTGGTGCCCTCCACCGCCTCTTCGCCTTTCCGTTTAATATCCGAGCGCAATTCTTTTCCTGATTTGGGGGCAAAAAGCAATGCGGCAATGGCGCCCAGAGCGCCGCCGATCAAAAAGCCCTTAAAAAAACTGCTGTGATCACAGCTATTTTCTGACATACAACCTCCCTTGCCGTTAAAAGGTAAAGCCAACCGGTTTTTTCATCTTAACGTAAAAGTTGCAAATTTTGTTCCATCCTGCAGCGTAAATAATTACACATTTTCCGGGATAAAGTCAAGCAGAAAAGAAAATCGCATCCCGGCGAAGCTATCAGGCGGTCAGGCTGCGCCGGGTGAGCAGATCCAGAACCAGGGCGGTGCTTTGCTCCAGGTCCAGAACGTCCGTGTCGATGACCAACTCTGGGTTCAGCGGCTCTTCGTAGGGCGCAGAGATGCCGGTGAACTCTTTGATCTCGCCGGCGCGGGCTTTTTTATACAGGCCTTTGGGATCGCGCTGTTCCGCGACGGCGAGGGACACTTGCACGTACACTTCGATGAATTGATCAGGCAGCAGCAGACGCCGCGCCTGATCGCGGTCCGCCCGATAGGGCGAGATGAACGCGGTCATGGCAATCAATCCGGCGTCGGCAAACAGCTTGGCCACCTCGCCGATACGGCGGATGTTCTCCTCCCGGTCCTGCGGAGAGAAACCGAGATTTTTGTTCAGGCCATGGCGGATGTTGTCGCCGTCCAGCACATAGGTGAGATGGCCGGCCTGATACAATTTCGCTTCGACGGCATGCGCCAGCGTGGATTTCCCAGAGGAGGACAGGCCGGTGAACCAAAGGACCAGCCCCTTTTGACCCAGCAGTTTTTCGCGATCCGCGCGTTGAATGGAAGCCGTGTGCCAGGTGATGTTGGATGCCTTCTGTTCGGTCATGGGTCACTTGCCTTTCTGGTTCTGATAAAATTTTTGCAGAACCGCGAGCACCTGCGGTCGGCTGAATTCAGCGGGAATGGGTTCGTTGTTGGTTAACATTTCACGCAGCCGTGTGCCGCTGATCAACAGGTGGTCCTCCCGGCCGTGTGGACAGGTCTTTGTGGAGGCCATGGATTCGCAGCGGCGGCACCAAAAGGTCCAATCGATCTTGAGCGGTTGAATGACGAGATCGTCCGGCGCGATCTCATCAAATATTTTTTGCGCGTCAAAAGGACCATAGTAGGCGCCCACGCCGGCATGATCCCGGCCGACGATCAGATGGCTGCAGCCAAAGTTCTGACGGATGATCGCATGCAGCAACGCCTCGCGCGGACCGGCATAGCGCATCTCCATGGGATAGACGCGCAGCATGGTGCGATCCTCCGGATAATACTCTTTGAGCAGGACCTGATAACATTCCATGCGCACATCCGCCGGAATGTCGCCCTCTTTTAATTTGCCCACCAGAGGATGGATCAACAGCCCATCGCAGAGTTCCAGGGCAATTTTGGTGCAGTATTCATGACTGCGATGAATGGGGTTGCGCGTTTGAAATGCGGCGATGGTTCGCCAGCCGTGCGCCTGAAACAGCGCGCGGGTTTCGGCCGGCCGGGCGAACTGCGAACCATACCATTGCGGATACGGACCTTCGCTCAGCGCGGTGATGGGGCCGCCGAGCAGCACCTCGTGCTGGTTGAACAGTTTGGCCACTCCGGGATGCGCGGCGTCGGTGGTGCGAAAGACCTGTTTGGCTTCAAGCGTTTTATCATAGCGGTATTTATCCTCGATCACCATGGTGGCGATCAACTCACCGCTCTCATCATCCACCAGGGCGATGCGGTCACCCGTCGCCAGCCCGTCTGCCTGCTGCTGCGACACCGCGAGGGTGATGGGGATCGGCCATAGGGTTCCGTCGGCAAGGTGCATGGACTGCAGAACGGATTGGTAATCATACTGTCGCATGAATCCGTCCAAAGGACTGAACGCGCCGGTGGCCATCATGATGAGATCAGAGGTCTCTCGGGTGGTTGTGCGAATGACCGGCAGGGCGCCGGCACGGGCCAGCTCCTGCTGCAAGGCGGCGCCGGCCAACAGTCGCGGCTGCAGCGCGCCTCCGTGTGCAGGTACAAGGGTTTCTCTCATGGCGGTTTTATTCCTGTTTTTGTTCTGGTGCGGGTTAGAAATAACCCAGTGATTTCAGCCGGGCTCGAATCGCCTCGATCTCTTGCGGCGACAGCGCGGTCTGGCTGCTCGGCACAGCAGCGGTTGATGCTTGGTTGGAAATCAGATCGCGCAACACAAAAACGATAAAATCGGTCACCGAGTTGAATCCGCTGTCGCTGACGATATGCGCCAGATGATTGTAAAGCGGCCGGGGGATCTTGATGGTCACTTTGCTTTCAGGGACTTTTTCTGTTTTTGGGCTCATATAACACTCCGATTAGAGCTAAAATATAGCCTGATTCTGCTTCAATGTCAAGGTGATTGTTTGCCGTCAAGGAACGGATCAGCCGGGCAGGGTCATGCGGTGGACCAGAGTCCAGGGCGGGCGGTGAAAAGATTCTCTGGCATTTTAGGAAAAATTATTTTAATATAAAAGAAACCTTGGCATAAGCCCTTTTAACAAGAGGTGCACGTGGCTAAAAAGAAGAACGTTAAATCAGCAGAGAGCAAACCGGCGCCGGTGGAAAAAGAGACCTGGATCACTCGGCACCCGGTCATCAGCCTGATGATTCTCTGCTTTACGCTGTTGCTCCTTTTTTTTAGTCCGCTGATGTTCGGCGGCAAGACGGTAATGGCGCCGGACGCTCTGAGCTCTGGAGCGCTGACGCCGTTTGTTCAGGATGCACAGCAGCGCGGCATGACCCCATTATGGATTCCGCATATCTTTAGCGGCATGCCCTCTTTTGGCAGCCTAATGAGTGCGCCGGGGATCAATCCGGTTGATGATTTTTTCCGCTCGGCATTAAACGCCGTTCAGGCGCCGGCGTTCACCTTTATTCTACTCAACTATCTTTTGCTGGCCCTGTTTTTATATGTGCTGTTGCGCGACGGCAAGGTGGCGCCGGTCGCCGCCCTGTTCTGCAGCGTGGCGCTCATGTTCATGCCGCAATTTATTGCGTTTACCACCTACGGCCACAACACCAAATTTCTCGCCCTGGTGCTGATCCCGGTGATCCTCTGGCTGGTGCGCCGGATGCTGGAGGAAAAGAGTTTGCTCTATTTCAGTCTGGCGGCGTTGGCCATCGGCTTTCAAATGGTGCGCGCGCACATTCAGGTCACCTACTACACGTTCATCGCGCTATTCATCTATTACCTGTTTCATGAGATCGCCGAGTATCGGGAAAAAAAGCGGATCAAGCCGGTGCTGCTGTCGACCGCGTTGCTGGCCGGTGCGGTGTTGGCCGGAGTCTTGCTCTCGGCCAAATTGTATGTGTCGGTGTTGGATTATCAGCGTTTTTCCATCCGCGGCGGCGGGGTCGGCGGCGGTGGACTGGATTATGACTATGCCTCCGGCTGGTCTTTTCATCCGTTGGAGATGATTACGTTTTTCATACCGGCGTTTATGGGATTCGGCGGAGACACCTATTGGGGCAAAATGCCGTTCACCGACTATCCGCTCTATTTCAGCGTCATCCTGATGCTTTTGGCCGGCGTCGCCTTTATTCTTCGCCGCAAACGCATGACCTGGTTCATGGGCATTGTGGTGCTGTTCTCCCTGCTGGTCTCCTTCGGCAATCATCTGCCGCTTCTCTATGGTCCTCTGTTCAAAGCCCTGCCGTTCTTTGACCGGTTCCGCGTTCCCAGCATGATTCACATTCTGCTCGACATCGGCATAGTGGTGCTGGCCGGGTATGGTCTGCAGGGGATTTTCGAATTTCGCGCCGGCGGTCAAAAGCAGGCAGAGGTGGGCAAGAGGTTGTTCCGTTATCTGTACGGGTTTTGCGCGTTCGTAGGCCTGCTGCTGCTGTTTTTGGTTTTTAGCAAATCGGTTTATCTGAATATGGCCGGCAGCGGCCAGAGGGCGCTGAACGAAGCCCAGCGGTTGTTGGCGTACAACAAATCCGTGCTCGATGGCTTCAAGTCGGTCGCGCTGGTGTTGGTGACGGTATTTCTGATCCGCGGTTTTCTCAAGGGCAAGCTCTCCACGCTGGGCTTGAGCGCGGTGCTGTTGCTTGTGGTGGTGGTGGACTTGTGGATGGTGGACAGCAAGATCGTCCAACCGCGGCCGGCGCAGGAAAAGGTCGATTATTTTCACAATACGGCGGTGGTGGATTTCATCAAGAAAGACACCGGCGTCTATCGCATCTTCCCGGTTCTGGATGAAAAATCCGGCAACTGGTATGCGTTTCATTTCATCCAGAACATTCTCGGTTACTCGCCCGCCAAGCTGCGCATCTATCAGGAGTTTCTCGAGGAGACCGGCTTTAACAGCCAGGACCTTTATGGATTGAACGGTTTCATCTCCAAGTACTGGCGGATCGTCACGCGCGACGGCCAGCTGACCCCGCAGGCGGTGTCGATCGATCAGATCGGCCGGGAACGGCTGCAGTTTGAATCCGGGATGCTGGACATGCTGAACGTCAAGTACCTGATCGTCAACCATCTGACCCTGCCGGATCCGCGCTACAAAATGGTCTACACGCCGTCGCCGTGGATCTATGAAAACACCTCGGTCCTGCCGCGGGCGTTTTTTGTCGATTCTACGGTCACGCTGACCGGGCGCAAGGCGATCTTTAATTACATGCGCAGCGGCCTCTTTGATCCGCACCGGACCGCCATCCTGGAGGAAAAGCCGGCGGCTGCGATCGTCGCCGGGGCCGGCAACACGGTGCGAATGACCTCTTTCGACATACATGAAATTCGTCTGTCGGCCAAGGTGCTGCAGCCGGCCCTGATGGTGCTGAGCGAAATCTATTATCCGGCGGGCTGGAAGGCCTATGTGGATGGCCGTGAGACCAAGATCTACAAAACCAACTATATCCTTCGTTCCATTCAGCTGTCGCCCGGGGAGCATGAGATCGTGTTCAAGTTTGCGCCGAGCTCCTACCGTCTGGGCGTATGGATCAGCGTTCTGACCCTGTTGCTGCTGTTGGGCTTGCTCGCCGTGCAGCCGTTCCTGCGGCGGGAAAAGCTGTGGCGAAAAACGCGAACGGCTTAGGTAAAGCGACATGGCGCTGCGACAGACCATCTACCTGTTATCCGGAACCCTGCGGCGGATTTTTTTCGTCGTGTTGCTGTCCTGCGTGCTGGGCACCATCTATTACACCCAGCGGCTGGTCAATGAGCTGCGCAAAGAATCGCGGCAGATCGTAGAATTCTATTCGCAGACCTATCAGCTCATCGTGCAGACGGAAAACATGGAAGTGCTGGATTGGTTCCTGGCCAACAATATCCTGCAAAAGATGGATTTTCCGCTGATCATGATCGATAACCATGGCAACATCTCTTCCTGGCGCGGCATCGGCGTGCCGGAGGAGGATCACTCTCCGCAGGCCATGGAGAAAGCGAAAAAGATTTTTGCCCGGATCAAGGACCAGAACGAGCCGGTGCGCTATATGTACAACGGCGAGGTGTTCCAGTCCATTTATTACGGCGATTCCCGCCTGATCACGCGGCTGGAGTTTTTGCCCTACCTGACGTTCAGCGGCACCGGGCTGTTGATTTTGCTCGCCTTTATCGGGTTCAGCAACATCAAGCAGAGTGAACAGCGGTTCATTTGGGTGGGCATGGCGAAAGAGACGGCCCACCAACTGGGCACGCCGATCTCTTCGCTGTTGGGGTGGCTGGAGCTGATGAAGGACGGCGACATGTCGCCGGACAAGATCAGCCGGCTGGCCCAGGATATGGAGATCGATGTGCGCCGCCTGGAGAAGATCGCCGCGCGCTTTTCCAAGATCGGATCCGCGACCAACCTGGAAAAGCAGGACATGCACCAAGTGTTGCGTGAAGTGGCGGCCTATTTCCGTAAACGGCTTCCGCAGGCCGGCCGCGAAATCCGCCTGGTGGAGGATTATGGCGACCTGCCCCTGGTGCTGCTCAACCGCGAGCTGTTCGAATGGGCCATCGAGAATCTGATCAAAAACGCCATCGATGCGGTTCAGGGAAAAAACGGCATCATCGAGATCGTCACCGGCCGGGTGGCGGACAGCAAGCGGGTGTTTATCGAAATCCGCGACAACGGCTGCGGCATCACCGCCAAACGGCGCGACGATATTTTTAAGGCGGGGTACAGCACCAAAAAGCGCGGCTGGGGTTTGGGGCTCAACTTTGGCAAGCGCATCATCGAAGAATATCACGGCGGCAAGCTGTACATCAAGGAATCACATGCCGGCAGGGGAACGGTTATGCGGATCGTGTTATGAAAACGAAAAGCCTGCAGGGACGCGTGGCACTGGTGACCGGCAGCACGCGCGGTCTGGGCCGTCATCTGGCCTTGGCCCTGGCCGGCCAGGGGGCGGACGTGTTCATTCACGGCCGGCGGAACAGTCCGTCGGCGGAACAAGCCGTGGCGGAGGCGTGCGCGCTGGGCGCACGCAGCCGGCTGGTGACCGGGGACGTACGGCAGTGGCATCAGGTGCGCGAGCTGATGTCTACGGTGGCGGCTGAATATGGCCGGCTGGATATTCTGATCAACAATGTCGGGGATTTTCTTTTCAAACCGCTGTTGCGCCTGACCGTGGAGGAGTGGCGCGGCATGATCGACAGCAATCTGCACAGCGCCTTTTATGGCTGCAGGGCGGCGTTGCCGACGATGGTGCAGCAGGGGTGGGGCCGCATCATCAATGTCGGCGTGGCCAATGCCGATCGCATCCATGCTTACGCCGGTGCAGCGGCCTACGCCATCGCCAAGAGCGGCGTGCAGATACTGACCCGGTCCTTGGCCGTGGAAGTGGCGGCACAGGGCGTCACGGTGAATATGGTGTCCCCCGGCCTGATGGAGAACGGCGCTCTGACCGACGAGGTGCGCGCGCGCCAGATCCAGGCGGTTCCCATGAAGCGCTTGGGGCTGGCCACGGATCTGACCGGCGCTGTGCTGTATCTGTTGAGCGATGAAGCGGAGTATATCACCGGCGCGGATATTACGGTGAGCGGCGGGTGGGGGCTGTAGCCGCGCCTTATCGTTGAATGGCCTCCTCGCGATCCGGATATTCGTTAAATTTTGTCTTTTTTACGGCGCTCCCTGTTTCATGGGCGCCGTTTTTTTTATCCCCGCCGTTTTTCACTCCGTGTGCGGCCGCCTGGCCGTTGTTCATACGAACTTTTAAGCCGCTGTCGGATATCCAGACCGAGACGGTTTCTCGATAATTGGGCGCGACCGCCTCTGAGCTGATGGACTTTACTCGTACCAGCCCCAGGGCTTTGCAGGCAGATGACAGCGTGCGCCATAGAGCGTTCTGGTCGTCCTTGATCAGGGTGTAGCTGTTGGCGCGGGCGCCGGCGTTGGTCTTGGTGACAACCTGTCCGAGGATGTGGGTGGTCCGGTACATTTTTTTCAAACCAAAAGCGGACAGCCAGCGATGCCATTGGAGGATCTCCCCCTTTATCAGCCAGCGCTGGCCTTTGATGACATAGTTGCCGCTGTGGGTCGGCTCTCCTTTTTCTATAAAGGCCACCGCCAGTTTGAAATCGCCGAGGTGGTCGTCCGCCTGTTGCGCCGTAATTTTTGCGATGGGTTCATCGGTGGAAAAGGGCGCGTACAGCACCAGGTAGCGAAAGACGACAAAGAGAAAAAGGCCGGCGGTTAAAAGGATCAACAGGGTCAGGCAACCCATGGAGGACTTGCCGTCTTTTTTTCTGGTCATCGAAAGCTTGAGCTTTTGCAAAAAGCCGGCCACAGCGATGCAGAAATAGGCGGCGAAAATGGTGATCACCAGCAGAAGCAGATAGATGGTCCAGGTGTTCATGTGTCCGAGGGTTTCTTGCATGGAACAATCCTGTGTTTAAGTACAGTGTCCACTGCGGGGCCGGATTACCGCGGTCCTGCGAGTTTTTTCTTGACCATGGCAAAGAGCAATGGGATCAGGATCTCATGGTGACCGATCCATTCAAAGTAGCGGCCGCCCGTGGTGGTCGGGCGTTGCAGCACATTGACGCGAGGCCGGTACTGGGAGATCATGTCGAAAGAGGCGGTGGAGAATCCGTGGCCGGGTGGCGCCAAAGGTGGCGAGCACCACATCGTGGATGCTGCCGGCGCCGTTCAGCGCCAGGCCGGTGATGATCCGGTTTTGCACAGCATCGAGCAGCAGCGGACTCAAGCCCCCTTTGATCACATGCGCGCCCATGAGCACGATGACCGGCTTTTTCTGCCGCCGCGCCTCAACGATGGAATCCGCCAGGGAAAGAAGATCGCCGGCCTTGAGCTGCTTGGGCAGATGGTTGATAAAGTCAAGAAAGGAAGAGCCTGCGGCATGGGGCTGTGCGAACGTCGTCGGCGTAACCTTGCTGGATCGTTCTTGAATGGAATAGGTTTTGACGTTGGCGAGATCCAGTGGTTGTGTATTTTTCATGGCACTCTCTGCGAAGGATGAACGGCGCAGCCGCGGTCATTGGTTGATTTTTTTCAATTCCATGGTGATGGCGCCGAAAGATATTTTGCTTTTGATCTTGACCGGAATTCGGCGGGCGTCATGGCTCAACCAGATCCACATTTTTCCTTTTTGTTCTATGATGCTTCCGGCCCGCAGTCCTGGTTCGATCAGAAAACAGTAAAACTTGCCCGCCGGTACTTTGACCCCCTCCATTTTTATTACCTGCACGTTGAGCGGAAAAAACTTTTTGTCTTCATAGTTGTCGATGGGAAAAACCGTCTGCGACTGCAAATCCAAGGTGCGCAGATAATAGAGGATGGAAAGCACATCTTGAGTGTAGGGTGCGATCTTGATGGTATCCCCACCGCTGTAGGCCCATCCGCCGACCGGATCAAAGCGAGCGTTCCGGTTCGCTCGGTATGTGCCTTCCCGGATTATCTTTTCATATCGCCAGGGGAACAGGCCGAGAACGTCCAGGTAGGACTCGACGCGGTCCTCCACATGGAAAAATTTTGAAAAAAAACGGCTGGTCCTGACTTCAGAGATGAGGTGATAGCAGTCGCGCGATTGATAGGAGACGATTTGCGG
>CAZKQR010000069.1:0-14396 GCA_964554965.1 uncultured Cytophagia bacterium | reverse complement strand
GCCCGGAGAGCATGCGGAGATGGTCTATAACGTGCCCAACAGCCTGATGACGGTTTTCCCCGGCGAAGAACACGGCCTGCATTCTCCTCCTGAAATCCTGGACCTGTTGGAAAACTCGCTGACCAATATGCAGATCGAAGGGGGCAATGATCTTGTGTTCCTTAATCTACAGGCCGCCCGCCTGGGCCGGCTGGATCTGGAAAAATTCAAACGCCAGGCAAGTTATTGCGAGATAAACAACGGCGCCTACACCGATATGGTGCTGCAGGTGCATGGCCGCTATTCCGACACGACAACACCCTTTGATTTCATGGCCCGCATGGGCATCTGGTTTGAAAATTTCGGCCTGCCGGTGGTGATCAACGAGTGCCTGCTGCAGAGCTATAACGGCGTGATCCGGCTGTTTCCCAACTGGCCCAAGGATCAGACGGCCGCCTTTCATCAGCTGCGCTGCGCCGGGGCCATGCTGGTCAGCGCCGAATTTAAGGACGGACAAGTCACCTGGGTGACCGTAACAAGCGAGCGTGGCGGCCCGATGACGCTTCTCTGCCCCTGGCCCCTGCACAGCCCTATCAGCGTGGATGGCAAAGCCACTCGCGTGAGCCAACCCGAGTTCAAGTTTTCCCTGAAACAAGGGCAGACCTTGGTGTTGAAAAAAATGTGATCACGATGTAACCCGTTTCCTAAATCTTTCGAAAAAATGAAGAACCGCAAAACCGCTTTCTTTATCCTGTTGTACATCGGCGCCATTGTGCCGGCCAATCTGCTGGTGACCTGGCTGGGCCCCCGTGCGACCATCCCCACCGCGTTTCTCTTCATCGGACTGGACCTGACCAGCAGGGATCATCTGCACGAAGTCTGGCGTCGCCGCCACCTGTTCCTGAAAATGGGCGCCCTGGTTTTCGCAGGCAGCCTGCTCTCCTGGCTGATCAACCGCAATGCCGGGCCTGTGGCCATGGCTTCGCTGACCGCCTTTGCCGCTGCCGGCGCCGTTGATGCCCTCACCTATCATTTTCTCCACCGGTATTCCCGCTGGATCAAGGTCAATGGATCCAACATCCTTTCCGCAGCGGCGGACAGCGTGATCTTTCCCACCGTGGCCTTTGGCGCCCTCCTGCCATGGATCATCCTTGGCCAGTTCACAGCCAAGGTTCTCGGCGGCTTTGTCTGGATGCTGCTGCTCGACAGCAAAAGTAAAACGATCCGCACTTGATGTCCCGGCGTCGCCGACGGGTTTTGCCACTCCGGCATGCTCAAGCTTAGCTCCCCAAGCAGCAGAAAAATAGTGCTTGTCAATGAAACCAATTCATGCTATTTTACATCGATCTACAGACTGAACAGGACCTGCCATGAAAAAAGCGATCATTCTATCGGCCTTTGTTCTGCTCTCCTGCCACGGACAAATTTATCGCACCGTCTATCCGCTGCTCAACGACTGCAAATACGACAGCGAATTCCCCTACAAAAACTGCTCCCAGGAGATCAAGGCGATCTGCGATATGACCGTCAAAATCTATTGCACCACCCAATACAAAATCTACTATTTTGACCGCAGCGACAAAATGACCCGCCGCGACATTCAGGAGCGTGGGTTGCTCAACTGCAAGGCCACCAGCTTTAGCGAAAATCCAATCGCCGGCAGCGGCTTGGTGATCTCCTCCAATAGCCAATCGGTTCTGGTGCTCACCTGCAGCCATGTGGTTTATCACAGCGATTCTCTTTTCACGTATTACAATGAGGATGAACAGACCCGGCATCGCTATCTCCGCACAGCGGCGATTAAAACAGACGAACGCCTGCTCGCCGCCGGATTTCCCGAGGACGGCGTGCTGCAGCTCCTGGCCCATGATCCCCAGGCCGACATCGCTCTGATCGGCAGAACCTGGACCAAACCCCTGAACAGGGTGATCAACGAGTTTCGTTATCCTCTGGGCAGAGGCGCAGAGCTGGATTGGGGAAGCTTTGTCTATCTCATCGGCTATCCTCAGGGACAACTGATGGTCACCAAGGCCATCGTCAGCCAACCGAACCGTGACGGCCGAGGCGGCTTTCTGATCGACAGCAATTTCAATCGAGGATTCAGCGGCGGCATCATCCTCGCCATCCGTGACGGCGTTCCTAATTTCGAAATGGTCGGCATCGGCAGCTCCACCTCCGGTGCTCCCGAGGCCATCCTCACACCCTCACCGGATGCAGAGTACGGTATGCAAGTCCCCTATGACGGTCAGCCCTACGTCGTCTCGATCAACCGCATCAACTATGGCATCACTTTTATCGTGCCCTCTGAAGAGATCCTGGAATTTCTCAACAAGCAGCGTACGCTTCTCAAAGGCACGGCCTATGAGACCAACTTGGCAACGGCCTTTCAGCAGAACAGGGCTTCACTTGCTCCGTGACCTCCTCCCGGCGACGGCAGAGTCGCCTCTTTCATCAAGCCCAATGTCGGCCCGGGGCAGCAGTCGCAGCGGGGACGCGCTGCAGTCCTATGGTCAAGTGCTTATTAATAAAAGAAATAAAAAATAAGCCTTTAAATAGCTTGACTGATTTAAAAAAAATGGCTAATTTAAAAATTAGCTAAAAGCCGATGCATGCTGTGCCATCAGAGGCGAAAAACCAACGGGAGGTCCTCTGGCTGAGGATAAGGGACATATTCTGTGGGTGGATGACGAGATCGAGTTGCTCAAACCCCATGTGCTTTTCCTGGAAGAAAAGGGATACCGCGTAACCACTGTGACCAACGCCGAGGATGCCATCGAGCTGTCCAAACAGCAAGAGTTCGATCTGCTGCTGTTGGATGAGATGCTCAACGGCATGGACGGCCTGACCGCACTCAACGAAATCCAGGCCCTGCGCCCGGCACTGCCGGTCATCATGGTCACTAAAAATGAAGAAGAGCGGTTGATGGAAGAAGCCATCGGCGCCCGCATCGTCGATTATCTGACTAAGCCGGTGAACCCGAGCCAGATTCTGCTGGTCTGCAAAAAAGTGCTGCAGCGTAAACAGATCGCCGGAGAACGCATTTCGCGTGACTATTCCTCCGAGTTTTCCCAGATCGCCGGCCGCATTCTCGGCGCCATGGAATGGAAAGATTGGGTCGATGTGCATCTCACGCTGTGTGAGTATGATCTCGAATTGGACCAACATCCGGACTTGGGGCTGAAACAAACCCTCTACGATCAGAAGCGGGATTGCAACACCGAGTTCGGCCGTTATATAGAAAGAAACTACAGCCAATGGCTATTCAGCGATGAGCGGCCGCCGCTGTCGGTGGACGTTTTTAAAAACTATGTCAAGCCGCACATCGACCGGGGCCATCGCGCCATTCTGGTGGTGATCGACAACATGCGCCTGGACCAGTGGCTGGCCCTGGAACCGCTGCTGCGCGACTATTTCCGCATCAACCGCGATTATTATTTTTCCATTCTGCCGACCGCCACGCCGTATGCCCGCAATGCAATCTTTAGCGGCCTGTTTCCGGCGGACATTGAAAAACAGATTCCGGATCTCTGGCAGAACAGCGACGAGAACGACGACACGAGCTGCAACCGCTTCGAGAGCCAGCTCATGGAGCGGCAGCTGCAGCGGCTGCAAATCGAACTCAAGCCGGCGCCCAAATACGTCAAGATCCTCGACATTCAGGAGGCGCGCTCCATGGCCAAGCGTATTCAGGAATACGCAGACACGCCCTTTTCCTCCATCGTGCTGAATTTCGTCGACATTCTCGCCCACACGCGCAGTTCGTCGGATCTGATCAAAGAGATGATTCCCAATGAAGCGGCCTTTCGATCCATGACCCGCTCCTGGTTCGAGCATTCCCATATCTTTCAGGCGTTGCGGCAATTGGCGGAGATGGGCAACCGGGTGGTGATCACCTCGGATCACGGCAGCATCCGCGGCATGCGCGGGGCCAAGGTGATCGGCGACCGCGAAACCTCCACCAGCCTGCGCTATAAATACGGCCGCAACATCAAGGCGGATGCCAAGCACGCGGTCATCGTCAAAGATCCCAAATCCTTCCGCCTGCCGGCGCGCGGGATCAACAGCAATTATCTGATCGCCAAAGAAGATTACTATTTTGTCTATCCGACCAACTATCACTATTATCTCAATTATTACGCGGACAGTTTTCAACACGGCGGCATCTCCATGGAGGAGATGATCCTGCCGCTGATCACCCTGGAGCCCAAATAAACCGGGGTACGCGTCTGTCAGGAAACGATCGATGAACGAGACGGTCCACATCAGCGGAACGGACTATGACCTGATGCACCGGGTGGTCAGCCACAGCGTGGAACAGACGGTGCGCTACGCAGCGGAATGGGCGGTCACGCTGCCGTGCGGTGAGACCGTGGCGTTTTACGGCGGCCTGGGCAGCGGCAAAACCACATTCATCCGGGGAATGGTGGCTGGATTAAATGGCGACGATCCGGTCAGCAGCCCTACGTTTACGCTGGTCAACGAATATGCCGGCCGATGCCCCATCTATCACGTGGATCTCTATCGCATCGATTCGACCGCTGCATTAAAGGACGTGGGACTGGAGGACTATATCAGCGCAGAGACCATCTGCCTGGTGGAGTGGCCCGAGATCGCCGCCTCCTTCCTCCCTGCCGGTCATCGTGCCGTGCGCCTGTCCATGGATTTTGACCAAATGGGGCCTGAAGCCAGACTGATCGAGGTGCTGCAGCAGCATGATTCTTGCCATTGAAACCGCCAGTCAAGTGTGCGCCGTCGCCCTGGCCCAGGGCCAGGAGCTCGTAGCCGAGTACCGTCTCAACCTGAAGAACCAGCACGCCCGGCTGCTGGCAGCGGCAGTGGACAGAATGCTGGCAGACTGCCAAGTCCGTCTGGAGCACCTGCAGGCGGTAGCGGTCTCCATCGGCCCGGGCTCCTTTACCGGGCTGCGCATCGGCCTGTCCTTCGCCAAAGGGCTGGCCTTTGGCCGCAAGCTGCCCATCATCGGCGTTCCCACCCTGCAGGCGCTTGCATCGCTGGCGCCCATGGAGCACGGCCTGGTGTGCGCGGTGTTGCGATCGCGCGTCAACGAGGTGTACCGGGCGTTTTTTGAAATCAAATCGTTCAAGGCGTACGCCAAGGGCGAAACCGCTGTGCTTGCCAACTCGGCGTTGGCCGAGTCGCTGCCTCAGGGGTGTTCCGTGATGGCGGATCGCCAGTGCGGATTGGATCCGCAGCGTTTGCTCGCGCCGGTTTATTATGCGGATCTCTCCGCCCTGACCGTTGCCCGCCTGGCGGTCGAGCAGCTCGCAGGGGCGGACAGCAGCCGCAACGATGCACTCGAACCCCTGTACCTGCAAGAGTTCATCGCCGGCCCGAGCAAGCCGAGCCTGTTGTGATCATCGACCTGGACGGCCGGAGCTATGTCGATCCGGTGAGTGGAAAAAGCTATGGCGTACGCCACATGACGTTGCAGGATGTGGACCAGGTCGTTGCGCTGGAGAAAAGGCTGTTTACGCCGCCATGGTCCCGCGCCAGCTTTCTGGCGGAACTGGACGAACGCCCCTACTCCCTGTCGCTGGTGGCGATGGATGAAGCGACGCTGATCGGCTACATGGTGGTCTATTTTATTTTTGAAGAGGCGCATCTGGCGAACCTGGCCATTGCGCCGGAGTATCAGCACCGCGGTCTGGGCGAACACCTCCTGAGACTGTTAATCCGCATCGCGCGGCAGACGCATCGTCAGATGCTGCTTCTCGAAGTGCGCAGGTCCAACGCCAAAGCCATCCGTTTGTATGAAAAGATGGGATTCGTGCACGCCGGCGTACGCAGGAAATACTATGAGGACGGAGAGGACGCGCTGCTGATGTGCAAAACGCTGACGGAAGAAAAAAACGGATCGCCCTAGTCGAAAGCGATTGATCAATGGAATGGTACAAACGCACCAACAAGGGGCTGGAGCCTAACGAAAAAAAAGAGCTTCCGGATGGGCTCTGGATCAAGTGCGAGGCCTGCGGGGAGACCCTGTACAAAAAAGAGTTGGACCGCAACGCCAAGGTCTGCCTCAAATGCGGCCATCATTTTCGCATGAGCGCTGAGGAATACATCCGGCTGCTGGCGGACGATGCCCGTTTTGACGAGTTCGGCGCCGAGTTGTGCTCCACCGATCCGCTTAAATTCAAGGATTCGAAAAAATACTCTGACCGTCTCAAAGAGGCCATGGAGCGGACCGGGCTCAACGAGGCGGTGCGGACCGGCTGCTGCACGCTGAACGGCGTAGCGGTGGTTCTGGCGGTGATGGATTTCAGGTTTATCGGCGGCAGCATGGGATCGGTGGTGGGCGAAAAAATATGCCGCGCCGTGGATCGGGCGCTGCAGACGTCCTCGCCGATGATCATCCTCTCCGCCTCCGGCGGTGCGCGGATGCAGGAAGCGGCGCTTTCACTGATGCAGATGGCCAAGACCGCGGCGCGCCTGGCGCTGTTGTCCGATGCCGGCATCCCGTACATCTCTCTGTTGACCGATCCGACCACCGGCGGCACCACCGCCAGCTTTTCCATGCTCGGGGATCTGATCATCGCCGAGCCGGGTGCGCTCATCGGTTTTGCCGGACCGCGGGTGATCAAGCAGACCATCGGCCAGGATCTCCCGGAAGGCTTTCAGCGCGCAGAATTTTTGCTGCAACATGGATTTTTGGATGCCATTGTCCCGCGCACAGAGCTGAAGAAACAGCTGTCGCAGATGCTCAACTTTTTTATGGACCGCAAAAAGAAAGACTGATCTTCCTCTATGAAAATCCTGATCACCAACGACGACGGCATCGCCGCACCGGGGATCGCCGCTCTGGCCGAAGCGATGAGCCGCATCGGCCAAGTGACCATCGTGGCGCCGGCTGCAGAGATGAGTGCCGTGGGGCACGCCATCACGCTCAGCGATCCGTTGCGGGTGACCTCGTACGAAAAAAACAACGAGTTCTTTGGTTATGCGGTGCGCGGCACGCCGGCCGATTGCGTCAAGCTCGCCTATTGGGTGCTGCTCAAAGATCAGCCCAAACCCGATCTGCTGATCTCGGGCATCAACCTGGGCGCCAACACCGGCATCAACGTGATCTATTCCGGCACCGTTTCCGCAGCCACCGAAGGCGCGATCCTGGGCATCCCCTCATTCGCCATCTCTCTGGCCACATTCGTCAACCCGGATTTCCAGCCCGCTGCGGCGTTCGCCGTACAGCTGGCGCAGACATTGCTGCAGCACCGGCTGCCCAAAGGCGTGTTTCTCAACGTCAACGTGCCGGCGGCGCCGGCTGAACAGATCCGCGGTGTGCGCATCACCCGCCAGGGCCAGGCCAACTATATGGAGGAATACAGCGCACGCCAGGATCCCCATCGCCGCAGCTATTATTGGCTCATCGGAGATAAAGTGGAGATCGAAGCCGATGAACGGGTGGATGACCGGGCGATCCTGCAAAACCATATCTCGATCACGCCGGTGCACTATGACTTGACCTATTACCCATTGATGCAAGAACTCGAAACCTGGGGTTTCACACACGCATGACGCACGCACAATTCATTCTGATTCTGGATTTCGGCTCACAGTATACGCAACTCATCGCGCGGCGCGTGCGTGAACTCGGCGTCTATTCAGAGATCAAACCCTTTTCGCTGTCCCTGGATGAGATCAAGCGGATGAAGCCCACGGGCATCATCCTGTCCGGCGGACCGGCCTCGGTCTATGCGGATGATGCGCCGCTGCCGGCCAGGGAGCTGTTCGATCTCAATATTCCGATCCTGGGCATCTGCTACGGACTGCAGACCATGGCCTTTTTGCTCGGCGGTGAAGTGGAAAGAGCGCCGCGCCGAGAGTACGGCCGGGCTGAGCTGACCATCGATGAGGCCACAGAGCTTTTCGCAGAGCTGCCGCGCCGGTTGACGGTGTGGATGAGCCATGGCGATCATCTGACCCAACCGCCGCCGGGCTTTAGAATCATCGCCCACACGGCCAACGCCGCCATCGCGGCCGTGCGTCACGAGCAGAAAAAAATCTTTGGCATCCAATTCCACCCGGAGGTGGTGCACACGCCCGACGGCGCAAAAATTCTCGGCAATTTCTGCTTTTCCGCCTGCGGATGCCGCGGCGATTGGAACGCCGGCGCCTTTATCGAGAACACGGTGACAGATATCCGCAGCCGCATCGGCGGCAAGCGGGCCCTGTGCGCCCTGTCCGGCGGCGTGGACTCGACCGTGGCCGCTGTGCTGGTGGCCAGGGCCATCGGCCGCCGGCTCTCCTGCGTGTTCGTCGACACCGGCATGCTGCGCGAGGGCGAGGTCGAAGAGGTGTGCCGGTTCTATCAGGAGGCCGACTTTGATTTTCACCTGGTCAGCGCCGGCGTCCCGTTTCTCTCCGCCCTGCAGGGCGTGGTGGATCCGGAACTAAAACGTAAAATCATCGGCCGTGAGTTCATCCGCCTTTTTGAAGAAAAATCCCATGAACTCGGCGATGTCGAATACCTGGTCCAGGGCACGCTCTATCCGGATGTAATCGAAAGTGTGTCCACCAAGGGACCTTCCGCGGTCATCAAAAGCCATCACAACGTCGGCGGCCTGCCGGAGCACATGCATCTTAGCCTGCTGGAACCGCTGCGAGAGCTGTTCAAGGACGAAGTGCGCCGCGTCGGCAAGGAGCTTCAAGTGCCTGAGGCCATTCTCGGACGCCATCCCTTTCCCGGTCCCGGGTTGGCGGTGCGCATCGTCGGTGAGATCACCCCTGAGCGGCTGGCCGTGTTGCGCCGGGCTGACCGTATTTTCATCGAAGAGTTGAAACAGAACCGGCAGTATGAAAAGATCTGGCAGGCCTTCGTCGTCCTTCTGCCTGTGCAATCCGTGGGGGTGATGGGCGACGAGCGCACCTATGAAAACGTCGCCGCCCTGCGCGCCGTGACCAGCCTGGACGGCATGACCGCGGATTGGGCTGAGATCCCCGCGCCGGTGCTGGCGCGGATATCCAATCGCATCATCAACGAAGTAAAGGGAATTAACCGGGTGGTCTACGATATCAGTTCCAAACCACCCAGCACCATCGAATGGGAGTGACCTTCCATGTGCGGTATTGTGGGGTATATCGGACAACAGACGGTTCTGCCGATCCTGCTGCAGGGTCTGAAGCGGCTCGAATATCGAGGCTATGACTCCGCCGGGGTGGCGCTGTTGAACGACGAAAATTTTTGCGTCGAAAAAGCGGTGGGCAAGATTCAAGAGTTGGAGAAGCGGATCAACGGCCGCTGCCTGGAGGGTACGCTGGGCATCGGTCACACCCGTTGGGCAACGCACGGTGAACCCAGCCAGATCAATGCGCACCCGCACCATGATTGCCAGGGACGCCTGATGGTGGTGCACAACGGCATCATCGAAAACCATGCGCTCCTGCGCAAAGAGCTGATGCAGCGCGGTCATGTGTTCGTCTCCCAGACCGACACCGAAGTGCTGTGCCATCTTTTCGAAGAGTATCTGAACCAGGGGGCGGACCTCGTCGATGCCGTTCATGAGGGCTTGAACCGGGTGCAGGGCACCTACGGCATCGCGGTGCTGGAAAAAAATCATCCCGATCTTTTGCTGGCCGCCCGCCGCGGCAGTCCGCTGGTGATCGGCCACAGCAAGACCGGATTCTTTCTGGCGTCAGACACCGCGCCGCTGGTGGGCTATACGACGGATGTCAGCTATCTGGATGACGGCGAGATGGCGGTTCTGGGCCGCGACGAGTTCAAGGTGAAATCCATCGACAACCGGATCGTCGCCAAGACCGTTCAGGTGATGGAGACCGACCTGCGCCAGATCGAAAAAGCCGGCTACCCCCATTTCATGCTCAAGGAGATCATGGAGCAACCGCAGACCCTGCGCGACACCATGCGCGGCCGGCTGCTCATGGAACAGGGCACCGCCAAGCTCGGCGGCATTGAACATGATCTCGAGTCCCTGCTGTACGCGCGCCGCATCATCATCACTGCCTGCGGCACTTCCTGGCACTCGGCGCTGATCGGCGAATACCTGTTCGAAGATCTGGTCGGCATTCCGGTGGAGGTGGAATACGCCTCCGAGTTCCGCTATCGCAACCCGATCCTCAACGAGGACTCGGTGGTGCTGGCCATCAGCCAGTCCGGCGAGACCGCGGACACCCTGGCAGCGGTGCGTGAAGCGAAACACAAGCGCAGCAAGGTGTTCGGCATCTGCAATACCGTCGGCTCCTCCATCGCCCGGGAAACCGATGCCGGCGTGTATCTGCACGCAGGGCCGGAGATCGGCGTGGCCTCCACCAAGGCGTTCACCTCGCAAATCACGGTGCTCGCGCTGATCACCCTGCTGCTGGGCCGCATCCGCAGCGTCTCCAGCAGCCGCGGCAGAAAACTGGTGGAAGAGCTGAAATCGATTCCGGATAAGGTGGAAAAATCGCTGGAGAACAGCCGGCAGATCCAAGCGATCGCCGAGCAGCTGCAGCAAAACTCCAACATGCTCTACCTGGGCCGCGGCTATAATTTTCCCGTGGCGCTGGAGGGCGCTTTGAAACTGAAAGAGATCTCTTATATCCATGCAGAGGGATATCCGGCGGCGGAGATGAAACACGGCCCCATCGCGCTGATCGACGATCACATGCCGGTGGTCTTTATCGCCACCCATGATTCGGTCTACGACAAAATCCTCTCCAACATCGAAGAGGTGCGGGCGCGACGGGGGCAGGTGATCGCCATCGCCACCGAAGGCGATCGCGAGATCGCCAAACTGGCCGAGCACGTGATCTATGTGCCGGAAACCCTGGAAATCTTTAATCCGATGGTCACCATCATCCCACTTCAGTTGCTCGCCTATCACATGGCGGTCTTGCGCAACTGTGACGTTGATCAACCGAGAAATCTGGCTAAAAGCGTAACCGTGGAATGAAAAGGACCGTGCCTAGTCAACAGTCAAGGAGCCATCCTACGTGATTCTGAGAAAAGCCATCCTCACATTGCTGCTATTCGCAGGTGCAGCCTCGGCCGCGCCGAGCGGCCTTTTCGAGCGCAGCGTCAAGCTGTATCAGCTCCAACGCTTTGAAGAAGCCGTCCTGCTGCTCAAAGAACTGACCGACGAAAACAAACCGAATCCAGAGGCGACCTGCGCCGGACTGGTTCTGGCCCGCGCTTACAGCCGGCTCAACGATTGGGCCAACGCCCGCCAGACCGCATTGGATATGCTCCGCCGCTTTCCCGGCAGCCGCTATGCCGACTGGTTCCAGTTCGAACTGGCCCGGCTGGCCAGTCACACCCAGGACCGGCCGGAGGCGCTGCGCCGCCTGGTCTGGATCATGGACCACTCCACCAATCCCGACATGACCTCGGCGTGCATCGATCACGCCACCCGCCTGATCGACGCCGGCGTTACGGAGGACGCGCTCTTGGAGCTCAACGGCCAGATGCACACGCCGGAGACAAAAAAATGGCTGGAGCTGTGGAGCGCGCGCACCATCTGCGGCTACCAGGGCAAGGCCAAAGCTCAGGAGACGCTCTATCGCCTCGCCGGATCCGAGCTGACCGAGTCGCAGAACCGGGCGCTGCAATCCTGGCTGAACACCTCGTCTGAGCAGCTGCGCTTTCCCATGCGCATCGCCGTCCTGTTGCCGTTATCCGGCGAATACGAGGACGAGGGACACCAGTTTCTTTACGGACTGGTGTATGCGCTTCGCGATCTGCGCCATCCGGTCGAACTGATTTTAAAGGATACCCGGGGATCGCAGATAGAGACCGCGCGAATTATGAACGAGCTGATCAAGACCGACCTATCGCTGTTCATCGGCGAACTGGACGACAGCCGCTCCGCCATCCTGGCGGCACAGGCAGCCCAGGCCGGCAAACTGCTCATCTGCCCGATCACCACAGAGGCCGGCATCGCCGGCCTGGGCGATCGCATCTTTCAGATGAACAGCGATGTCGAGACGCGCGGCATTGCCCTGGCTCGCTACGCCTATCAAAAACTTGGCCTGCGCACCTTTGCCATCCTGGCGCCGGCGGACAACTATGGGCACGACTTGACCGACGCCTTTGCCGGCGCCATTGATGAACTGGGCGGCTCAATCATCGCCCAGCAATGGTACTATCCCGGAACAGAGGATTTCAAACGGCACTTTCAGACCATCCGCGAAACCGCGCTGTCAACCAGCAATCAGGACACGGCGCAAATGAACCAATACCTGCGCCGTCGCCCGGAATCGGGTCAGCGGGTCCTCGGCACTCAGGACGACGAATTCAACATGCCGGTCACCTCCATCGACGGCTTTTTCTTCCCCATCTATGAAGAAGACCTGCCGATCATCGCCCCGCAGTACGCTCTGGTCAACATCAAAGCCACGCCCCTGGGCGGCGACAACTGGAATCATCTCGACGTGCTGCGCAATCAAAGGCGGTACATCAACGGCGCCGTGTTCATCAGCGGTCAGTACCTGCAGGAGACCGAGATGGAATATATCCGCTTTCAAAACAGTTATCGTATGTTGACCGCCCAATCGCCCACGCTGCTCTCTGTTTTAGGGGTGGATCTGGGCCGTTACCTGGTACGGGCGATCGATTCCGGGTATACCGGCGCCCGATCCCTGGCGGAATACCTGCAACAGGCGCCGCTCTTTAACGGCCTCGCAGGAGATTATCAATTTTCCCGAGAATCACACGTCAATCAATCCGTGCACCTTCTGCAATACAAAGACGGCATCATCCATAAACTGGAAAACTAAACAAAGGAGCAACACCATGGAAGACTTTTTGCGAAAAACTCTGATGGCCGGCCTGGGATTTATGGACCTGACCAAGGAAAAAGTTGAAGATTTTATCGACGACATGATCAAACGCGGCGAGGTCAACCAGGAAGAACGCGCCAAGTACATCCAGGAGACCATGAACAAAGTTGAACAGCGCAGCCAGGAGGCCAAGGGCTGGGTTCAAAAACAGGTGCAGGAAGCCATGGAGGAGATCAAGCCCAAAACCCAAAAAGTGGTCGACGATCTGCAGGCCAAATTGGACGAGCTGACCGCAGAGGTGAACCGACTGCGCGGCGAAACGGAAAAGAAAAAAGACGCCTGATTTTTTCTCGTCCGGAAATATTTCATTGACAAATAAGGTTATAATTTCTAATTTACAGCTTCAGGCATCGACTGTCCGGGCATCAGATTGAATTACATTTAAGAAGGGAGTCAGGTATGAGAAAAGTCGCAGTAGTCGTGTTGCTGGTACTGGCCCTGTCCGGATTGGCATCGGCCAAATCGGATATAGGCTTAAAGGGGGTGGGCGGTCAGTTGGCGTATGTGTTCCCTGAAGATCCGATCGAAAGCACCATCGGTTTCGGCGGCAACGTCTACCTCGGTAAAGTGACTCCGCAGTTGAAGCTTTTCACCTATGTCGATTACTGGAAAAAATCCTACGACGAGAGCCAGCACGTGCAATCGTCTTTCTCCGTGTTGAGCGTTATGGCGGCACTGCGCTATCAGTTCCCCAGCACCGGCAGCATCAAACCCTATGCCGGCGGCGGTTTAGGCCTGAACATCGGCTCAGCCAGCTGGGAATACAGCGGCGAATACTCTGAATACCTCGGTGACAACGAGGGATCTGAGAGCGAAACCGATCTCGGCATTCTTATCATGGTAGGCGCCTCGACCATGCTCTCCTCGAACATGGAAGGATTCGCCGAAGTGCGTTACAACATTGCTGACCTGGATTTCTTCGGCATTTACGCCGGCGTCACCTATCTGTTGAAATAGCACAACGTCTATGCAAAGCCCCGCAAGGGGCTTTTTTTTTGCTGGGCCTCCCTCCCCTCCTCGCCATCCGGCTTGTGCAGCTTCATTTCTATATATTCCTCTTGGATTTATCAATTTTTTTTTCTAAAATAATCAACCAGTGAAATCACTAACGAGACCGGCTCTATCGTGATGAACCTTCCCCTGATCGGCCTGACTATGGATCACAGTCCAGCCACCGATGCTCGACCATTTGCCAAGGGCGCCGATATCTATTATTTAAACGATGTCTATATCCGCTACGTGGAAAAAGCCGGCTGCCTCTTTTTCGGACTGCCGACCACGGAACAACGGCATCTGTCCCGGGAGTATCTCCGCAACCTGGACGGCCTGTTGCTCACCGGAGGCAACGACCTCTTTTCCGGCGCTTACGGTGAGACGAACCTATTTGAAAATTGGCAACAGGATGCGCCCAGAACTTTTTTTGAAATCGAACTGATCAAACAGGCCCTGGAGCAGAACAAACCGATTCTCGGCATCTGCCGGGGTTTTCAGATGCTGAACGTCGCATTGGGCGGTTCCCTGTATCAGGACATCGCTGCACAGAGGCCGGAAAGCCTGCAGCATCGCTCGCCCAATAAACCGGCCTGGAACGATCATCCGGTGCGCATTCAACAGGGATCGCTTTT
>CAZKQR010000068.1:7009-14608 GCA_964554965.1 uncultured Cytophagia bacterium | reverse complement strand
CGGCGCTCACATCATCGGCGCCAACTGCGGCAACGGCCTGAAGCGCATGGTGGATATTGTCAATGAAATGAAGCCCATCGCCGGCGAGGTTCCGATCCTGGTGCACGCCAATGCCGGTTTGCCGCAAAACATCAACGGCAAGGATGTTTTTCCAGACACGCCGGCGGATATGGCCGCGCTGGTTCCGGCGATCATCGAGGCCGGGGCGCGCATCATCGGCGGCTGTTGCGGCACCACTCCGGCGCATATCCGTGCCATCAAACAAGCCGTATTTGCCTGATCCTTAACCGATAACTCGAGGGAGAATCACCATGCCCCTTCATCAACCCCGTTTTCTCGCCACCGGAATCGGCAGCATGCCCTTCACTGACATCGAGCATGCCGTCGAGGTCTCTTTGACACGTCTGCCGATGGCGCCGTTTTGGCCTCAATTGCCTAAAATCAGCTTGAACGAACAGATGGAAATCCAGTATTCTGAAGGCATCCCCTGCAGCGTCATCGACCAGGACAAAAAGCGGCTCTACATCGACACCTCCGGCGACTATTCAGAAAGTTTTGCGCAATTTTACGAAGCGTACATGAACGCCATGGATCCGGATACGGGCAACGGCGATTGTTCGGCGCTGGCGATCAGCGAGACTTTTTCCAAAGGCATTTATGCCTTGGAAAGGCGGCTGCAAAAACGTACGGAAAAGCTGCCGTTCGTCAAAGTGCAGACCACCGGGCCATGCAGTTTTAGCCTGACCATCGTCGACGAGAACAAACGCGCCATTTATTACAATGAAGAGTTTCGCGATGTCATCATCAAGGCGTTGGCGATGAAATGCCGCTGGCAGATTCAAAAATTCCAGCCTTACGCCGAAAAGGTGATCTGTTTTATCGATGAACCCATTCTGTCCGCTTTTGGCAGCTCGACCTATGTGTCGGTCAAACGCGACGACGTGGTGGCGCATCTGGCGGAAATGGTCGCTGCGGTCCATGCGGACAACGCCATCGCCGGGGTGCATTGCTGCGGCAACACCGAATGGAGCATTCTCATCGACGCCGGCGTGGATCTGGTCAATTTCGACGCCTTTGAATACGGCGAAACCATTGCCATCTACAGCGATGCGGTCAAGGCGCATCTGCAGCGCGGCGGCGGGCTGGCCTGGGGCGTGGTGCCGACCTCCAAAGCGGTCTGCGAGCAAAGCGTCGAGTCACTGAGCGCACAGCTGGAAAAAATGATGGATCATCTCGCCGCTAAGGGCATCGACAAGCGATTGATCATCGACCAGGCGGTGATCAGCCCCTCCTGCGGCACCGGCTCCTTGGATCCAGCGGATGCAGAAAAGGTGTTCGAATTGACGGATCAGCTCTCAGCCGCCATGCGAGAAAAATATGGGTTTTAAACGGAGGCCTGAATGAAACTGGCCATATCCGGCAAAGGCGGCGTCGGCAAATCGACTCTGGCGGCGGCGCTCGCTTTATCACTGGCAGCTAAAGGCCATCGTGTATTGGCGGTGGACGCTGATCCGGATGCCAATCTCGCCGCCGCCCTCGGCATTCCGCTGGAGCAGCAAAAGCAAATCGTGCCGATCTCCGAGCAGATGGCGCTGATCGAAGAGCGAACCGGCGCCAAGGTCAAGCAGTATGGACAGATGTTTCGCCTGAATCCGGAGGTCAGCGATATAGCCGACCGCTTTGCACTCCATCACCGCGGCGTCGCGTTGATCGTGCTGGGCGCCATCGAAAGAGGCGGCAGCGGCTGTGCCTGTCCGGAAAGCGTGCTCCTCCGCGCTCTGGTCACCGATCTGGTTCTGTATAAGAATGAGGCCCTGATCATGGACATGGAAGCCGGCGTGGAGCATTTAGGCAGGGCAACGGCACGTGGAGTCGACCGGCTTTTAGTGGTCGTCGAGCCCGGCCAACGTTCGATCGACAGCGCCCGGCGCGTGCAGCGCATGGCCGGAGAGATCGGGTTGCAGCGGCTCGTATTTGTCGGCAACAAGATCACCGGACCGGCCGATGAAGCCTTTATCCGCCAAGCTCTAGCGGAGCAGGAATTTATCGGCATGATTCCTTTTGCCGAATCTTTACGCCGCGCCGACCGCGACGGCGTATCGGTCATGGATCATCTCGATGCGGAATTGGCCCGCTGCTTCACGGAAATTTTGGCCAAAGCAACCGCCTCGCGCTGATTTCAATAACAGCGACAGGCTGGAAGAGCTGACTCGAATTTTCAGTCTATTGCAAAGCCGGCCAGGTTGTTACAGCCAAAATCGCATTAATTGTTTTTTCCTTTATCAGGCGAATAAAATGTCTCGATTCATCGCCATCACCGGCAAGGGCGGCGTGGGCAAAACCACTCTGGCTGCTCTGCTGGTCACTCGTTTGATCCGCCGCGGGCGAAAACCCATTCTCGCCGTCGATGCCGACCCCAACGCATGTCTGGACGCTGCACTGGGCGTACAAGTCAGAAAGAGTCTGGGAACCGTGCGCGAGGAGGCCAGGGAAATCGCCGGCAAAGGCATGGCTACCGGCATGGCCAAGCAGCAGCTACTGGAGTTGAAAATCGCCGAAAGTTTGGTGGAGGCAAGCGATTTTGATCTCATCAGCATGGGGCGTCCTGAGGGGCCGGGTTGCTATTGTTATGCGAACAATGTATTAAAAAACGCCTTGGCGCAAATAGCGGATAATTATCCCTATGTTGTTTTGGACAATGAGGCGGGTTTGGAAAATCTGTCGCGCCGGATCGTGCAATCGGTCGATCTGCTGATCCTGGTTGCCGATCCATCGCAACGGGGTTTGGAGACGGTGCAGCGTCTCAGCCGCCTGACCGCCGAAATGGGCATTGTCTATGCCAAATGCGCGCTGGTGGTCAATCGCCTGCGGCATGAGGAACTGCCGGAGCGCAGCCAACACATAGCGGATTCCGTGGGCGCTGATTATCTCGTCGCTCTGCCTGATGACGAACAGATCGCGTCCATCAGCGAAAACGGCCAACCGCTGCACACGTTGTCCGACGATCATGCGGTGGTGCAGAAAATCGATCGGTTTCTCAGGGATGCCGGCTATTGAAAAAACAAAACCACATGTCATTCCACCGACAGCGCTGCAGCGCTCGATCTCGCAGCGTATTCGTGCAGTGCGGCACAATGCCAGGAGAAAGAATTGATGGGAAATGAAAGGGTTGCGGTTCATCAGCGGGTATCGGACCCTGCCTCGCTGCAGGTGCTGTCGAAAGCCGGGACTGATTGTGTTGAAACGTGTTTCGACCGTGCCGATCAGCAAAGAGCCACCTGCAAGTTCGGCGCCGGCGGCATCTGTTGCCGAATCTGTCATATGGGTCCCTGCCGGATTACCGCCAAAGCGCCGTATGGGGTTTGCGGCGCCGACGCCGACACCATTGTGGCGCGCAATTTTTTGCGCGAGGTGGTCGGCGGCACTGCCGCGCACTCGGATCACAGCCGCCATCTGGTGCTGCGACTGAAAAAAGTGGCTGAAGGCCATGGCAACGGCTATCACATCAAGGACCGCGGGGCTCTCTACCGCAGCGCCCGGGCCTACGGCGTGGAAACCCAGGGCCGCAGCGATAACGAAATCGCGCTCGAATTGGTGGATCTTTTTCTGGCCGAGTTCACCAGCCAGGAAGAAATTCTCAAAACGTTATCCCTGGCTCCTGAAAAGCAGCAGGCCTGGTGGAAACACCAGCAAGTCGCGCCGCAGGGAATCGATCGGATGATCGTCGAATCCATGCACCGCACCCATATGGGCGTGGATCACGACTATCGCCATTTGCTGCTGCAGGCGTTCCGCACCGCCCTGGCGGATGGCTGGGGAGGTTCCCGTATTGCCACCATGGTCTCCGACATCCTCTTCGGCACTCCTGTGCCGGTGCGCAGCCAATCCAATCTCGGCGTTTTGGGCAAGAACACCGTCAACCTGCTGGTGCACGGCCATGAACCGGAGCTGTCGGAAATGCTGGCCGTGGCGGTGCAATCGCCGGAGATCGTCCAAGCCGCCCAAGCGGTCGGCGCCGAGGGCGTCACCCTGGCCGGCATCTGCTGCACAGCCAACGAAATCCTGATGCGACATGGGATTCCAGTCGCCGGCAATTTTCTCCAGCAGGAATTGGCCATTGTCACCGGTGCGGTGGAGGTCATGATCATCGATGTGCAATGCTGCATGCCCAGCCTGCCGCAAGTGGCGGCGTCCTACCACACCCGCATCGTTTCGACTTCAGAGCTGGCGATGACCGTGGGCGCCACGCACCTCCCCTTTGACGGCGATGAGGCTCTGGAATCGGCCAAGGCGATTATCAAACTGGCGATCGACAACTATAAGAACCGGGATCCTAAAAAGGTCGTCATCCCGTCGGAAAGCAAACCGCTGGTGGCCGGCTTCAGCGTCGATGCGATCAAATACATGCTGGGCGGCCGGTATCGCGCCTCCTTTCGCCCGCTCAACGATGCGATCATGCAAGGCCGCATCAGAGGCGTGGTCGGCATCGTCGGTTGCAACAATGCCAAGGAAAAACTCGACGACTATATCAACACCCTGACCGAAGCGCTGATCAAACAGAACGTGCTGGTGCTGAAAACCGGCTGCGCAGCCATTGCGTCGGCCAAACAGGGTCGTTTGACGCCGGAAACCGCCTTGAACCATGCCGGCAGCGGCTTGCGCGAAGTCTGCGAGGCCGTCGGCATTCCGCCGATCCTGCATATGGGCAGTTGTGTGGACAACTCGCGCATCCTCGAGGCGGCCACAGAGATCGTGCGCGAAGGCGGGTTGGGCGATGACCTGTCGCAGATCCCGGCGGTCGGCGTGGCGCCGGAGTGGATGAGCGAAAAAGCCGTCTCGATCGGCTGCTATTTTGTCGCTTCAGGAATAGATGTCATTCTCGGCCATCCCTTTCACATTTCCGGTTCCGAGAAGGTCAGCCATTTTCTCAACGAGCAGGCGCGCGAATTGTTCGGCGCTTCGTTTCATGTTTGTTTGAATGCGCAGCAGGCGACGGAAAAAATCATGACGCTTCTCGATGCTGCGCGCCATAAACTTGGCATCGATAAAAAAGCGGAACGCAAGCTGTATGACATGAAGGATAGGAGAGCGCTGGATGTCTAAGCTGATCTGCAGCAGTGCCATCGATGGAGCGGTCGAATGGGTAGCCCGCGCAGAAGCCAAGCTCGATGAAGCCGTCGCCCAGAAAGGCGAATCACAAGCCGTAGCCTTTCCGGACACGGCGTATTATCTTCCGGTCATCTATTCCTTCACCGGCGAAGCGGTGAACACGCTGGCCGACATGCGCCGTATACTGCGCCTGGCCAAAAAACTGCTGCCCGCACGGCCCTCGGAGCAGGTGTGGTTGCCCTACCTCGGCAATGCACTGGATGCGGGCGTGGCGGCGTTGTTTGCCTGTGAAATCATCGAAGCTTGTAAATATCTCATTGGGCCCAATCCGGTGGACGATATCTGGCTGGGCGCGGCCAATGATGTCATCCTGCGCGAACGCGGCATCGAATTCGTCGACGGCACAGCGCCGGGATTTGCCGCTGTCACCGGCGCAGCGCCCAGCAACGCCGTGGCGGTCAAGATCGCCCGCGAATTGCAGGAGAAAAACATCTATGTCTTCATGGGCGGCGGTCTCAACGGCCGCCATTTTGCCCGGCAACTCGCTGAAGAGGGCGTGCAACTCGGCTGGGAAACACGGCTGGTGCCCTTTGGCAACGACGTTTCCGCGCTGATCTATGCCCTGGGGTTTGCCAACCGCGCCGCGCTCTCCTTTGGCGGCGTTAAACCCGGCGATTTTGAACGCAACCTCAAATACAACAAAAACCGAATCTTCGCCTTTGTCCTGGCCCTGGGCGAGGTCACTGTGGACAAATACGCCGCTGCGGCCGGCGCCATCAACTATGGTTTTCCAATCATCGCCGATACGCCGATTCCGCAAATCCTGCCCACCGGCGTCTGCACCTATGAACATGTGGTCTCCAGTGTTCCTCACGAACAGATGGTCGAAAAAGCGCTCGAAGTGAGGGGCTGTAAAATCAAGATCACCAAAGTGCCGATTCCTGTGCCCTATGGTCCGGCCTTTGAAGGCGAACGCATCCGCAAAACCGATGTGCAGGTGGAATTCGGCGGCAACCGCACTCCGGCTTTCGAATTCGTCACCTCCGCAGAGATGGACGAGATCAACGACGGCGAGATCGAAATCATCGGGCCGGATATCGATCGCGTTGAACCCGGCGATGCGCTGCCGTTGGCCATCTGGGTGCAGGTTGCCGGCCGTAAAATGCAGACCGATTTCGAACCGATCCTCGAACGCCAAATTCACCATCTGATCAACGGCGCCGAAGGCATCTGGCATATGGGTCAACGCGACATTGTCTGGACCCGGGTGTCCAAAAGCGGATTTGCCAAGGGATTGCGCCTCAAGGATTACGGCGAAATCATTCATGCCAAATTTATCTCCGACTATCCCGCCATCGTCGACAAGGTGCAAGTCACCTTGATCACCGAATTGGCCGAGGTGGAAAAGCGGCTGGCCGTGGCCCGCAAAGTCTATGACGAACGCAACCGGCGTCTGGAGTCGATGACCGACGATTCAGTGGACACCTTTTACAGCTGTTTGCTCTGCCAGTCTTTTGCCCCCAACCATGTCTGCATCATCACGCCGGAACGGCTGGGTTTGTGCGGAGCGTACAACTGGCTGGACGGCAAAGCTGCCTTTGAAATCGACGAAACCGGTCCCAACCAACCGGTTAAAAAAGGCGAATGTTTGGATCCGATCCGGGGAATCTGGCAGGGCGTCGATGAATACGTCCACACCAACAGCCACAAGATGGTGCAGAGCTTTTGCGCTTACTCGATCATGGATCGGCCGATGACCAGCTGCGGCTGTTTTGAAGTGATCTGCGCCTATCTGCCGGAGTGCAACGGCATCATGGCGGTCAACCGCGAATTTCTCGAGGACACGCCGGTCGGCATGAGCTTTTCCACTCTGGCTGGAACTGTGGGCGGCGGGCAACAAACCCCGGGCTTTATGGGCTGCGGCAAGATCTTTCTCACCTCGAAAAAATTTCTCTATGCCGATGGCGGTCATCGCCGGCTGGTCTGGATGACCAAAGAGCTCAAGACGCTTTTAGGCGATGATTTGCAGAAAAGATTTGCCGAACAGGGGGCGCCGGATCTGCTGGATAAAATAGCGGATGAGACTATTGCCACCGATGCCCTGGCCGTGCGGGCGTTCATGGAAAAAGTCGGCCACCCCGCGCTGGAAATGCCCGACATCACGTTGTTGGCGGATGCGGCAAAAGCGGAATCGCCCATCGGCGTCCCTGCACCGGCTGCAGGTTCACGTCCGCTAGAGGCGAAAACAGAGACTGCCGCCGAGCGCAGCGATAGTGAGGAGCAAACGATGACGCCTGATCAGCTCGCCCAACTGAAAGAATCGATCAAACAGGAAATCGTCGCTGAGGTGAAAGGATCGCTGACCCGCGACATTGTGGCCGGGATCATTCAAACGCTGGGTGAAAAATTCCTCGGCCAGGGAACGCCTGCGCCCTCCTTCATCACCGCCGCCGCACCGCCGCTGGCGGAAGCCCCTGCCGCCACGCCCCC
>CAZKQR010000068.1:0-6999 GCA_964554965.1 uncultured Cytophagia bacterium | reverse complement strand
CCAGGGAACGCCTGTGCCCTCCTCTTCCACCGTCGCGGCTGCACCACCGATGGCGGAAGCCGCTGCTGCCACACCCCCTGCTGCTGCGGCTAATACTGCTGATGCAGAGAGGACGCAGGCGACCGCGGCGGAACGCATCCGCGCAGTGGCGACTTTTACCATCCGCAAAGAAAAATGCGAAGTGCCGATCTGGACGGTCCAGCTCGGGGCCACCCGCGAGCAAGGCGGCACACGAGGCAAAACCTACACCATCGGCGGCGAGACCGCCATGCCTTTTCATCTGTGGGAGGGCGAAATGCCGAATCGCCCGCTGTTGGCCATGGAAGTTTTCGACACCATCAGCGAAAAATATCCCGCCGTATTGCGTGAAATATACGGTGACCTTCTGCAGCAGCCGGCAGAGATGGCCCGCCAGTGCGTTGAACAGTATGGCGCTGACCTGATCAGCGTACGCCTGGAAGGCACCCACCCGGAAAAAGGCGACCGCACGGCCGAACAAGCCGTTGAACTGGTCAAGCAGGTTTTGTCTGCAGTGGATGTCCCTCTGATCATCACCGGCCACAGCCACTTTGAGCGCAACAACCAGGTGCTCAAAGCGGTCGCTCAGGCCTGCGCCGGCGAAAACCTGTTGCTCAACTGGGTCGAACAGGACAACTACCGCACCATTGCCGGAGCTGCGATCGCCTACGGCCACGCGGTGGTTTCACAAAGCCCCATCGATGTGAATATCGCCAAACAGATGAATATTCTGCTCACCAACATGGACGTCAAACCCGGGCAGATCGTCATGGATCCCATGACCGGCGCCGTGGGCTATGGCATCGAGTACACCTATTCGGTGATGGAGCGCATCCGCTATACCGGACTGAACGGCGATAAAATGCTCGCCGGGCCGATGATCCTGTCGCCTGGACAGGAATGCATCAAAATAAAAGAACTCCGGGCTTCGCAGGCGGATTTCCCACAATGGGGCGAATTGGCCAAACGTGCCGCGCTCTGGGAAATCGCTACGGCACAGAGCTTTCTCTTTGCCGGAGCCGATATCCTGATCTGCTACCATCCGCAGACCGTGCGAACGTTGAAAAAAAGCATCAGCCGATTGCTCGACAAAAAATAGCCGTCCCCTGAGCGTTAAGAAAGAACAGGATCGGGAACCGCGGTCTGACCGCAGGTCTTAATCAAGCATAAGGACTAAACGATATGGCGCTGACCGGCTTGCAGATTCAAAAACTGTTGCCCAAAACCAACTGCAAAGAGTGCGGCTCGAACACCTGTCTGGCGTTTGCGATGAAATTGGCCGCTAAAAAAGCGGACCTCTCACAATGTCCGTATGCTTCGGAAGAGGCAAAACGAGTTCTGGGGGCAGCGAGTGAACCACCGGTAAAACTGCTCGAACTGGGAGAAAACAGGTCGCTCAAGCTCGGCGACGAAACGGTCCTCTACCGCCATGAAAAGACTTTTGTCCATCAGACCGCGTTGGCGATCGACATCGCCGACAGCGAGGATCCGGCAGCCATCGACGCCCTTCTTGCGCGCATCCGCGAATACAAGCTGGAGCGAGTCGGCGAAACGCTGATCATCGACATGGTTTGCGTGACCCAAACCGGAAGCGATGCAGAGCAGTATGCCCGCGTCGCCCGGCATGTTTACGAAAATACAAAGCGGTCGTTGCTGTTGCGCAGCAACAATCTGGAAGCCCTGTGCGCAGCCGGCAAGGCGGTCTCCGGTTCCAACAGCGTTCTGGTGGCTGCGGATGCAAACCAGACCAGACACTTGCCGGCCTTCGCGCAGGAATTCGGCCATGCCTTGGCCGTGACCGCGAACAGTCTGGACGAGTTGGCGGCGTTGACTGCCGAGATCAAAGAAAAGGGATTCAACGACCTGCTGCTCCATCTGCACAGCCAGTCGCCGGCCGAGCAGTGGCAAAGCCGGACGATCGCCCGCCGTGCGGCCATTCTTGATAATTTCAAACCGCTCGGCTATCCGTCCATCCATTTTATCGACCAGCGCGATCTGTTTGAGGCGGCTGTAGAGGCCATCGGTGAAATCTGCAAATACGGCGGCATCTGCGTCCTGCCGGCCTTTGATCCTGCATTGCTGGCGCCGTTGATGACACTGCGCATGAACATCTATACCGATCCGCAGAAACCGATCCAGGTGGAACCCAAGCTCTATCCCATCGGTGAGCCGAAAGCGGATTCTCCGGTCTTTGTGACCACCAATTTTTCTCTGACCTATTTCATCGTCTCGGGCGAAATCGAGAATTCGGGCATTAGCGCCTGGTTGTTGGTGCCTGAATGCGAAGGCATGAGCGTGCTCACGGCCTGGGCGGCGGGCAAGTTTTCCGGCGCGCAGATCGGCAAATTCGCCAAGGAGATCGATCTCGAATCCCAGGTAAGCAGCCGCACCATCGTTATTCCCGGTTATGTGGCGCAAATCAGCGGTGAACTGGAAGAGAGCATGCCCGGCTGGCAAGCGCTCGTCGGCCCGCAGGAGGCGGCTGACCTGGAGAGTTTTATTAAAGCAAAATTGAACTGACCGAGCCAAACAGAGTACGACATCTCTATGCCTGTGATCACTTTTCAACCCGGCGGACAGACCATCGCTCTGCCACGGGGCAGCGATCTGCTTGAAGCGGCCCGGCAGGCCGGTGTGGAAATCGATTTTCCATGCGGCGGCAAAGGGACCTGCGGAAAATGCATCGTCCGCATTGTCAGCGGCGATGTCGATTCAAACAGTCTGGGCGTTCTATCGGCTTCAACCGTTTCCGAAGGGTATGTGCTCGCCTGCCGCAGCAAAATCCTCGACACACCGGTGACGGTTGAAGTACAGGAGCCGATCGGCCGTGAGGGCGGTCAATTCAGCGACGAACTGGATGAAATTCAACTGATCCGCCACGAGCTGTTGCCGGAGGACTATCAGTTCGATCCCCTGGCGCTCAAGTGGGTACTTCAGGTTCCCCCGCCGCAAGCCGACCATGGGCTTTCCGATCTCGAACGGCTGACCCGCACCATTCAAAACCAATGGGGAAAAACGGAGGTGGTCTATTCGCTGTCCGTATTGCGTTCAGCCGCCGATTCGCTGCGTCAGGAAAACGGCCAGGTCACCATCACGCTGATCCGCACCCCACAACACAACCATATCATCGACATCGAACCAGGCGATCGCACCACCCGCCATTACGGCATCTCCGTGGATGTCGGCACAACGACGATCGCTGTGCAACTGGTTTTCCTGCCCCTGGCTAAAATCATCGCCACGCGCACCGCGTACAACGACCAGATCGAATGCGGCCTGGACGTGATCAGCCGCATCAACTATGCACAAAAACCGGGGCATCTGCAGGAATTGCGGTGGCGGGTTTTGCGCACCATCAATCGGCTGATCAATCAGGTATGCAGTGGCCATGATGTGCGGCCGCATGAAATCTGCAACGCAGTGATCGCCGGCAATACCACCATGGTTCATCTGCTGTTGGGACTGAATCCCGAGTACATTCGGTTGGAGCCCTACACGCCGACTTTGCTGGAGGCGCCCTATCTCACCGCCGAGCAGGTCGGCATCGAGATCAATCCGCAATCCTGGATCACTATCTCACCGTGTGTGGGAAGCTATGTGGGCGGCGATATCACCTCCGGGCTTTTGTGCACCGATCTGGCCACGTCCACAGACCAGGTCCATCTTTTCATCGATGTGGGCACCAACGGCGAGTTGGTGATCGGCAACCAGGATTTTCTCCTGACGTGCGCCTGTTCCGCCGGTCCGGCTTTTGAGGGCGGCGGCATCGATCACGGCATGCGTGCGGCGGTGGGCGCCATCGAACGGGTGGAAATCGATGCGGCGAGCGGACGAGCGGTCTGCCAGGTGATCGGCAATGTGCGGCCGCGGGGGATTTGCGGCTCCGGCATGATTTCGTTGCTCGCCAATCTCTTCCTCAGCGGTTGGATCGACGCAGCGGGCAAACTCGAGCGCTCCCGGCCATCGCCGGTCATCGACACCAGCGGGCGGATCGCCCGCTACATCATCGTTCCCCCTGAACAGAGCGCCACCGGCAAGGCGATCACGCTCAGCGAAATCGATATCGACAACATCATCCGCGCCAAAGCCGCCATCTATTCCGCCTGTGCATTGCTGTTGGATAAAGTCGGGCTGAAATTCAGCGACCTGCAGAGCATCTACATCGCCGGTGGATTCGGTCGCTTTCTCGATATCGAAAAAGCCATGATCATCGGGCTGGTGCCTGATCTGCCGCGGGAAAAATATCACTACATCGGCAACTCATCGCTCATGGGCGCTTATATGGTGTTGGTGTCGCAGGAATTTCGACAGCACCAACTCAATCTGGCCGGCCGAATGACCTACATTGAATTGAGCACAGAAGCCCATTACATGAATCATTATACTGGAGCGCTGTTTTTGCCGCACACCGATCGCAGCGCTTTCCCGACCGTGCACGCTTTGCTGGCATCAGCAGGCGATCCATCATAATATGGGGACGCCATCCTGAGCCAGCAAGACGGACATGCAAAAGCCCTGGAGCTCGCCAGGGAACAGCTAGCCAGCCGCGATCTGGACGCCGCCTGTCGGCGCCTGGGTTTGCCGGCCCCGCAGAAGGGGCGCTGCGCCGTCCGCTTTCTCGGCCACGATCTGCTTTTAACGCTGCCGGAGCTGGAGCTGATCGACGCCTCATCGCTACAGCCGGCCAAGTCCGTCGACCATTTGTTGTTGCTCCACCTTTTACTCAGCGAGGTGAACTGGCGCCGGAACGACGAGTGGATCTCCTTTCGCGATCTAGCGGGCGGACTTTTTTACTGGCAACCTTTTCGCCATCGCTCCCTCCTGCCGCTGGTACACGCCATCGGCAACAACCGGCAGCGGTTGCAGGATCGTCTCAACCGCTTTGACTGGCAACCGCTCGCAATCGGCGATCTGGGAGCGCGCATTCAAGTGGTCGGGTTGCTGCAGATCGGATTGGTCTATCGCGCGGGGGATGAAGAATTCTCACCCACGGCCGATCTTCTCTTTCCAGCGGCCATTCGCCACGCACTGCCGACCGAAGATGTAACCGTGCTGGCCGGCCGCATCTGCCATGAGCTGAGCAAAGCCAAGGCAAAGGAAATGGTATGAGCAAATTGCATTGTCCGGGACAAGACCAGCACTTCTGGAAACCGGAAGACATTTATGAGGTGGCTTGTCCATTCTGCGGCAACGACATCGAATTCTGGAAAGACGACCCCACCCGCACCTGCGACCAATGCGGAAAGACGGTACGCAACCCAAAGATCGATCTGGGCTGCGCCAAGTGGTGTCCAAACGCTAAAGAGTGTGTGGGTATACTCAAACCACAATAGCGCTGTTGTTCCGTGCGCAACACCCAATCCTTCGCCTCATCGTCACCCGCCACATAGCGAAACACGATCCTCTTTACATAGGCCCCCACACGGCCCAGGTAAAAGCCATCCAAAGGTGTGAACACCGCATCGTTCCTTTTCCTGAGGAGTACTATACAAAGGGCTTGACCACAGCTCTTTTATAGGCTATATTTAAGCAAAAGGATTGAAGAGAGGAGCGACCAAATGGTTGAAAAATCGAAATTCAATATTCGCGTCTTAGCATCACTGACGTTATTTTGCGCAGGGGTATGGTTAGTGCCCTCCGGCATAGCGCTCCATTTTGCCTCCCACGAAGGCGCCACCAAGTGGAGCCATCTGTTTATGACCATTCATAATACCGCCTCATTTCTCTTCTTAGCAGCGACGATCGTTCACCTGACGGTCAACTGGAAAGTGCTCACTCACTATGTAAAAGCCAAAGCCGGCGAGTGTATAAAGTTCAAGAGAGAGTTATGGCTTGCGGCCCTGGGCGTGTCAGCGTTTATGATACTGGTGGCGCTTCATGCGCTCCACGTTCGGTGATTCACGGTATGAACGAGTCATCTAGGTTAAGGGGAGCCCATGCCATGTGCTCCAGCGGACCGCTGCTCCGGGCCCGGCTTCCGCTGAACTATTCGTCAGTCATGAAAGAAAGGGTACGATGAAACAGATCACAGCGAACGAAAAAGCACCGGCCTACGCACGACAGGAAGCTTCTATTAACGCGCCCATACAAGTCGTTTGGAGCCTATTGACCGATTTTGAAAAATGGCCGGAGTGGAATGAGAGCGTCAAAGAAATGCACTTTCAAGGCAAAGTCGAGGTTGGCGCCGAGTTTCGCTGGAAGACCGGCAGCATGAAGATTTGTTCGCGACTTGAACACGTCGCCGCACCGTTTGCTATTGTCTGGTCCGGCCGTACCATGGGCATTCGCGCGATGCACGCATGGACGTTCACGGCAGAAACGAACGGCACCAGGGTGCGAACCGAAGAGTCCTTTGAGGGCTTCATGGCTCGACTTTTTGCCAGGCCCATGCGCAAGGTACTGGCCGACGCACTGCAGCAAGGACTCCATGCGCTGAAAAAGGAAGCGGAAAAAAGGGATCGCGCCACACGGGAATAATCCCTCCGCTGAATCCGATGCACAACGATCTGCGGCGGGGCGGATGCCGCGTTGGCCGTCACGCCTGTTTGCTTTCTTGGGAGGTGTGGATGATCATTGCCGAGCTCGACTATTCCTGTACGTACAAGTTCATGACGAACCGGCTGCTTTATTATTATGCAGGCAATTTATTTGTTGCCATCAAGGCATTGGTCCGTTTGTTCAGAGCCTGTCAGCAGAGCTGCCATACGGTGGTAAAATGATTAATGGCCACAATAGCCACGATCGAAAATAACGGCAGCCGCGTAGCGGCGAAATATCAGTAGAATAATCATTTCATTTTATTTTGAGCTCCGTAGGAGCGACACGCTGTGTGATCAAAACAAAATGCTTCAGTCTCAACTGGAGAATAGGCACAAACCATATGCCGCTCCTACGGAGCTTGCCGGTTTTTCGAAACGCATGGGCACTTGACAGGACGCGCCTACGGCGCGAACCCCTGGCTTGTTTCAAAACTTCCTATTG
>CAZKQR010000067.1:7670-14971 GCA_964554965.1 uncultured Cytophagia bacterium | reverse complement strand
GGTTCCATTGTTGTTCATCAATCCGAAATTAGAGTTCACCGCAGGGTCGGCGATGAGCGTGAGCGTGGCGGCGGCAGTGGCTTTGATCGCTTTAAAACACACCCGGCCGACAAGGCCCTCGCCGCTCACCGATTTGCCCAAACCGAGCACGCCGAGCACCAGGTTCACCTCGCCGCTGGTGTTGTTGCGATTGAACATGAACTGCCAGACCGTGCCGCCCCGGGAGGAAAGAAAGACATCCTCACGGCCCAGATCAACCACCTGCAGGGCGTCCTGAGGGAAGAGCAATCGCAGGCCGACACCGGCCAGGCTATCCGCCTTATGCACTTTGAAATAGACGGAAAAGGTATCGTTCACCGCCACGGTTTTTTCCGTCGGGGTGATTGTGATCGCAGGGATGAGAAAGGTCATCTTTAAGCGGAGGTTCACCGTTTTTCCCGCTGCCAGGTTGACCGTGTCGCCGGCCGCCATGACCGCGGTGCTGTTTCGAAAAGCCGTCACGGTAAAGATACGCCGATCGCCCGCTTTGACGCGCAGTGTATCGCGAAGGAGACCTGCAGCCGGAATAATCTCTTTGTGAATCGAATCCATGCCGGCGCCCGTTGCCGTCACGACAATTCGGGTCAGGCCGGTCGAAAGAGCATCAAGGTGAGCAAGAGAGAGCGACGCGATCCCATCCTCCGTGTCCAACCGCTCGGGCGTCAGGGGCGATTGACGTTGGCAATTCAAGACCACGGCCCAAGCAAGGGCGGTGATCATCAGGCTGCATTTTCTGAAAGTGGACATTTTATGATTGCTCCGATCGCAATTGTTTGGCCGGGGGTTGCTGTACAAGCGGGCAACCTTCTACCATTCGATGTTTAAAAAAACCGTGCTGTCTTTGGCCTGCTTCTCGTCTTCGCCGCTCAACAGGTAATAAGCGCCGCCGCCGGCCGCCGCCGCTGCCAGCCAAAAGACGGGTTTGGTATAAAAGGGAGAGGATTTGCGCGCGGAGAGCGGTTTTACCGTCGCAGGAGGCTGGGCCTCTGCTTTGGGCGTCAACCCTGCCCGCGTTTGCAACTTGGCCAGTTGTTTGTCGTCGATCAAACGGACTTCGACCGGTTCGGTTTTGCTCTCGTTGCCGAAGGCATCGATCGCTATGATCTGATAGGTGAGGAAAGCGGATTGGGTGATGTTGGCAGGCACGGTCACGCCGTAGAGCCGGCCCTGGGTGATCACCTGGGCCGATTGCGCGTCGATGTAACCGGAGAGTCCTTGTTCAGAGCGAATGCGAAAATAAGGATCCCGTATCATGGTGACCAGCACTTGCTGATCCAGATTCAACACGCCCACTTTTTTAAAGGTGGTGCCCGGGCCGGCATAGACCGGCAACTGATCCGTGAGGATTTTGACCGCGACCGGCACCGCCTCCTTTTCATTGATCACCGGCATCGCGCCCTCGAACGCTTCCCCCTCATAACTGATTTTGAGTTGAACCGCTTTAACTCCGCCGGAATCGGCGATATTGGCAGCCAGCGGCAGAGGCTTGCCCTGGCGGCCCAGCTTTTGCGGTTGATGAGCGATGCTCGGCGGAGTGGTATCGAACGCCTGGGCGTGCACGGAATACGGGAGTGACCACAGAAGAGCGACGGCTAGAGTCAGACGTCGCACTGTTCCAACGGATGCATGGTGTCTCATGACAAAACAACTCCGGTTAATTTTTGCGAATCTCGATGTTTGCCAATGATGCGATTACTTGATGTAATACAACAAGTTGAAAAATGGATGCCCAAAGCGCAAAAATTAAGAGCAAATATAATTCCACGTATAAGATAGATATCAAAAAAAAAGCCTGCAAGCAAAAAGTGCTGCAGGCGAAAAAAAATAGCACTGTACGCTCTATTGGATTTTGACGACCCGATAGCTGACCACGCCGGCGGGTATTTTGATTTCAACGGTATCGTTGACTTTTTTGCCCACCAGGGCCTTTCCGACCGGCGAATCGACAGAGACCGCATCTACATCATAGGTGTGGAACTCGGCTGTGGGCACCAGCTCGTAAGCGATCTGGCGTTTGGTTTTAACATCCATCAGAGTGACTCGGCTGCCGACATGCACCTGATCATTGTTCATCATATCTTCGGTCATGATCCGCGCGCGCGACAGGGTTTCCTCCAGACGGGCGATCTTGCGTTCAACCAGAACCTGTTTTTCTTTGGCGGCATGATATTCGGCGTTTTCGGAGAGGTCGCCCTTTTCCCGCGCCTCAGCGATATCGCGGATCGCTCTATTGCGATCTTCCCGTTTCATCTGAGCCAATTCCGAGGTGAGTTTGTCAAACTGCTCTTTGGAAAGGTACATGGGCTTCATAACAGAATTCCTTGTGCTGTTTGCCGGTATCAAAAACGCAAACCGAATCGGCGTCTAGAGTGCAGCGCGACGCCGATTCGGTTTGCGTAGTGGTATTGTAAGCAAAAATGGGATGAGAGTCAAGAGAAATTTAACGTCCGTTTGAATAATCCTTGCTCCTGTGCGTTTTTATTGGTAAGTTTTATCATGAAAGAAAAAATCTACGTCATCACCACGGGCGGGACCATCGAAAAGATCTATGATGAGGAGAGCGGTACGCTCGCCAACCGCGGCTCTGTACTGGACGAAATGCTCAGCCGGCTGCGGTTGCCATATGGCGAGATCCAGTCCTATGACCTGTTGTGCAAAGATTCTCTGCAGATGACCGATCGGGATCGGCAGATGATCCTGTTCGCCGTGGAGAATCTATTGGAGCACAAGCGCCCGGTCGTCATACTGCACGGCACTGATACCATGGAGCAATCCGCCCAGTACCTGTATGATCACCTGCAAGAACCGCCGGCGCCCATCGTTTTTACCGGCGCCATGACCCCGTTCGGCTTTGAAAGGTCGGATGCCCTGCAGAATTTTACCGAGGCGCTGCTGGCCTGCCAACTGCTCCCTCCCGGCATCTACATTTCCATGCATAATCATGTTCACCCTATGCCCGGGGTGTATAAAAATCGGGAAAAAGGGACTTTTGCGGCTCAGCCTTCCGCCGCCGAGCCTTTCCCACGACCGTAACGCTTCCGGGTTCACTCCGGCGGTTCTGAGCCCAATTCATTTTCGGCCGCGCTTGCTCTC
This sequence comes from uncultured Cytophagia bacterium, assembly GCA_964554965.1. Lineage (GTDB taxonomy): Bacteria > Zhuqueibacterota > Zhuqueibacteria > Residuimicrobiales > Residuimicrobiaceae > Anaerohabitans. The sequence goes on along the minus strand of CAZKQR010000067.1, from coordinate 11,839 downwards.
TAGGGCTGCCAACCTGCCTGATTCCCCATAACTGGAATCCTCCATTCTTTCCATGTCGGTCAAGTTATACACTTGAATTTTAAATTCCGCAGTCGTATATTTGCTGAATAATTCCTGTTACATAGTCGAAATGATATTTGGGAGGTCGGCATGTCTGTGATAGCGAATTTGGAACCCAGGCTGCTGTGGCAGCATTTTGATGAGATTCGCAAGATCCCGCACGGATCGGGGAATGAGAAGGCCATCGGCCAATATGTGGTTTCCGTTGCACAGCGGCTTGGCTTGAAATATGTTCGCGAGAAAAGCGGTAACGTTATTATTTACAAGCCTGCCGCCAGCGGGCATGAGAACGCGCCGACTCTGATCCTTCAGGGTCATTTGGATATGGTATGCGAAAAGCACTCGAGCAAAGCGTTCGATTTTTTACGGGATCCCATCGAGCTGGAGATTGACAGCGAGTGGTTGATGGCCAAAGGCACCACCCTGGGCGCTGACAACGGCGTTGGGGTCGCGGCGATCCTGGCTGTTTTGGAAGACAAAACCCTGCAGCATGGGCCTTTGGAAGCGGTGTTCACCGTGGATGAAGAGCGCGGCCTGCAGGGCGCACGAACCCTTTCCGCCAAAGCCCTGAAGGGGCGAACGCTGCTGAATCTGGACAGCGAGGAACTGGGCGTTTTTTCCATCGGGTGCGCCGGCGGTGCAGACTCGGTGGTGACGTTGCCCATCACCCGCAAACGAGCCAAAGGCGCCACGCTGGTGGAAATCCACCTCAGTGGACTGCGCGGCGGCCATTCCGGCATCGACATCCATGAGGGACGCGGCAATGCGATCAAGATTCTGAATCGCCTTTTGTGGCAGATGCAGAAAAAGGTCCCCTTTGAACTGGTATTTCTCAACGGCGGCGACAAACACAACGCCATTCCGCGGGAAGTGGTCGCCCAAGTGGTGATACCGAAATCCAAAGTGGCGGCAGCGGAAAAATGGCTGGCAGCCAGCCTGAAGGACCTTATCCTCGAGTTCAAGCCGGTTGAGCACAGCATCAAGTTGACCATGAAGGTGATCGATAAAAAACTGCAGCCGGTGTTGAGCGGCGCGAGCCAGGAAAAGCTGTTGGGATTGCTCTTCGCCCTGCCGCATGGGCCGTTGGCCATGAGCCGTTCCATCAAGGATCTGGTGGAAACTTCCAACAACGTGGCTGCCATCAAGTGTGAAAAGAGCCGGGTGGTGATCGTCTGCAGCAGCCGCAGCTCAAATATGGCCGCCCTGCGGGCAACGCGCAACAAACTAGCGGCGATTGCCAAACTCGCCGGCGGTAAAATTCAGCAGCCGGAGGGATATCCGGGCTGGATGCCCAATCTGGAATCACCGGTGCTGAAGGTGACCATGGATACCTTTCGCGCGATCACCGGCAAGAACGCTCATTTTCAGGCCATTCACGCCGGCCTGGAGTGCGGCATCATCGGTGAAAAATTTCCCGGCATGGACATGATCTCGCTCGGGCCCACGCTGCAACATCCCCACTCTCCGGAGGAACGGGTGCACATCGGCTCCGTGGCGATCTTTTACAAGCACCTGCTGAAAATATTGGAAACGCTCTCCTGAGCACGAGGCGTTTGCATCCTGAGGATACTAGCAAGCCCTGGCAATTCAGTTGTCGGGGCTTTTTTTCATACGGTTTGCCGGGATGGGGGATCGACCCGGTAGCAGCGTGCTGGAACTATCTGGAGGCCTAAGGGAATGGTGAAACAGCTCGTGATTTTGTCTGGTCCGTCCTGCGCCGGCAAGACGCCGTTGCTCAAGACCGTTCGCCGGCTGCGTCCGGATCTGGCAATGGCGATGCCGGTCTTGTATACCAGTCGCCCTCCTCGTCCGGGTGAGCAGGAAGGGGTGGATTATTATTATCGCAGCAAGGATGAGATCTGCGCGTTGCCGGCCACGCGCTACCTGGTAGGACAGGTGCGGGTCATCTGGCAGGCGGTGGATTTGCAGCAGATCGCGGTTTTGTTCGAGAAAGAATCTCTGATCGTCCTTGAAATCTATCCCACGCTGGGCCGGCTTTTTCTCGATCATCCGGCGGTGCAGCAGGCGAGCGCCGCGTTCCGTCTGCGCACTGTTTTCCTGTGTCCGGTTCTTGAAGAAGAAATTCTGGCGGTGCAAGGGCACATGGGCTATGAGTCGCCGCAGCAAGCGACCAGCGGCATTATGCTGCCGAAATTAATCAGACGTTCTCAACAGCAGGGCAAGGTGTTGTCGGTCGCAGAGGTGGCCGACCTGCAGACTCGCGCGAATCGCGCGTACGATGAAATTCAGATGGCGAACAACTATCAAGAGATCCTTGTCAACCATGATGGGGAGGATTCGCCGCATTGGGGGTATTCGCCGCCCCTTGGCGAGGCCGGCCGCACCGTAGCCCGCTTTATCAGCATCCTCGAAGGCGATGACTAGGGCGGCCGCTCCGGTTTTGAACCTCGACGGTGTGTGGCTGTTGATTCGCCAGGCGCCCGGGCTTAACGGTTCTTTGAGCCCTGCCCGATCCGCACCTCCCTTATCACTTTTCACTTTGAGTTTATGGCTCTTTTTTGTATTCTTTAGCTTCTCCATCCAAAAGGGCGATCATGAAAAAGCGCACAAAAACATTCGAAACCACGTTATCCATGTTCACGGACGGTCAACCGCCGGCTGCAGAGCAGACCAGGCCGCTGGCCCGGCTTCAGCTGGTGCGCCCGCTGGTCTTTTTTGATCTGGAGACCACCGGCTTGGATCCGCAGACGGACCGAATCGTACAGTTCGCTTTTTTGCGGGTGCTGCCGGACCATACGGTTGAAAGCTGGATGGAGTTAGTCAATCCAGGCATTCCGATTCCGCCGGAGGCCAGCCGCGTGCATCACATTACCGATGAGAAGGTGGCGGGAAAGCCGTCGTTGCGTGACTTGGCGCCGCGGATCAACGCCTATCTCGCGGGATGCGATCTGGCCGGCTATAACGTTCTTCGTTTCGATCTGCCGTTTTTACAGGCAGAATTGGAGCGCAACGGGCAACCGCTTGACAGCGCTCAGACCCAAGTCATCGACTGTCAGGTGATTTTTCATAAAAAGGAACCGCGCGATCTTTCTGCCGCAGTGCGCTTGTATTGTCAGCGGGAGTTGATCAACGCACACGATGCGGCGGCAGACATCGCCGCCACGCTCGAGGTGTTGGACGGTCAGTTGGCCCGGTATCCGGATTTGCCGCATGATTCGGCCGGGCTGTCGGCTTTTTGCAGCAATGGCGACAGAGCGCGCTGGGTGACGGGGGACCGCAAGTTTTTTTGGCGTAATGGCGAAGCGGTCATTGCGTTCGGCAAGAATCGCGGTAAAAGCCTGCAGTGGCTCCATGAAAACGATCCGGATTATTTGCGTTGGATGAGCGAGAAGGATTTCAACGAAGAAACCCTGGCGTTGATCGCCGCCGCTCTGCGGGGAGAATTTCCGCAAAAGACGGGAGGGGTGGAATAATCATTGCAGAGAAAGACTATAAAGGGGGAAAGGATGAATCCACAGATGACAACGAACAGCGCCGAGAGACGAGATCTTGAGACCTACGCGGTTATCGGCGCTGCCATGCAGGTGCACAGTGAGTTGGGCCACGGCTTTTTGGAGGCGGTGTACCAGGAGGCGTTGGAAAAAGAATTTATGTTCGTAAAAATTCCTTATGTGCGCGAAAAAGAGCTGAAAATATTTTATCGGGGCAAAGAGCTGGCGACGCATTACCGGGCGGATTTTATTTGCTATGACGCCATCCTTGTGGAACTAAAGGCCTTGCAGACGATAACGGGCAGGGAAGAGGCCCAGGTGATCCATTATTTAAAAGCGTCAAACCTTCATCGTGCTCTGATCATCAATTTCGGCGACGCACGTCTGCAATACAAACGGTTGGTTTATAAATTGGATGAATCTTCGTTAACTGCGACTACTCAAGGCTAAAGTAATCCGCCGATGACGCAGATGGACGCAGACAGGTAGGTGGGGAGGAACTGGCTGGAATGTTCCAGCGGGTATCCAAATCAACAAGGTTATTTAATCTGCGATATCTGCGGATGGTTTAAAATCCGCTGATGACGCAGATGGACGCGATGGGTAGGTGGGGAGGAATTGGCTGGAATGTTCCAGCGGGTATCCAAATCAACAAGG
>CAZKQR010000067.1:0-7570 GCA_964554965.1 uncultured Cytophagia bacterium | reverse complement strand
ATCAACAAGGTTATTTAATCTGCGATATCTGCGGATGGTTTAAAATCCGCCGATGGCGCAGAGGGGAGAAACGATTTTGGAGGTCCTCAAGTATGACTGACATTAAAACAAGAGTGTGGATGCTATGGTTTGTCCTTATGCCGCTGACGGGTCTTCATTCGGCAGACGATCAGAAAGCATTCTATCGGCCGGAAAAAACATACTATGGCAAACCGGATACGATCTTGAGCATGGACTTTTCTTCGATCAAATACCCCAAGCCGTTATCCGTTTATCAGCCGGTGTATCACACCCCTCCCATCAAGCAAGACACCACCAACACCTGCTGGTGTTTTGCCGCCACCTCGCTGCTGGAATCCGAGCTGAAACGCCTCGGCCGCGGTGAAATCGCTCTATCCAGAATGTTTACCGTATACTGGGAGTATGTAGAAAAAGTACGCCGCTTCGTTCAGACAAAGGGCAACTCCCTGGTCGATCCGGGTTCTCAGCTGAACGCGGTCATCCTGCGCATGCAGGCCTACGGCGCCGTACCGGCAGAGTGCTATACCGGATTACCAGGCGGTGCAACCGTCTATGATGAACGAAACATGCTCAAAGAGATCAAGCAATACCTCGAGTTCATTCGCACCAACCAGCTGTGGTACGAGGAGCAGGCCATCGCTAATGTGCGCATGATCATGGATCGCTATATGGGCGCTCCACCGGAATCCTTTTCCTATCAGGGACAAACCTGGACGCCGAAGCAATTCTGCGAGAATGTTCTGGCGCTGCCCTTGGAGGACTATGTCTCTTTTATTTCAGTCCTAAAATATCCATTCTGGACGCAGAACAGCTATCCTGTTCCGGACAACTGGTGGAAGTGCCAGGACTATTATAACGTGCCGCTGGAGGATTTTTATCAGGGCATCAAAGGCGCCATCCAACAGGGCTATTCGGTCGCCATCGCCGGAGACGTCTCTGAGCCGGGCAAGTATGGTCCTTCCGACCTGGCCATCGTACCGAGCTTTGATCTGCCCTCCTCTGCCATCAACCAGGACAGTCGCGAGTTTCGCTTCTACAATCACACCAGCACCGACGACCATGGCATGCACCTCATCGGTTATAAGGCCATGGCCGGCGAGGACTGGTTCTTGATCAAGGACTCTGCCGCCAGCGCCTGGAAGGGCGCATTTGCCGGGTATCATTTTTTTCGCGGTGATTTCATTCGACTCAAGATACTGGCTTTTATGGTCCACAAAGATGGCGTGAACAAATTATTGGATAAATACAGGCTGATGCAGAAATAAAATCGACCGATGTGATACAGATCAAATCCATTTCCCACCCATGTGCGTCTTAATGGGTGACGTCATCAACGCCTCCATCGAAGGATGGGGGCGTCGGTGTTTCTGCGCGGCCAGAGCGGCGTCCGATTTAACGGCGTAATGGTTACATTGTTGCGAGCATGAATGATGGATCTGCCGCCAGAAACGCATAACCAGCGGCTTGCCATCCAATTAAAGTTTATGTGGGAACCCTCACTCAGGAGAGAGCATAATAATCGTGAAAAAAATAATTTTACTGGCAGGGATGCTGTCCGGACTCTGCTTTGGACAGACTAAAACCATGGATCGCCGCTTTGTGCCGATCCTCATCAGCGGCAGTCAATTCCCACGAGTCGATGTGCGTATCAGCGAATGGGCCGCCTTCCGCTTCGACGCCCCAAGCCAACGGTGGACCGCCGTGCCCTTTCAAGTCGATGAGGTGGATATCGTCAACGGTCAAAGAAAATACAACCATGTGCAAGCCAGAAACGACCGTATCGATCCGGTGGATGAGATGACGATCATGCCGGAGGATCTGGGTGATCGTGCCGCCCTTGGCCAGTGGCTTGACGAGCGTCAGAGCCGGAATGAATTCCGTATCGAGTTGACATTTTCCGATCCGCTGGCGCCGGATAAAAAAGGCTGGCTTTATCTCTATCATACCACGGCCGCACCGACGGTCTCGGGCTATCACCGCTATAGCCCGGCGCCGGCCGGCACCGCCGCGGACACCGCCCGGACGCGCTCCTATCGCATCGGCCGCACTCCCGATGGCTGGATAGACTATATCTCCTTGGCAGCGGCGCCGGAGAAAAATCTGCTGGACCGTTTGAAACTGCGTCTCAGCGGCAAGTCGTTTTTACCCGGCCTGGGACGGTATACCTGCAACGAGGACACGCTCAACAACGGCAGCTCCACCTATCATTCAGGGTGTGTGCGCGCTTTTCATGATCAACGCCCCTCGGTCTCCTTTCCGGTCGTCGGCGCGTTGAAAGCCGATCATCAGTGGGAGTATTATCCCAATTCGTTCCGCATCGGCGCCTCCGGCATCGCGGTGCAGGAGAGCATCCTGCAGCTGATCGGATTGAACTCCATCCGCCAGTCGCTGGATTTGAGCGTGCACGCCGTGGGCGGCCGTTTTTACTCTGCCTCCAACCCGGGTGGAGTCCCCATCGATGGAAATCCTGAAACCATTACCACCAAGTTGCAGCAGACGGACGGCGCCCAATGGCTGTTGGCCAGTGGACCCTGGGGAACCATTGAGATGATCGTCGAATGCCCCAAGATCCGCAACGCCGTAATGAGCCTTTATTATCATGACAACCAGGCCGGCGGCACTTTGGATGGCTCCATCGATACCGGCGATAAACGATCCCTCGGCGATATGGGGCTGTGGGTTCATACGAAAAAGAACAATCTGTCGACGGATCGGCTCAGCATCGATTTCACCTGTTACCTCATCAACGAACCGGATCATAACGCCGCTTTCGGCCGACGTTTATTTCAATGGGATCAGAACGACCTGATGCTGGAATATCAGGAGCAAACCCGCTCGGCCGAGCTTGCCGATCCGGATGGCTTTACGTCCGATGGCTGGGTGTTGCAGCCGGGTGCTCCCAATCCCTTTAATCCTCAACGTTCAACCTGGCAGGCGGCGCTGCAGGCGCCTGCTGCCGGGTCCCAGACTGAAGCCAGGATTTATAATCTGTCAGGCCAATGCGTCGCCGTGCTGGCCCCGCAAGCGGCTGATCAAGGATCCTGGCTCTTTCGCTGGACGGGCCTTACGGCATCCGGCGCCAAGGCGCCGGACGGTCTGTATGTTCTGCGGATTCCGGGCCCTGAGCAAACCTTTTCCCAACGCTTTCTGCTCAGCCGATGACCATGTAAAAGGTTTGTTTTTCAAGTGAGGGTTTGTTATATTTCCTTCCGGGCACGGCCTTCCCCGCTCCAGGGTGAATGGCAAGACGCTGGGGCTGATAAGGCGAGTGACTCTGAACCATCCGGTATACTTTGTGGTTTTGTTTTTATTGGCAAAGGGAGATAATCCGTATGATATCTTCACCGCTTAAAACCATGACCCTGCAGGCTCTGCTGCAGCGCAGCACAACAGAATTTGCCGATCGCGTCAGTCTGGCGGAAGTCGATGGTCCTGCCCTCACCTATGCTGAATGGGGCCAACGGGTCAGCGAGGTTTCTGAATGGTTGAGACAGAACGGCATCGTTGCCGGCGACCGCGTGGCGATTTTGAGCGAAAACAAACCGCAGTGGGGCGTAGCCTTTTTTGCCATCACCACCATGGCGGCGGTGGCTGTGCCGATCCTGCCTGATTTCCATCCCACGGAAGTCCAGCATATCCTGCGCCACTCCGGGGCCAAGGCGATCTTTGTCTCTGAAAAGTTGTACGGCAAAATTGAAGACGCGGCCATCGACTCTCTGCAGTCCGTGTTTCTGATTGAGGATTTTTCACTGCTGCCGCGGCTGGTTAAAATGGACAAATTGTCCGGGATCCTTCAGGAAGGCTCCAAGGAGTTGGCCAAACTCAAGGGGGCGGCGCGTAAAATCACCAGCCTGTTATCCGGCGAGGACGCCGAGGAGGCGCTGGCTTCCATCATCTACACCTCCGGCACTACCGGCAGCTCCAAGGGCGTCATGCTCACACACAAGAATCTCATCTTTGACGCGCTGGCCACCTTCACCATTGTCAATCTCGGTCCAGAGGACCGCATGGTCTCCATGCTGCCGCTCTCACACGCTTATGAATGCACTTTGGGGCTGGTGGCGCCGCTGATGAAAGGGTCTGCGGTCTATTATCTGGACAAGCCGCCCACCGCGCGCGTGCTGCTGCCGGCGCTGCAAAAGATCAAACCGACCGTCCTTCTGACCGTGCCCCTGGTCATTGAAAAGATATATAAAAACCGGATTCTGCCCACCTTTAAGAAAAAGTGGCTGCTGCGCGGGCTGACCAAAATCCCGGTAATCCGAAAACGGTTGTATAAAGCAGCGGGAAGAAAATTGCTGACCTCCTTTGGCGGCGAACTGCGCTGCTATTGCATCGGCGGCGCTTCCCTGTGTCCGGAGGTGGAACTGTTTTTACGTGAGGCCGGGTTCCCCTATGCCATTGGCTACGGCTTGACTGAAACGTCGCCGCTGATCTCCGGGACGGGTCCGGAAAACACCGCGTATCGCGCAGCCGGCAAGCCCCTGTCCGGCGTGGAGATGCGCATCGATCATCCGAACCCCAAAACCGGCGAGGGGGAAATTCTCGTGCGCGGCCCGGTGGTCATGAAGGGCTATTTTCTGGATGCGAAAAGAACAGAGGAGGTTCTGGACAAAGATGGCTGGTTTCGCACCGGCGACCTGGGCGTGTTTGACAAACAGGGGTATCTGTACATCAAAGGCCGTTCGAAGAACATGATCCTGGGCCCCAATGGAGAGAACATCTATCCGGAAGAGATCGAGGCAACGCTGAACGAGATGGAGGAAGTGGTCGAGTCCCTGGTCTATCTGCGCGACGGCAAGTTGACGGCCAAGGTCTGCTTGAACTATGAAGTGCTGGACAGCCGTTTCTCTGCACAAAAGCTGAATCCCGATCGCATCGAAGCGCTTCTGGAAGAGCTGCGAAACAGCGTCAATCAGAATGGTTCTTCATTCAGCCGCATCAATAGAATTCTCGAACAAGCCGAACCGTTTGAAAAAACGCCGACGCAGAAAATCAAACGTTATTTGTATGTATGAAGGGGCAAACCATCAGCGGATTTTGCAATATGCCTACAAAGCGATCACGCACAGCTAAGCGGCTCTTTGCTGCGGTCCGCAGGCGCCGGCTCAGGCGCCGGTCGAACGAACCGGTTCCGCGACATCGGTTATTTTTGTCTGGCTGCTTGTTGGGATTCTTGTTTGTCTGTTGCGCGGTCGGCACTAAAAGCCCGGATGTGCTGGTCTCCAGCGTCAAGCTGTACCCGGATTATGAGGCTTCCGATGTGGTCTTTCGTCCTACTCTGACCGACCCCTGCCGCTATGAAGTGGAGATGATCTGTGGGCTGGATTCCATTCAAACAGCCCCTCCGTCACAGCTGGAAGAGCTGGCTGATTCGCTGCGCGTTTCGGTGGTCGATCTTCCGCTCGTCTACCTGTGGACCGCTGAACCGGTGGAGCGGACCGGTCAGCGCGACATTCGCTATCTCCACATCCAGCCGGACATCGGACTGCGTTTTGAAGACCGTCGCAACGGCAATCGTATCCGTTTCTGGGATTTAAGTACGTTGATTCAAGGCGCGCGCACTCTGCAGCTGAGCCGCCGATTTCAGTACACCTGCTATCGCGTAGAGTATGAAATAGACTCCAGCAAAGTCGGCGTCTACAACCAGAGCAGCGAATTTTACCGCTTTTATACACGGCCGGAGCGCTGGCTGGAATACGACGGCGCTGTCGCAGATACCGCCCGGCGCATCATCGGTCAGGAGTCCAATCCCTACCTTCGCGCCCTGGTGTTGTTCAACTGGCTTAAAGAACACGGCGTCTATCACTATCCGCCGGAACAACGAGGAGCGACGGTCATGCTGCAGACTCTGGCCGGCGATTGCGGCCAGTTTGCCTATCTGTTCATCGCTCTGTGCCGCAGCGTCGGCATTCCCGCCCGTCTGGTCGCCGGCTTTCAGGCAACGGACGATTCGCAGTGGGGCTATCACGCCTGGGCCGAATGCTTTATCCCGAGATATGGGTGGGTTCCGGCGGATCTGACCGAAGCCTGCGCCTTCGGAGAGCTGCCCAATAACCGGCTGGCCTCATCCGTGGGCATGAACATCCCGTTGCCCCGTGCGCCCCGCTGGGCGAACTACCACAATAGTGATGTGGAAGGGGGCGTGACCGATTATATGCAGATGGCCACCATAGTCCGGGTGGGATTGGCGGGTCAGCGATTTTCAGAGATCAGAATGATCAAGGCCAAACCGCTCGAGCCCTGAAAGGATTCAGCGCCTTCAACGATCCTTTTTATCGTCAGGAACTGGTGCAGCTCGCAGGAGAAACCAGGTGGATTTTTACCTACCCACATGTGACCGCGAACCCTATATGATCCAGAAACCGGGCTCCCTGCGAACGCCTCGTCTCGTGGTCTTTCACAACCGTCTGCTTTATAATCTGCAGGCCATGAAAGGTCTGCTGTCGCAGGGCGCTTCATCCTTTTCGCCGGCTTCCCTTTGTCCTCATGTTAAAACACACAAGTCCCCCTATGTCACGCGCTTGATGAGGGAACAGGGCATTCATTTTTTTAAAGCCACGCCGAACGAGGTGGGAATGCTGGCCGCCGCTGGAGCGCCGGAAGTGCTGGTCGCCTATCCGCTGATGGCCGTGGAGGCCGCTGCGCAGATCGATGCGATGAAGCGCCACCCGGCCACCCGGTTCTTTATGCAGATTTCCCAGCCGGAGCACGCCCGCATTCTGCAGCAGGCCGCTGAAGCGGCGGACATGCACGTTTCCTGTTTCATCGATCTCGATGTCGGCATGGCCCGCACCGGCACAGCGCCGCAAAAAGCGCTGGACCTGTATCGCAAGCTGCCGCAGTTTCCGCGCTTGATCTTCGCAGGCCTGCACGCCTATGACGGCCACATCCAACAGCACAGCGCTGAGGAACGGCAGCTGCAGGCGGGCATCAGCATGGATCGATTGCAGACGGCGCTGGATCAGTTCTCCGCTGCCGGCGTTTCCATCGGACGCGTGGTGGTCGGCGGCACGCCGAGCTTTGTCCATGATCTGCAGGTGCTCGGCCGGAAGCAATGGCCGTTCCAGCTCTATTTTTCTCCCGGCACGTGGATTTATTTTGACACCCATTATCAGCAGCTGATGCCGGGTACCTTTAAACCCGCGGCGCTGATCCTGTGTCAGATCATGGATCAGACAGGGGAGAACCGCTATGTGCTGAATATGGGCCACAAACGCTGGGCGGTGGATCAGGGTCCGGTGGAGGCCTTTAGCATCCCGGGCATGAAAGCTCTGTCCTGGAGCGAAGAGCACACGGTGGTGCAGGCGCCGGGCTATTGCCGTATCGGCGATTACGTGCTGGTTGCGCCGCGCCATGTGTGTTCGACCGTGAATCTGTGGGAGTATTTCGCTGTGATCGATGAGAGGGGTGAGGTGGAAATCGCCGCCAGTCCCATCGAGGGGCGGAACCGGTAGACTTTTTTGTGAGGGCCGCGGTCTTACGGCCCGAAGCAATCCCCGGCGACAGGGAGCGTAGAGTGTAAAGCAAGTAATAGATCCTTTTATAG
>CAZKQR010000066.1:0-15091 GCA_964554965.1 uncultured Cytophagia bacterium | reverse complement strand
CAGCTCAAGGAACGATGCAAACAGGAGGCGTTGCTGACGCCGTCGCTGGTGTACGGCTATTATCCCTGCAACAGCGACGGCGACGAGGTGATCGTACATCATCCGGAGAGCGGAGCGGAATGGCTGCGTCTGCGGTTTCCGCGGCAGAGTGCAGCCCCACATCGCTGCATTGCGGATTTTTTTCTGCCGGTGCAGGAGAAGCGGCAGGACCTGATCGCCGTGCAGGTGGTGACCATAGGCGCTCAAGCAGGCGAGGAGGCCAAACGGCTGTACGAGCAAAACGCCTACAAGGACTATCTTTTGTTTCACGGATTGAGCGTGGAAACCGCGGAGGCTTTGGCTGAGTATTGGCATCGTAAGGTGCGCGAAGAGCTGGGCATTCTTGAACAAGAGGGCGCCGGCATCGATGATTATGTCATGCAGAAATATCGCGGCTCGCGCTACTCGTTCGGCTATCCGGCCTGTCCGGATCTGGCGGAGAACCGCAAGCTGTTCCAACTGGTGCGGCCGGAGCGCATCGGTGTCACTATCACTGAAGAGGATCAGATGGTGCCGGAGCAGACCACCTCTGCGTTCATCGTGCATCATCCGCAGGCCAAATATTTTCGCGTGGATTAACGCCAGCGGTTGCATGCGGCGCCGGCATCGGCTTGCGGGCGTGCCATCGACCGAAGCGCTGCGATGGCTTTATCAGGAGGAGGAAATGGATAAAACGATCTGCACCAATTGCGGTTATGTGTATGATCCGGAGATCGGCGACCCGGAGAACGGCATACCGCCGGGAACGCCCTTTGACGAATTGACCGAAGACTGGGTATGCCCGGTGTGCTATGTGACAAAGGATCGATTCGATCTTTTATAAAAAAAGGCGCTGTTTCACTTAAGAAACAACGCCTTATAATAAAAATGCCGAGCCGTCCATGGCACTGGAATTAGGGGGGTTACCAGCGACCGAGGGGACGCCCGGCATCTATTACACTATTAATATAGGACAACCTGGTTAAAAAAGCAATCGGTAAAACCATGTATTTTTTACTAGGGTAAACCCCTAGCGCATTATCCGCTCAAAATACTGAACAGATAAAATGTAGCTAAAAAAAAACAAACTTGCAACAAAAATCGCCTCTGCAGGCAGCAGAGGCGATTTGTAGAGACTAGTAGTCCATGCCGCCGCCCGGGGGCATCGGCGGAGCCGGCTGCTTGGGTTCGGGCTTTTCGACGATGGTGGCCTCGGTCATCAGCATCAGACCGGAGACGCTGGCAGCGTTCTCCAGAGCGATGCGCGAAACCTTGGTCGGGTCAATGACGCCGGCCTTGAACAGGTCTTCGAACACCTCGGTGTCAGCGTTAAAGCCAAAGGCATCCTTGCCGTCTTTGACTTTTTGCACGACGATGGAACCCTCCCAGCCGGCGTTTTCAGCGATGAGGCGGATGGGTTCTTCGATCGCGCGGCGAAGGATCTGCACACCCACTTTTTCATCGCCTTCAAGGGATTTTTCCAGTTTATCCAGAGCCGGAATGGCGCGGAGGTAGGCGACGCCGCCGCCGGGGATGATGCCTTCTTCCACGGCAGCTCGGGTGGCGTGCAGCGCATCTTCCACGCGGGCCTTCTTCTCTTTCATCTCGACTTCGGTAGCGGCACCGACGCTGAGCACGGCCACGCCGCCGGCCAGCTTGGCCAGACGTTCCTGCAGTTTCTCTTTGTCGTAATCCGAGGTCGAAGTCTCGATCTGCTTTTTGATCTGAGCAATGCGGCCTTTGATGTCTTCGGTTTTGCCGGCGCCTTCGACGATGGTGGTGTTGTCCTTGTCGATGGTCACGCGCTTGGCTTTACCGAGATCGGTGGTGGTGGCGTTTTCCAGCTTGAAACCGACTTCTTCAGAGATCACCCGGCCGCCGGTCAGAGTGGCGATGTCTTCCAACATGGCTTTGCGGCGATCGCCGAATCCCGGCGCCTTCACCGCGGCCACGCGCAGCGTGCCGCGCAGTTTGTTCACCACCAGCGTGGCCAGGGCTTCGCCCTCCACCTCTTCGGCGATGATCAACAGCGTGCGGCCCATCTGAGCGACTTTTTCCAGAATCGGCAGCAGGTCCTTCATGGCGCTGATCTTTTTGTCGTAGATCAGAATCATCGGATCCTCCAACTGCGCTTCCATGGTGTCGGGATTGGTGACAAAGTACGGGGACAGATAGCCGCGATCGAACTGCATGCCTTCCACCACCTGCAGTTCGGTGTCGGTGGTCTTGGCTTCTTCAACGGTGATGACGCCGTCCTTGCCCACTTTTTCCATGGCGTCGGCGATCAGTTCACCGATGGCTTTGTCGTTGTTGGCGGAGATGGCGCCGACCTGGGCGATTTCAGTTTTGCCCGGCAGCGGCTTGCTGATCTTGCGCAGCTCCTCGACCACCGTCTTGACGCCTTTGTCAATACCGCGTTTCAGCGCATTGGGGCTGGAACCGGCAGTGACGTTCTTCAATCCTTCACGGATGATGGCCTGAGCCAGAACCGTGGCCGTGGTGGTGCCGTCGCCGGCCACATCACTGGTTTTCGAAGCGACCTCTTTCACCATCTGGGCGCCCATGTTCTCCAACGGATTCTCCAGCTCCACTTCCTTGGCCACGGTGACGCCGTCCTTGGTGATGGTGGGAGCGCCGAACTTTTTATCAATAACCACATTGCGGCCTTTGGGTCCAAGGGTGGAACCGACGGCCTTGGCCAACTTATCAATACCGATCTTTAAAGCGCTGCGCGCTTCGACGTTAAAATCTATAAGCTTTGCCATAACAGACAACCTCCACGAGTTCAGGTTTAATTAGATGATTGCGAAAATATCGCTCTCGCGCATGATCAGATACTCTACACCGTCGATGGTGACTTCGGTGCCGGAATATTTTCCGTACAATACCTTGTCGCCCTTTTTGACCGACATGTCCACTTTGGCGCCGTTCTCAGTGATTTTGCCGGGACCGACGGAAATTACTTCTCCCTGCATCGGCTTTTCTTTTGCCGTGTCAGGAATGATAATCGTTCCCTGCTTCTGCTCCTGCTGTTCCACCGGTTTTACCACAACGCGGTCAGCCAACGGTTTAATGGTCATAACGAACCTCCTATTAAGTTATTGTTTATTATGAGATCAATTTTTATTAGCACTCAACAGCGGTGAGTGCTAACGACAGTAATTTAGTCTAAATTTTGTTCAATGTCAAGATTTTTTTAACAACCACAAAAAAACCATAAAATGAACGGAATCCACTTTTGTTTATTTTTTCCTTGACATTGTAGTTGCTTACAAATATATTACAATGGTCTTGACTGCACACTCCAGTCTAGCAGCGCACCTTTGGAACATGATTGCTGCCAGATGACGAAGCAAACCTAACGAAAAGGGACTACGGATGAAAGAATTCGTCGAGTACATCGTCAAACATCTGGTGGATAACCCAGAAGAGGTCAAGGTCTCTGAAGTGTTTGGGGAAACAACCGTGGTGTACGAGCTTCGTGTCGCACAGCCGGACATGGGCAAGATCATCGGCAAAAACGGCCGCACTGCGCACGCGATCCGCGTGTTGCTCTCCGCGGTCTCGAGAAAAGGCGGCAAACACGCCACCCTGGAAATTCTCGAATGAGCCTAGGCCGGCCTTTTTTGCCGATGACTGTTTTGTAAAAATTTTACACACACCCAATGACCGCCAGGGGGAGAGTACGGTCATTTTTATTTATGATACTTTTCCCCGCGAAGAATGGTGAAGGCGCGGTAGAGCTGCTCCAGTAGCACCACCAGCGCCAGTTCATGGGCGAGCGTGAAGGCCGACAGCGCCAGTTTTTCATCCGCCCGCTGCAGCACCGGTTCATCCAGACCCAGTGGTCCGCCGATGACAAAACAGAGAGGCCGCTGTCCGCTCTGCAGCCAGCCGTTCATCTTTTTCGCCAGCTGTTCCGAATCCCAGGACGCGCCCGATCGATCCAACGCCACGCACCACTCTTTGCCGTCGATCTCGGCTAAAAGCCGTTGCGCTTCCCGGCTGCGCACATGCCCAGCCGGCTGATCCAGTTTTTGCGCCGCCACGGTTTCCACCGCGATGTCCAGGTAATGGCCGATGCGGCGGCAGTACTCCTGCGCCAGACCGGCATAATGCGGATTAGCCGGTTTGCCGACCAAAAGGATTTTAATCTTCATGCAGCGAAACCCCGCGAGCGTTGATTATGAATGATGATTCAAACGCCGGCGTCACCAGCAGCCGGATTACATTCTGCGATCTCCGTTGTGAACACGCCGCTTTTGCCCGCGAAGAACACCTGGACGGCGCCAACAGCTGCCGCACTTTTGCAGCGCTGTGGTGCAACGCATTGCAGCAGATCGTCAGTAAAAACGCCCCCTGCGCCGTCCAGTTCGGACAAAGACGGCCGAAAGCCAACCTCTAATCCTTGTCGGCCGACGGCGCGGCTGACGGCGCGGCCAACGGCTCGGCGAACGGTGCAACCGTTTCGACCGCAAGGGAATCCTTCAGCGCCGGCTGTGCGACCACCGCAGCCAGTTGCTGCAGACGCTGATCCCGCACCGCCGTGAACGCCGTCTGGAGCGGCGCCGGCAACGGATCTCCGGACGAGTTCTTGATCTTTTCCGGATTGATGGGCCGGCCGTTTTCATAAAACACATAGTGCAGATGCGGTCCAGTCGACAACCCCGTGCTGCCCACATAGCCGATCACATCCCGCTGACAAACCGCGCGCCCCACCTCCAGGTCCGCCGCAAACCGGCTCAGATGACCATAGAGGGTGACGAAATGGGGATTCTTGTGACGGATCTTGATGAATTGACCAATCCCCGAGTTGCTGCCTTTTTCGATCACCCTGCCGTCGGCAGGGGCGATGATGGGCGTTCCCGCCGGCGCCGCAATGTCGATGGCATAGTGCGCACGTACGATTTTGAGAATGGGATGACGGCGACCGCCGCTATAGCGCGAGGTCACCCGGCCATACGACAGCGGCGATTTTAAAAACGTCTTTTGAAAGGAATGACCGGTCAGATCATAATAGCCGCCGCGATCCTCCGAAGTTTGAAAATAAACCGTGGCCAGACGGCGATGCTTCTGCAGGTACTCTCCGGCCAGGATGCGGCCATAGCGGACAAACGCCCCGAGGCTGTCCGGCTGCGACGGATCGGCCAGGTGATAGGCTTCACACAACAGCGCATACTCGTCGCCCTGTTTCGGGTCGCTGAAAAAATCAAGATCCCATTGAAACACATCGCTGAACAGAACGATGAGCTCCGCGGACTCGCCGGCCGCCAGCATGGACTCGTACAGCGAACCGGTGATCCGCCCGCGCACGCCTTTTATTTTTTTGACCAGAGCCAACTGCGTGACCCGGCCGCGCCACCCCATCGAAGAGTCATAGTCGACGTGGATGGTCCGTTCGGGCTCGGCAAAATAATCAAACCGCTGAAACATCCCGGTGGAGTCATGAAACAGGCAATAGTGCTTGCCCACCACCAGCTTGCGCACATCGAACACCGAGGCGAACGCGCGGATGATTGCCTGCGACTGCCCGGCGGGAAAGGAATCCCGCGCCACGATTTTTTCCAGAGTGTCGCCGCAGAGCACTTGGCCGTCGCTTCGCAGCCAGCGCGCTTCGCGAGCCGGCTTCACGGCCGCCGGCTGGACCGCCGCCGGTTTTTCTTTGCAGCCGCCGAACATCCCCATGGCCAACAACCCACCAAGTAACCATAACCTGTATTTCATCCTGAAACCACCTAACTGATTAGTAGTGCCGCTACGCGTCCCTCCCTTCGCGTGTGTCATTCCACCCGGCGCCGGCAGCCCCCTGCCATCGCCGAATGCGGTTTATAAAATCAGACCCGCACCGGCTACCGCATCGGTGGCAAAGATCGCATCCTTCGGCAAGCCGTTCTCCATGGTCTCCGGCTTGTGTTGAGCCAGAAAAGTCTCGTAATAGTCCCGGGTGACCGCCGCGATAAAATCGTTCACTTTTTCCCGGGCCACCAGGCTCACCGTGCAACCGCCGAACCCTGCACCGGTGAGACGGCTGCCCACTGCCCCATGCTCGAGCGCGATCTCCACCAACCGGTCCAGTTCGACGGTGCTGATCTCATACAGAGATCGGCAGCTGGCATGGGAGGCCCCCATCAAGCGGCCCATCGCTTCAGGGTCCCCTTGCTCCAGGGCCGCACAGGCGGCCTGCACACGGGCCGCCTCCTGCACCACGTGAAGATAACGCGGCAGCAGCTTAAAACCGTCCACAGGCGTCTGCAGTACGGCACGGTCCAAAACACGCAACAGCTCCGGCAAGCTCATTTGCAACCGATCCAGCAACTGCGCCGGAGAAAGCGGATGCGGCCCCAGGACTGAGGCCGCCTCTTCTTCCGCCAGCGGAAAGGCCGCCAGATCGGCCAGCCGTTGCGCTGACACCGGGCGGCCGGTCTTGTGCGACAGATAGCGGCACAACAACAATACCGCAAGCCGGCATTCCAAAGGACGCCGGTTATACTCCAGCAGCGCGTATTCGGTTTTCGGCGCTGCGATCAATGAATGGCAGATCACCACCCGGTACGCAAGGGGTAGGGCCACGGGCCGCACGCGCAGCGGGAAAAAATCGATCTTGAGCGCATGACCGGGCTGACCCGTCAGCGAAGCGGCCTGATCCATGCCGCCGCCCGCCGTGCCGACAAATCGCTCTGCGCGCGCCAGCAGCTCCGCCAGCTCGAGGCGGTCCATCTGAACCTCGTTGACGTGGAGAAACAGCAGGGCGACCGCGACGACCAGCGCCGAAGACGAGGAAAGGCCGGCAGCCGGCGGCACCGCGCCGTCAAACAGAGCGGTGAATCCGCGTGCGGGATGAGGAATGCGATCCTGCAAACCGGTCACCGCCGCTTTGACATAATTGCCCCAATCGCCGAGCGCAAAAGGGATCGCGGCCTCTGACAGCGCAAAAGACCGTTCGGCAAACGCGCGTCGGCAGTTATACAGGTGCACGTGATCGTCCGGTCGGCGGATGGCGGCGATGCGGATCTCCCGGTCTATGGCCAGCGGCAACACCGGGTACCCATTGTAATCGGTGTGTTCGCCGATCAGATTGACGCGGCCGGGCGCACGGATCAGCAGTTCAGCCGGGACTGCAAAACGCTGAAGAAATTCTTTTCGCAATCGCCGCGTCTCTGGCGAGGGGATCGCGGCGCTCATGGTGTTCTCTGTTTCATCCATGCGGATCCATGGGGAATAATACGGTGATCGGTTTGTTTTAATAATATCTCTTTTTAGTGAACCGCTTGGGCTGAATAATTTAGCAAAAGTCTGAAAACAACCTGCTCACGGTTAAAACGTGCGCCGGAACGCGACAGGGGCCCTTCGGGGCACATTGCCGTACAAGTCCGCCGCTCCCAGCCTAACGCGGTTTGTGGGCGGCCGCAGTTCGCCCGCGGCGGCATGCTCAAGATCAGCAAATGGGAGTCCTGTTATGCTTAAGAGCGCCACCCTTAAAGAAGCTATGGAAGTTTGGTCCAAACCCGAGCGTCTGGCCTTCGCGACCAGTGTGGATTCGAGCGGCGAAGCGCAGGTGATGACGGTGGGCTGGTTCACCCGCGCCTCCTTCCGTCCACCCACGCTGGCTCTGGTTGTCAGCCGGGAGCGCCGGCTGTACCGCTGCATTCAGGAGTCGAACGAATTTGTCCTGGCCATCCCGGGCGAAGATCAGGCTCGCGAAATCTTGTTCTGTGGCGCCGATTCGTCCACACAGGTGGACCGCTTTAAAGAGTGCCGGCTCATCGCCAAGCCCGGCAATCTGGTCAAAGCGCCGCTGATTGAAAATTGTCTGGCCAACTTTGAATGCCGTGTGATCAACCAGGTCGATGCCGGCGACCACACCATTTTTGTCGGTGAAGTGGTTTCTGCCTGGGTGCATGAAAGCCCAACCGCCAATCTGATGCTGGTGGGCTTGGAAAGCGGCTACAAAGTTCTCGCTGAAGAGGGTCCCTATCGCGTCGGTGTGGTCCGCCATCACGACTAGCCGCAGCCGGGTTCAGGTGCGAACCCTCCATTCGTCGCCGTTGACCCCGCGAAGGGAATGCGTTTGCGCTTTCGCAGCTGCAAGGTTTGGTGCGGCTAGAGCCTGCCGGAGATCTGCAGCCATTTCAGTTTCCACACCATCCAGATCGCCTCGCGTACAATCCGTTTGGACATTTTCGAAGTGCCCGCCCGCCGATCAATAAAGATGATGGGGATCTCCTGAATGTGAAAGCCGCGGCGAATCGCGCGAAAATTCATTTCAATCTGAAACGAATAGCCGTCGGATTGAATGGAATCGAGACTGACCGCCTGCAGCACCCGGCGATGAAAGCATTTAAAACCGCTGGTGCAATCGCGCACCTTCATGCCGGTTATCCAGCGCGTATACAGGCTGGCGAAATAGCTGAGCATCAACCGGCTCAACGGCCAATTGACCACATTCACGCCGTTGATGTAGCGCGAGCCAACCACCACATCGTTGTCGCCGGCGGCCTGAATCAAGCGCGGCACATCCTGAGGATCATGGGAAAAATCTGCGTCCATTTCCAGAATCAGCTCATAATCGCGCTGCAGCGCATAGCGGAAACCGGCCACGTAGGCGGTCCCGAGCCCCATCTTTTTCTCCCGACGCAGCAGATGCAGGCGCGGCTCATGGCTGCGCAACGCTTCCACCAGATCACCGGTTCCGTCCGGCGAGTTGTCGTCGACGATCATAACCTCCAGTCCCGGCTCCTGCAGATGGAGCAGAGCCTGGATCATGGCGACGATGTTTTGACTTTCATTAAAAGTCGGTATAATCACCAGCGACTTCATCCAAACTCCTGCATTTAGTCGGGGCGATGCGCCGCAGCGGTCAAGGGCTGAAACTGTTCCCTGAGCCGGCGCAAACCGGTCTCGACATCACTTAAACGCACGCCCAACTCATTCAAGGCTTTATCCACCAGTAGACCGGACTTGAGCGGCCTGGGCGCCTGCTGGGCCAGGTCTGCGGTGGTGATGGGTTGAATCCGATCGGTGTCCAGATCAAAAATTTTGGCGATCTTGACTGCAAAGGTGTAGCGGTCGACGATTTCACTGCCCGCCACATGATAGAGTCCACGGCATTCCAGTGCCGCCATTCTCCACAGGGCTTCTGCCAGTTCATCGGCCAACGTGGTATTGCCGAACTGGTCCGTGACGATGCGCACCGATTGTCCTTTGCGCAGGGCAGCGATCAGCCAGGTGACAAAGTTGGGACGGACGCGTTGTCCCAATCCGTAGAGCACCATGGTCCTGGCGATGACCGCATGGAGCGAAGGGTGCTGCAGTGCGCACTCACCCGCCCATTTGCTGCGGCCGTAGTAGCCCAGGGGATTGGGCGGATCCTGCTCGCCATAGGGACCGTTGCGGCCGTCGAAAACATAATCGGTCGAAATATGCAGCAGACGGGCGCCGGTCTCCAGGCAGGCTGCGACCAGATGCTCGACGGCGGTCACGTTCACCCGCCGGCACAAGGATTTATTTTCCTCCGCACCGTCCACATCGGTAAAAGCGGCCGCGTTCAGAATCCAGTCCGGACGGAATTGCCGGACCATTGCCAGCACCTGCTCCCCTTCGCCGAGATCCACGCGCTGATAGCCTGCGCCGGAGACGACCGGCTCGGGCTGCAGATCCACACCGAGCAGTTCCGCGTCCGCCGGCGCGCAGTTCATCAATTTTTGGCCCAACAATCCGTTGCAGCCGGTCACTAAACATTTCATCGTTCGATCAACGTCCGCTTTAATTTCTGCTGTCCGGGTTTCAGAGTTTGCAGCCGTTCTTGCGAAAGGCCGCGAGTTTTTCCCGGATACCGGTGTCCTGCAGCGCCAGCACCTCGGCGGCGAAGATGGCCGCGTTGCCCGCGCCGGCCTGGCCGATGGCCATGGTGGCAACGGGAACGCCCTTGGGCATCTGAACAATGGCGTACAAGGCGTCCACGCCGTTCAGCGCAGATCCCGGCAACGGCACGCCGATCACGGGCAGAGCGGTGTAGCTGGCCACCACGCCCGGCAGATGTGCGGCCATGCCGGCGCCGGCGATGATCAGGCTGAAACCGTTGCTCTCAGCGCTGCGGGCGAAATCCGCGGTCGCCTCCGGCGTACGGTGGGCGGAAAGAATTTTTATCTCATAAGCAATGCCGAAATAATTGAACAGCTCCTTGGCCGGTACAAAATACTCCTGGTCCGAGGCGCTGCCCATCATGATAGCTACTTTGGCCATGGGGATGATCCGCCTATTTTTTTCTTAACACAAACAAGAGGCCTCCGGGCGCTGTGGCGAGGATGCCGACCAGATAGGCCAGCAGCTCAAAGGCCACGGTCTGACCCGAGGGCACGCCAAGACGAGCGAACAACGCCGCTGCGCTCTGCTCACGCACTCCCAAACCACCCAGAGAAATGGGCAGGCTGGCCAGCAGGGCGACGATCGGGATGAAGAGAAAAAAATAACCCGCCGAAACCTGCACGCCCAGCGATCGCGCCGCGCACCAGTGAGTAAAAATGCGCAACGTTTGAATCACCACCGACAGCAAGAAAACCCGTGCCAGCAATTTTCGTTCGTGCCGGAAAGCGTGCAAGCTGTAGTAAAACGCTTTGGCTTTGATGTGCAACGGCGGCGGCAGTATGAGCCGGAACAGCTGACCGAACTTTTTTGCAAAGCTCTCGATGAACAGAAACAGGATCGCCAGCAGCCATCCGCAAAAGATAAACAGGATGGTGAACAGGGCCGAGGACTCGAGCAGACGGCTGACCATCAGCGCCGCCACTGCCAGAGCCAGGGTCGAGAGGGCGAAAAAGCCGATGAACCGGTCGAGAAACACCGTGGAAAAAGCGGCGTCCGTGCGGTTGGAGAGCCTGCGGATGTCGTAGATCCGGAACGCGTCGCCGCCGACGTTGCCGAGCAAAAAATTGTTAAAGAACAGACCGATGTGGTACAGCCAGACGCTGTGGCCAAGGGTCAAATCGATGCCGCGGTTGGCCAGCAGCAGATGCCACTGCAAAGCGCCGAGAAGGTTGCTGAGCGCAAAGACCGCCAGGCTGCCGGCCAACCACGGCCAGGACGCCTGTTTGAAATAGGACAGGATGCTGTCCAAGCCGATGCGGCGCAACAACCAATAAATCAAAACCGTACTGACCAGCGCCTTGAGGAGCGCACGAAGGAGCTCTGAACCTGATTGCTTTTCTTCTCCTGGACCTGCCATCATTTGGGTTGGGCGATCGCTTTCCGTTCCTGCTCCAGCCGTGTCTTGGCCTCCATGTCCTCAGGATGTTTCTGCAGCCATTTTTCCAGCAGCGCCACCACCTCGGCGTGCTTGCCATCGCGGGTGAGGACGCTGACCAGATAACTGGTCACCATGGAGTTGTCCGGATCCAATTTTTGCACCGCCTCGAGCCGTTTGACCAACTCGTCCTTGCGGCCGGCCATGTCGTATAATTGCCCCAATTGCACGGACAGGCGATAATCCGGAAACGGGATGACCTTTTCCGGGATCACGGTCTGCATGCGGTCCAGGACCTTTTGTGCCTGCTCGTTATTCTCATTGCGCAGATGCGCCTGCGCGAGGCGCAGGAACGCAGCGCGATAGTTCTGCAGCAGTCCGGTCACATTGTCGTCGTAATAGACGTTCGGATTGTCCAGATTGCGGAACTTGAACACATCGAACAGATTGTTCTGCAGCCGTTCCACAGCCACATGCTGCCCTTTGATCGGAATCAGTTTGAAGGTCAGACCATCCATGCGCAGATAGTCCTCGGTGTTCACCTTGTTATCGTCTGAAACCGTGACCGCAAAATTGATCGGCTTTTTCCAGCCGTTGGCATAGATGATGTTGAGGATCATGAAATCCTGCACGCGCAAGGCCCGATTGAACAGCGTCGGCTCCACCTCCAGGACCATCTCCTCCGGGGCCTGCTGGTCCATCAACAGGGCTTCATGGCTCAGGCCCAGCTCCTGCAGGCTGCGATCGCGGAAATCTGCATGCACCGGAATCTTGACCGTTCGCTTTTCCCACGGGATCAGCTCCAATCGATCGATCTCCTCGTCCTTCAAGGTGATCGGCACTTTCGGTTCCTGGTTTTTCAACTGCTTGATGTACCAATTGGTGTTGAGCAGGCTCAGGTTGACCACGCGCACGTCCGTGCGGATGCCTTCGACATATTGCAGGTACCAGAGGGGAAAGGTGTCATTGTCCCCGTTGGTAAACAGGATCGAATTCGGCTCGCAACTCTGCAGGATGTTGTATGAATAGTCATAAGCCACAAAATTGCCCCGGCGGTCATGGTCGTGGAAATGTCGGGCGAGCAGATTGATCGGCAGAATCACAGTCAGAGCGGCGATCACCGCCACGCTCATCCATTTGGCATGAGACGGTTTCTCTCTGAACGCGTCCTGAATGGATTCAAAGATGGCGGAGAGGCCGATGCCGATCCATAGGGCAAAGGCGAAAAATGAACCGATAAACACGTAATCCCGCTCGCGCGGCTGGGGGTTCTCCTGGTTTAAATAGATCACGATGGCCACGCCGGTGAGAATGAACAGGCTGAGGATGCTCAGCGCGTGGCGCGGATGTTTGCGGAAATGATGAACCATGCCGATCAGTCCGATCAGAAACGGCAGAGCCCATATGCCGCGCAGAGAAAAGTTCTCGGCGATAAATCCATCGGGGCCGATGGTGTTCCCCTTGCCGATGAACTGCCAGGCGAAATAGCGCAGATACATTTTTTTAATCTGATAGTCCCAGAGAAAATCCATCTGTTTGTTGAAATTGTAGGTTTTATAATCGCGACCGGGATTCTGTTCTTTAAATTGCCATTCCATGGGCAGGCCCGTATATCGGCGCGGCATCAATCCCCAATCGCCGTACTGTTCGCGACTCAGGTACTTTTCCAGTTGAGCGGTAGTGTCCGGATCGTTCTCATCGATCTCCGGATTCAGTCCGGAGCGGATGTAGATCATCGAATAGGTGGAATAGCCGATCAACACCAGCATCAGCGACATAAAGGCGACGCTCAGATACCGTTTCTCGTTGGTCACCGCCCAATAGATGGCGGCGAGCACGGCCAACAGCAAAAGCAGCAGAGACCAGAGTCCCAGGCGGCTGGCCATCAGCGGGATGTATTGGACCACGCCCGGATAGATAACCGCAAAGATCGCCGCGGTCACAAGGCCGAACACCGCAAAATTGGTCAGGCTGATTTTCTCGCCTTTTTTATCCAGCAGCCGGAAATAGACGATGAGCGCGATGGCGGGCAACGCCAGGATCATCAGCAGGTGGACGCCGATGGCCAGGCCCACCAGGTAGGCGATGATCAAAAGATAGCGGTCCGCATAGGCTTCATCGGATTTCTCCAGCCAAACCAGAATCAACCAGACGATGGCGGCGGTGAACAAGGCGCTGATGGCGTAGACTTCGGCTTCCACGGCGTTGAACCACAGGGTATCGGTAAAAGCAAAGGTCAGGCTGCCGAGCAAACCGCTGCCGATCAGGATCAACAGGTCCTGCGGAGTTTGGGGTTCTCCGCGCCACTGTTTGATCAAGCGGACGATGATCAGATAGGTCAGCATGACCGTGAGCGCCGTAGCCACAGCGGAAATCATGTTGACGCGCACCGCGATGCTGGCGGCAAAGGGCAGCAGGCTGAACAGCCGCCCGATGAGCAGATAAAACGGCGCACCCGGAGGATGGGGAATGCCGAGGGTGTATGAACAGGCGATAAATTCGCCGCAATCCCAGAACGACACCGTATTGGCCATCGTGCGCAGATAGATGATCAGGGAGACTACAAATGCGAACAACGCCGCCCATCGGTGGTACTTTTTATAATCCGGCATAACTACTCCACGGTTAGGAATGAACTACTTTATCGATAATCGTCAACGCCTTTTGCGCCGAAGCCTCCCAGGTAAACGAGCGGGCCCAGGCCAATGCCTCCCGGCCGCAGCCGTCGCGCAGGGACGGATCTGACAGGAAATCCACCATCGTTTGGCTCAGGCGATCGATGTCGCCAAACGGATACAGCCGGCCGGTTTTTCCGTCCACCACCGAATCGCGCAGACCCGGCGAATCCGCTGCCACCACCGGCACGCCGCAGGCATTGGCCTCGATCACGGTCAGCCCCCATCCCTCTTTGGGCGACGGGTTCACCGCGATCCACACCTGGTTCAGGTAAGCGACTTTTTCTTCCTGGCTCACATGGCCGGTGAAAACCACCTTGTCCGTCAATCCCTTCTCGTGGACGATCCGTTCGAGCCGGGCCCGGTCATCCCCGCCGCCGATGATCAGCAGCCGGGCGTCGGGCCGTTGCCGCAGAACCGACGGCAAAGCCTGGAGAATATGATCAACGCACTTGTATCTCTTCAGACGGCCGAGGTAGCCGATCAGCGGCGCCGGGCTTTTCCGCCCGTCTTCACAGCGGTATTGGCTCATATCCACTGCGTTGGGAAGGAGTTCGATCCAGGATTCATGTCCTGACCGTCTCAGTTCGTCCGCCGTACTCTGAGAAACCGCCGCAAAGGGGGTCCGGCGATAGACAACCGGCACAAGTCGTTCGCTACAATAGACATAACTCGCAGCCGGCCAATTAGTTTCCCGATAAATGCTTTTACCGAAAAAATGATGGACCAGAGCGAGAATCGGTTCCCTGACAAACCAGGGGGTGTAAAACGGAATTTTATTCAGATCATCAACCACCACATCGAACCGATTTTTCGCCGTCAGGGCCCGATAGGCGGCCGGCACCGTATAGTTGAACCAGTTGCGAGATCCCTTGCGCACCACCTCCAGGCCGTCGATCTGCTCGCGGCCGGGCGCGTCGGCAAAGCCGCTGCACAGCAGGGTCACGCGATGGCCGGACGCAGCCACCCGTTTGAAAATCTCATGCAGATGCACTTCAGCGCCGCCGCCGTACGGGTTGCGAATATCCTGCCAATTGATGATCAGAATATGATAGCGCTTGGGCTCAGACAAATTGATCGACTCCCGGTTTTCCTCCGCAGCGGTGATTCCGGCCGCCGGCGCCTTGTGCGCAACGGCGCAGCCCGGTCATCTGCGGGT
>CAZKQR010000065.1:11969-15096 GCA_964554965.1 uncultured Cytophagia bacterium | reverse complement strand
GTCATCCTGTGCGCGGGCCAGGGGCGAAAGATGTGGCCCTATGGCGTCACCCGCAATAAAGCCATGCTGCCGGTCGCCAACCGTCCGCTGCTCCTTTGGCAGGTGGATGCCCTCACGGCCATCGGCGTTGAAAAAATCGTTCTGGCGGTTGATTACCGGCAGGAGCAGCTGCGCAGCCTGCTGGACCACGATCCGCGCGTCGCCTTTGTCGCCGCCGGCGGCTGCAACGGCACGGCGCCGGCTCTTCTGGCCGCCTGGTCCACGCTGCAGGACTCGTCGCTGCTGGTCTGTTACGGCGATATCCTCTACACCGCTGAGGACCTGCGTACGCTGCTGCACCTGCACCAGGAGCGGCGGCGGCCGGCGACCGCGCTGCTGCAGTCCCTGGGAGATGAAAAACCCAATGAGTGGCTCTGCGCCCAGGTGAGCGGGGATCGCATCGAGCAGATTCTCGGCCACCCGCGCGACAGCGTGTCCCACCGTTTCGGCGGAGTGTTCGCTTTAGAAAAAAGCATGTTGCCGTTCCTGCGCGCCAATCCAGGACGCATGGAAGCTATAGAAGTCGGCATGATGGCGCCGGATGAAGCGCACCTCGAAGCCTCGCTGCAAATCGCCCTGGAGGCGGACCACGAAATCGGCGCCGCACAAGCCGGCGCCACGTTGCAGGATCTGGACAAACCCTGGCATCTGCTGCAGGCCAATTACGCCTGGGGGCGGCATCTGCTGCAGTCGATGGAACAATCGAATATAGATGACAGCGCTAAAATATCAAAACGCGCCACGATCAACGGCCATGTGTTGATCGGCGCCAACAGCGAAATCGGCGATGGGGTGATCGTTGAAGGCAACGTCTGGATCGGCAAAAACAGCCGGGTGGTGCAGGGCGCCATCCTGGAGAAAAACGTGATCATCGGCGATCAGTGCACCGTGCGCCGGTATGCACAGATAGAAGAGGGTTCGGTGATCGGCGATCGCTGCTTTATCGGCCATTGCGCTGAGGTGGCGGGAGTGCTGATGCGCAACGTCTACGCCTATCATTACGGCGAATACTGGGGCATCCTCGGCGAGGCCTGCGATCTCGGCGCTGCTACGGTATGCGGCAACCTGCGCTTTGACGACGGACAGACCGTTCATCAGGTGTGCGGCCATCGCGAAACACCGCTGCTCGGCGCCAACGCCGCTTATCTCGGCGACTATGTGCGCACCGGCGTCAACGCCATCCTGATGCCCGGCGTCAAGGTCGGTCCCTACAGCGTCATCGGCGCCGGCGCGCTGGTGAACGAACAGGTGCCTGAACGCACGCTCGTCTATGTCCAGCAACAGCAAATCCGCAAAACCTGGGGACCGGAACGGTATGGTTGGTGATAAAGAGGAAGCGCTATGACCTTCTCCGCTAGAACCACATTGGGCCGCACGGGATTATCCGTAGGCAGGATCGGCATCTCATCCAGTTTCGGTGCGCCCAGCGCCGCCATCGAGGAGGCGTTTGCAGCCGGCTGCAACTATCTGACCTGGGGCACTTTTGTCAAAGGCCGCTCGCCGGAAATGAAAAAAGCCCTGAAAAACATCATCGGCCGAGGAGAGCGCGAAAATCTGGTTCTCTCCATGTGGAGCTATGGCCACGACGCGTTCCTGACCGAAAAATTTTTTCTCAAGGGATTGCGCGATCTGGGCATCGACTATGCAGATGTTTTGCTCTTGGGCTATTACCCCAAACGACCCAAACAATCCATTATCGACGGAGCGCTCCGGCTGAAAGAAAAAGGGCTGGTGCGGTTCATCGGTCTTTCCAGCCATCGCCGCGCCGTCTATGCAGAACTGTTGCCGGAGGGCCTGTTCGATCTGTTTCATCTGCGCTATAATGCGGTCCATCGCGGCGCTGAGACCGAGGTGTTTCCCTTTCTGCCGCAGGAGAACCGGCCCGGCATCGTCTCCTTTACCGCCACCAGCTGGCGGCAGTTGTTGAACGCTAAAAAAACGCCCGCGGGTTGCCCACCGGCCACTGCCGCCGATTGTTACCGCTTTGTGCTTTCCCATCCAAACGTCGATGTCTGCATGATGGGAGCGAAGGACTCGCAGCAGATGAAGGAGAATCTGCAGGTTCTGGAAACCGGGCCGATGCATGAAGAAGAGATGGCGCGCATGCGCTCTCTCGGGGATCACCTGCATCGCTGAGTCGCCGCTTCCACGGAATTCGGCGACGCTTCGCGGTTGAAAACGGACAGGCCTCTGACGTGGGCCTTCGCTTTACGCTATGTGATCACCTGCAGTAAAATTTTGCCGGCATATTTGCGCGATGCCAGCGCCTCCTGGGCCTCCGCGGCTTTTTCCAAGGGAAATTTTTTCGCGATGGTTACCAGCAGGCGCTTCTGCTTCAGCCAGGCGAAAACATCGTTCGCCCTTTTCAACAGCTCTTCCCGCTGGCTGATATAATGTGTCAGACTGGGCCTGGTCAAGAACAAAGAGCCCATTCCGGCCAGCACCCCAGGATCCAACGGCGCCACCGGTCCGCTGGATTGACCATACAGCACCAGATAGCCGCGCGGTCGCAGACAGGTCAGGCTTTTCGTAAAGGTATCGGCGCCCACCGAATCGTAGACTACATCCACGCCCCTGCCGTTGGTCAGCTCTTTTACTTTTGCCGCGAAATCCGTAGCCGTATAATGGATCACCCAGTCAGCGCCCAGCGAGCGGGCGCGCTGTTCTTTTTCCGCACTGCTCACTGTGGCGATCACGCGGCTGCCGCGGATCTTGGCCATTTGCACCAGCAGTCCACCGGTGCCGCCGGCCGCCGCATGCACCAGAGCGAGATCGCCCATCTGCAACGGGTAGGCATCGTGAGCGAGATAGTGCGCGGTCAGTCCCTGCAGCATGCCGGCGGCCGCCTGTTCCGCAGCAATGGAATCGGGAATCTTGACCAATTTCTGCCAGGGAACGCAGACAGACTCGGCATAAGCGCCTGGATGCATGGCAAACGCCACGCGGTCTCCGGCGGCGAACTCGATCACATCCAAACCCACGTCTTCAACCACGCCGGCGGCTTCCATGCCCGGCACAAAAGGCAGCGAGTTCTTGTACAGCCCGGTTCGTTGATAGATGTCGATGAAATTGACGCCGGCGAATTGAA
>CAZKQR010000065.1:0-11959 GCA_964554965.1 uncultured Cytophagia bacterium | reverse complement strand
CGCGAAATCTGAACTGCCTGCATAAGCTTCCCCCTTTTAGGATTCTTGCCGTATGGTCGAGCACCTGGAAATGTAACGTAGCCTGAGCGATTTTTGTTCCCAGGCGGGGATAGCGCCGCCCCACACGCTTCACCACCCGGCCCTGAACATTCAGGCAGGTACGGACGTCGGCCGGCCGCGGGATTCAGACTCGTCAGTGGAACGCGCTGATGATAAAATTAAATAGAAACAAACCGGTGACGATATACATCAACGGATGAACCGAACGCCATTGCCTCCGCACCACCTTGGTGAGCACGTAAAAGATAAATCCCGCTGCCACACCGTTGGCGATGCTAAAGGTGAACGGCATCATCACCACAGTGAAAAAAGCAGCCACCGCCTGATCGATGTCGTTCCAGGCCACCTGCCTCAGGCTTTCGATCATCAGGATGCCGACGACGATCAGCGCCGCGGCGGTGGCCGAGACCGGAATCAGCATGGCCAGTGGCGCCATGAACAGACACAACAGAAACAGCAGCGCGGTGATAACCGAAGTCAGACCGGTGCGTCCGCCGGCGCTGATGCCGGCCGCGCTTTCGACGTAACTGGTTACGTTGCTGGTGCCCAGCAGCGCGCCCAGAGAGGTGGCCATGCCGTCGCTGAACAACGCGCGATCCATTTTGGAGGAAAAGCCTCTGCCGGTTTTCAGCTGCGCTTCATCGCTTTGATCAAAGATGCCGGCCTTGCGGCCTGCGCCGATAAACGTGCCGATGGTGTCAAACGTATCCGACAGGCTAAAAGCCACAATCACCGTCAGAGTGGAAAACAGTTGATCCGGCCGGTTGAATAAGCCGGCCAGATCCAGCTTGAACAGTGTCGGCGCCAGCGAAGGCGGGAGAAAATCCTGAACGCGGAACTGCGGCCACGCCACCATGCCGGTCAACAGCCCGAGGGCCGTAGTGAACAGAATGCCCAACAGCAGGGCGCCGCGCCAACGCAGCAGCAGCATCACCACAGTCACCAGAATGCCGGCCAGGGCCAGCAGCGTAGTGGGATCGTTGAAGCGGGCCAGAGCCGGCAACACATCGCGGGAGACCAGTTCCACCACCCGGCCGTCCTGCAGATCAGCATGCACCACGTTATTCCCCTGAACAATGAAATCGAGAAAATGGGCGTTCTTGAAACCGATGTAGGCGATGAACAACCCGATGCCCCCGCCGATGGCATGCTGCAGAGAATCAGGGATGGCCTGAATCAACAGCTTGCGCACCTTGGTGATCACGATCAGAAAATTGATCACCCCGCATAAAAACACAATCGCCAACGCCTGCTGCCAGGAGAACCCCATGGTCAACACCACGGTGAAGGTGAAAAAAGAGTTGAGCCCCATGCCCGGCGCCTGGGCAAACGGCACGTTGGCGTACAACCCCATGATCAGCGTCGCGATCACCGTGGCCAGGATGGTGGCGGTGAACACAGCGCCGCGGTCCATGCCGGTGGCAGACAGAATGGCGGGGTTGACGAAAATGATATAGGCCATGGTGATAAAGGTGGTCAATCCAGCCATGCCCTCGGTGCGAATCGTCGTTCCGTGATCAGCTAATTTGAAAAATTGATAAAGCCCTTTTCGTATCACCGCTTCCTCCGAATTCCAACTTTGCAGCGTGGCATAAAAAGCTAATCCTGCAACTTACTGTATTTAAATTGCTTGTGCTAATCAACACACCGGCCGGCCATGATCGCCCAAAGAACATTTTGACGTGGCCTGGCGATGAAAAAACCACAACCGGCCCGGCACGGCCGCGCATTCCGCCGAACCGATGGTTGATTATGCTCATAAATATAGATGCACGGCCCTTATGCTGCAAGGGATTTTTCACTCGGGTTCGATTTGATTGTTTTAGGATGAAATTTTTCGTACTTTAGTGCGCGTTTCAGGCCTCTGGCCTGATCACGCCTAATCAGTCGGCCGGCCGATGGCCGGCCACAGGAATCGTTAAACCAAGCGAACGGTATGGTCGATCACATCAAACAATCCATCAAAAAACGAAGGCACTTGATCCGCGACTATGTCGCCATTACCATCGGCGCCTTTATCATGGGGGCGGGCATCTCGGTTTTCCTGGTGGACGCCAAAGTGGTGCCTGGCGGCGTCAGCGGGCTTTCCATGGCTCTGCATTATCTTTCCGGCGGCGTTCTGCCGGTGGGGATGATGATCTGGGTCTTGAACATCCCGCTCTACATCTGGGGGGTGCGCGAGCTGGGCAAGCAGTTCGGCGCCCGTACCTTTTTCGGGTTCACTCTCAACTCGTTTTTTATCGATCTGCTGCGAGGACAGATCCCCGGCCTTTCCTTCATCCGCCTTAACGAACACCCGGCGATCGTCAGCCTGCAACAGAGAGATTTTCTTTTTCTCATCCTGATCGGCGCAGTGCTGCTCGGCATCGGGCTGGGCATCATCTTTAAATTCCGCGGCAGCACCGCCGGGTCCGACGTCATCGCCGCCGTGGCGCAAAAGCGCTGGGGCATCAAACCGGGCACGGTTTTCATGATGGTGGATTCCATAGTAATCCTGCTGGCCGGGTTCATCATCCATTTCAAAGGGCTGGCCGTGGAACGGCACGCGGTCACTCTGACGCTCTATGCCTTTTTCCTCCTCTTTGTCTCCAGCCATCTGGTGGACGTGATCATCGAGGGATTCGATTACGCCCATTCGGTCATCATCATTTCCGACCAATCGGCAGAGATCGGCCGGCGCATCATCGCCGACCTGGACCGCAGCGCCACCATGGTGGAAGCGACCGGCATCTACACGCAGACCAAACGCCCGGTGTTGTACGCCGTGGTGACGCGTAAACAGGTGGCGGACATGATGCAGATCGTCAAGGAAACGGATCCGCACGCCTTTGTCATTCTCAACAACGTCCATGAGGTCCTGGGAGAGGGATTCCGTGCCCGAATCTGACGGACCACGGCGCTGCGTCATCCTCACCGAGGGGCAGACGCACCCGACGCCGGCGAAAACCGCGGCCGGATTTTTACGCTATTGTCCGGAGCAGGCGGTGGCGCTGTTGGACAGCCAACAGGCCGGCCGCGACAGCGGCGAACTGCTTGGCGTCGGCCACGGAATTCCCATCGTCGCGGACGTGGCTACCGCCGGCCGCCTGGGCGCCAACACGCTGCTCATCGGCATCACTCCGGCGGGCGGTCAGCTGCCGCAAGCGTGGCGCGGCCTGATCCTGCAGGCCATCAGCCTGAGAATGAACGTGATCAGCGGATTGCACACCATCCTCTCCGAGGATGAAGAGTTTCATCAGGCAGCCCTTGCCCACGGCGTCCGGATCACGGATCTGCGGCTGCCGCCAAAGGATCTTTCAGTAAATCGCTGCCGCAGCGCTGGTTCAAAGACGTTTCGCATCCACACCGTCGGCACCGACTGCAACTGCGGCAAAAAAGTGACCGCCCTGGAGGTAAACCGCTGCCTGAAAAACCGCGGCGTTCGTTCGGAATTCATTGCCACTGGTCAGACCGGAATTCTCATCTCCGGTAAAGGCATTGCCATGGATCGGGTTATTGCGGATTTCATCAGTGGCGCGGCCGAAAGGCTGGTTCTAGAAAATGAAGAATTCGACTTTTTAGTGATCGAAGGACAAGGAAGTCTGGCCCATCCCCTTTACTCCGGCGTCACCCTGGGCATGCTGCACGGGTTCGCGCCCCAGGCATTGATCCTCTGCCATCAAGTCGGCCGCACGATCATGCGCGGCACAACGGACACAGCCATGCCCTCTCTGAAAACCATGATCGATCTGTATGAACGGATCAGCGCCCCGGTTTTTCCGGCGCGCGTGGTGGGCGTGGCGCTGAATCTTATGACCCTGACGGATGAGAAACAAGCGCTGGATGAGGTCAAGCGTGTGGAGGATCAGCTGCAGCTGCCGGCCACCGATGTCATCCGCTTCGGCGCCGATAAACTGGCTGAGGCGGCGCTTTATTTTCATCAGAAAGGTCAGGTGCACTCTTGCCGCTGAAAAAAATGAACCGTCCGCCTATGCATAGCGGTGTGGCTGCCCTTGGCAAGAAGGCGGGGGTGGCATGGTAGAATGGATGCGTTGGCTCCATATCGGGTCAGCGGGACTGCTGATCGGCATCTATGGCCTGCTGGCCTGGCGCTGGGGAACCCGGAAGCAGGCGGCCTCCTCCGCTTTTTACCGCACTCTGGCGCAAACCGGCCGCTTGATCCTGCTGTGGGAATACCTGAATGGCTTCATCCTTTTCAACAGCTACCGGCTGCCGGTGTCTGACCGGCACCACACTGCCTCCCTGTTGCCGGTGGCGGTGCTATTGATCTTTCAGTTTCTGCCCGGGCTGTTCAACTATGAGCTTGATGAAAAGGGGATGAGACAGATGTGGCTGGCCATGCTGATCACCGTGGCGATGATCAGCATAGCCGGCTGGTTTTGCTGATCAGAAATTACCGCGCAGCGTGGCTTTGTACTCCAGCTGCGGAACCTGAGTGAATTCGTTGGCCGTCAGCTGCGCCCTCACCCGTTTCAGCAGTTCGCGGCGGGTCAGATCGCCTTCCGTGGATTCCAGCTCCCGGCAAAAGAAATAGGTAAAGGCGCCGTGCCATTTGCCGTCAAGCAGCGCATCTGCACTGGTCTGCGAATCACGACAGGCGGCCCAGAGAATGTGGTTGGGGTGATTCGCCCTGACCAGCATGGCGCGCAGAGTATCGGTCGGGCGCTGTTGCGCGTCTTTGAAAGCGGCCAGTGACGGCGGCGGCAGAAAACGCGGCTGCCGGGTCAGCAACAGGTCTATGGCCTTGAGCCCGGTTCCGCTGTGACAGGTGTCGAGATACACCTCCAGCAAAACATTTTCCGGCAGCTGCACAAACAGATCATGCAGTTCGTCGTCGGTGATGATATGGCGCGGGTCCCATTGGCCCTTTTTTTCCGCCAGATCGTATGGGCAGAAAGCCTCATCCGCCTGGTCGCGCTCATCGCCCCCGGCATCCACGATCTGCGTGCCATGGCTGGATAGAGAGAAAACCAGGTATTCGTACTTGCCCTGTTGAGCGCCCTGCACCATGGCCGTCAACTTTTTCATGATCGCGGTCTTGGTCGCCTGACGATCGGTAAGAACCGTGATGTCCTGCTTGGCAAAACTCAGGTAACGCGTCAGTGCCGCCGACATCTCTCTGGCGTCGTTGACGCACCCCCGCAATGCGGCATCAGGATAATTCTTGTACTTGTTGATGCCCACGCACAACGCTCTCCGCATTCCCATTTGCTAGCCTCCTTGAATGTTCGTCAAACCGTGTTACTGTATTTCAGTCCATGCCCGGTTAAGGCGGTCACCAGCGTACGACCGGGCGGCCGGCCGGCGAGGAACCGGGCTGTTCCGGCCACAGCGACAGCCGCGGTGGGTTCGATATAAAAACCTTGCCGCGCCAACTCGCGCCGGTTCTTTTCGATCTCTTCTTCATCGACCACGATCACGCTGCCCAGAGTTCGTCGCACGGCCGCCAACATCTGGCCCCCGCGGACCGGGTCGGCGATGGCAATGCCCTCTGCCGCCGTGTCCCCGGCTGTCACTGGAACCGGATGGCGCTTGTCCTGACGAAAAGCCTCAAACACGGGCGCACACCGGGCTGTCTGCACAGCATGGATTCTCGGCATCCGGCTGATCAAACCCTGTTCCAGCAATTCGGAAAACCCGATAAACGCACCCAACAGCAGCGTTCCGTTGCCCGCCGGCAGAACCACGTCGTCGGGCGCCTGGCGCTGCAGCTGCTCCCAGACCTCATAGGCAAAGGTTTTAGTGCCGTGGAGAAAAAACGGATTCCAGCAGTGGCTGGCATAGTAGATCGATTCCGCGGCCTGCCGGGCTGCTTGCGCGGTGGCCCCCCGGTCTCCGCGAATGAGCCGGATTTCGGCGCCATAGGCGCGAATTTGCTCGATCTTTTGCGCAGAGGTTTTTTCCGGCACGAATATCTCGCAGGCCACCCCCGCTCTGGCGCAGTACGCGGCAATGGCGCATCCGGCGTTGCCGGATGAATCCTGCACCACTCGCCGGACAGCCAGCTCTTTCACCTTGCTGATTAGCACCGCAGCGCCCCGGTCCTTGAACGATCCGGTGGAGAAAAGTTGCTCCTGTTTGATCCACACCGGATGGCCGCCCAGGCGCACGGACAGCATCGGCGTGCATCCCTCGCCCAAACTGACGATCGATTCATCTTTTTGAATGGGCAGACATTCCCGATAACGCCACAGATCCGGCTTTCGTTCCGCCAGGCTAGCCACATTCAGCCGCGGAGTAAACGCGAGGTCCAGCAACGCCCCGCTCTCCCCGCACCAGCGCGGCGTTTCGGCGTCATACGCTCTGCCGGTATCCGCCTCCACCAGTTGATAAGGTTCCAGTTTGACCATAGGCGCTGTTCACCGCTCGCTGATGATAAAAATTTTCCCGGATAAAAAATCGCTCATCCACAACCGTCCCTTTGCATCCTCTTTGGCCTGGTTGAGGCTATAGACCACATCGCCGTACTGACCCGTCATATAAAAAGAGCTGTTGTCGGTGTCAAAAGCGGTATCCCCGAAAGGATAATCATAGGACAGTATGGTCTCAAACCTGTCCGTTTGCGGCATGTAGGCCAGCACCGTCAGCGTCTGCGCCGAGTGCGCCGTGACGATCAGCCGGTCTTTCCAGACAAAGAGCTGGTCAACGCGGCCCGGCGCCGGAACGGCGACTGCGGTTGCTCCGGCTTTTACGCGCTGCAGCGAGCGATCCACATGGTTGATCACCCAGGCCGCCCCGTTTGCAACCGCCAGTTTGAGAGGACCCCGACCCGCAGCCAGGGTGTGCACGCTGAAATCATCCAGATCGACCACACTGACCGAATCGGAGAGAAAATTGGCTACATAGAGATCATTCGCATCGAAGGCCAGGTCAGCAGGACAGCGACCGACGGTAATACGGGCCAACACTTTTTTCTCCGCCGGATCAATGATCTGCAGTACTCCTGCCGCACTGTCACGCTCCGCAACCCTGGCGGAATACAAGCGATGCCTGAGCGCATCATACTGCAGCAGCCGCTGCGTGGTCTCCCGTTCCACCTGATCGCCCAGCAGTATCCGCGTCGGAATGTCGAACAGCCGCACGCCGTCCGGCAGATTGCCGAGAAACTGCTCCTCTTTGCCCCAGGGATTCTGAGTGAAATGCACCACGCCGCTGCTGTCCAACGCCATCTTTTGCGCCTGGCGCGGAATACGGCGGTCGTAAAAAGAAAAATCCCTGCGAACCGTCAAAAGGCCGTTGGCTGCATCCCAGATATAGACCGTGGGCCAATAGGATTGATGCGCGCCATAGGATAGATACACTTCTCCCTCGGCGTTCGCGATCGCTTGAATCGGATACTCTTTGGGCAGGGCAAACTGGGAACGGACGCCCTGATCATCGACCAGGGCCATGCGGTCCTCGTTGTTGAACACGAGAAAACGTGATCCCTTTTCCCATTCGATCAGATCCATGGGCAGCCAGCCGGTGAGGATTTTTCCAGCCGTCTCGGTGTCCGGGTGCAGCGTCATGAGCGCGGCGCCAAAGGAGCCGTTGACCGCCGTGGCGCCTTTGGGGATGTACAACAGGCCATCCCTGGGATTATACGCGAGGCCGGCCATGTGCGGAAGCAGGCCCTGATGGCTGATGCGCTTGTGCAGCCGGCGTTTCACCAGGTCAACCACTTCCACATCGCCCTGCGGCCAGCTGGCTACGAACAACCGCTGCCGCTGCAGATCCAGAGCAGTGGCATCGTTGCCAAAAGAAGGCAGCGGCACCTCGACGAGCGGATTTTTAAAATCCACTACATGCAGACAGGCGGCGTTGTCATAGGGCACATAGACCTCTTCCCGGTTCGGATTGTACAGGATGCCGGATCCCTCGCGTAGCTCTGGCATTGCCACAACCACGTCCTTCCCGGTCGCCACATCGATGCGCGCGGTCTGTACCACATTGCGGTTATTTTTTTCAATGACCAGATAGAGACGATGCTTGTGACCGTCATAGCCCGCAAGGTGCCAGCGCCCTCCTTTTTCCAGAGCCAAAGGACGTTGCTGCAAAAGCCGGCCGCGGTCGCAATCAAAGAGATATAATACAGACTCCATGCCGTCTACAGCGATCACTTTTCTCAGCTGCGGATCCACGGCCACCTTGCGCAGGGGTGGTGGCGGCGTGGCATTGAGGTTGGCCGGGGACTCTTCGGTTTGCAGCCAGGGCACATAGGTCAGTTTCTTTTTATCCGCCTGGTAAAACGCCAGGCGACGGCTCTCCCGTCCAGCGAGAAAGACATTGCCGCTGTTCGGATCCACGGCGATGCTCTCATACTGCCGGCTGGTAAGAATCTGCTCGGAGCGCCGCTCGTCCGGATGAATGATGAAAAAACACCGCCGGCCGATGAGACAGATCTCTCCGCTGCGCTCGTTCAGCGCCATGGCCTCTGCCTTGAGGTACTGCGGAACGCGGCCGGCCAGTGGAATATTTTCCACCAGGTGGGTTCGGCCGTCGATAAGCGAAAGAGAGCTGGTCAGTGTCTGAGCCAGGATGATGCGGTGACGCAGCGTATCACAGCGCACCAGCAGCGGACCGCCGGCATTGTAAGTCACTCCGGCCCCGGGCAGCAGATCGATGGTGTTGACCGTGTAACCGGCAAACAGAACATCTACAGATAGAAAGAGTAATAAAAAAAACTTTTTTATCGTCATTCGCCGCTCCTGGTTTCCTCGGTTTAGAAATAGTATGGCGACAAGGCGCTCAGGGTTCTTTCCGCATTCGGGTGAGGCAGGCCACCCTGATGACAGGGATTTGCCGGTGCCTTTACAAGCCATATGGAATCAAATGGTTAGTTCCACCGATAATCCGGGAAGCGCCTACTTGAACCGGCCGGCGTCCCTGGCTACGCGACTTTTCATGCATCAAGGCAGGTTGCAGCACGAGCCGGTCTGCTATTGCTTGTGCATCACGATTGGTCACATCCACTCGATTTGAACGACGCCATAGCAGGACAAACTGGGAATAGTCACAACCACTCGATCCTTTTCAACAGATGGAGTCAGCGGAAAGGCTGTCTCCTGATCAGGGGTCCGATAGACCGCGAAGGCCACGCGTCTGCCCGGCTCGGCCGGAAGCGTCACTTTCAGGTTCGTAACAGTCTGCAGCCTCCTTGGTCCGTCCTCGATGTCGAGGCGGACGTTTTTATTGACCAGATGCAGCACCGTTTGCACCCGGCGATCCAGTTGTTTGCGCCACAGCGTATGGCGCAAGCCGGCGGCCTGCATCGGATCCATGGAATGAGGATCTCCGCCCAGGGCTTCGGCCAAGCAGTCGGTCAGCGGTCCCTTGAGCTGATACCGTTTGAAATGCAGCGCATAATCGAGTTCAGCCAGCCGTTGATAGGTTGCACTTTTGCCGCCTGTTTTGAGTTTTCGCACCGCGCGCAGGCCGTCATCAAGGTCGATGCCGCGGTGCGGCAACGCCTGATGCAGATCGCTGTAATGGCGCCGGTGTTTTCCCGGCTTGAGGCGGCTGTTGAAAACCGCCGCCTCCCGTGGCCGGCAGAATAAATCCCGCGTCGCGGTTTCGCCGATGGTGATCAGTGTGCCGCCCTGCGCGACATAACTTTTCAGCGCAGCGATCTGTTCATCCGAGAGATACACCACATTGGGCAAAATGATCGCCTGATAGCGGGAGAGCTGACCGGGATCCAGACAGCCCTCGTGGATGTGATCAAAGGGAATCTGCTGATCGGCCAGAAACCGGTTCAGCGCATACACCTGGCGAAAGTGATCGATATTCAGATAATAGTATTGATCGTAAAAAAAGGCCAGGGCGACGCGGCCGGAGGAAGAGTATCCTTCATACAGATCTGCGTTTGCTGCAAAAAATCGCCGGTACTTTTCCCTCACCTGCGGAAAACGAAAAGTGGTGACGAACACGCTGCCGCCGGACGCGGCGGCCTCAGCATGATGCACCTCCTCCAGCACAGGATCGTTGAGCGTATAAGGCAATAAAAGCGCGCGAACGCCGCAGCTGAACGCATAGCGCAGTTCGAGGTCATAATCCAGCAGCACTCCGGGCGCCACCAGTCCGGTCGCATAATCCTCCTCAAACATCTGCCAGTCCGCGCCGTGGCGCCACCGCCGCACATCTTTGCCGTCCTCGGCGCGGCCGATGGCGCCGTCGATGCGCTGAAAGACGCCCCAGTTGGGCAGGAGAAAAAAATCAGGATGGGTCTCTTGGCCCGCATCGCGCATTTCCGCCAGCATATCGCCGATGCTCTGGTTCCAGAACATCTGCGTTTCCGCCCAGCGCAGCCTTCCGATGGGCGTCTGCAGCGCGGGATTGGCCAGACGCAGGGACTCAAAGGTCGCCGGGGAGGCGACGGACAAAATCCGCTCTGCGACGAATTGCTCCGTTTCCCCGTAAAGCATGCCGCCGCCGGCCGCGTCCACGTTCACCTCCTGCAAAGAGGTGGCCGTGTCGAAATGGATGGGCCACTCAGACTGTGGGTATTTGCTCTCCAGCCAGGGGATAAAGCCGGCGAACGATCGCGCCCACAAGCGCAGATCCCCTTCATGGTACAGGGTGATCGCCCCTTGGTCGTGTGTTGCAAAGGCCCGGTATAATTCATCCGCAGAGTATTTCGTCCGCAGATAATCCTGAAACCGCTGTTCGCAGGCCGCGCAGTAACAATGGATGATGTTGTTGTCGATGAAATAGCCGTCAAAGCCGATACGGCCGGCGCTGCGCGCCTCTGCGTTGCAGAGGTTGCGCCAATCCTGATGGTTCGGACAGGGCGCATAACGGATCTGCAGATCATCCTGATGCCGCTCAAGAAAACATTTACGCTTATAATTATAATGGAGGTTGCCCGAGGGTTCCCGCTGCATCCACTGGATGGGATCCTGCGGTTTTTCTCCCAGTTCTAAAAAGGCGAAATCCTGCCAGCGGTCATACACCTCCCAGACGCCATAGCGGTGGACATCATTGCCCGAGATCGTCTGATTGCACAGATAGGGCGTGATCCAGCGCACGCCCTGCGCCCGCAGAAAATGAAGATACTCTTTCACCTGGGATTCGTAGGTGGCATAGGGCATGTTGCGATAAGGCGTCACCATGCTGCCAAAACCGAAACGGCCGAGATAACGCAGTTCAGGTCCGGGATGAAACAGCGTGGGTGCGGCTTGGAGAAATTGCCGGCGAAAATCAGGGTCGGTCTCCTGCAAGGGGGTGTAATCGATGACATAGGTGAACGGCAGCCGGCTGGTGGGCGCCGCCGCATAGCCGGCGGCGGCTATCGACAGCAGGAGAAAAAAAACTCGAAGCGCCATGTCAACCTCCCGGCAAAACAGTTAGGGTATGACGGTGACGGTCAAACGGGACGGGATCAGCCCTTCGGCGGCGACGATGATCTTGACAACTCCTGTAGAACCTGTGGGCTTGAGCGCCGCCGTGGCCCGGCCTTGTACCGTCTGGATCGTCGCTGTTCTCATCTGGCCGGCCAGAGTGGCCGGCCCTTGCACGGTGAACTGAACCGGCCGGTCTACTGACGACGCCGGGACGCCATAGGCATCACAGACCTCAGCGGTCACGATCAGTTCCTCCGTGTTCCGCAGCTTTGTTGAAGGAGCGTGCAGATGCAATGAGACCGGTTGCGGCGCGTGAGAAGAAAGGGTGAACCGGTCCGAGATCAGACCCGGCGAAGTGGCGACCACGGAAAAACGTATGGGCGTTTTCGTGGTTTGGATGATCACCGCGCACAGACCGTTGTACGCCTTGCGAAAGGTCGCCTGATTGGACTCATGGCCGGCGATATCGCCGTTGCCCACTCCGATGATCTTTTCTGCGCCTTCCACCGCAAAATGCACCAGATTGCCGGCCTGCGGAACCCGCACCCCATTCCGGTCCACGATCTCTGCTTTGAGAA
>CAZKQR010000064.1:0-15380 GCA_964554965.1 uncultured Cytophagia bacterium | reverse complement strand
AAAAAATCAAAGAATGGACCTCGCTGTCCGATAAATATCAGCACCTGCTGATGGAACAGGGCCTGTATGACCTGGTGAAAAAACTCGGCGCAGATCAGACGACTGAGCACCTGAAGATTCTCTCCGCCCGGCCGGTGCAATCCGGAAAGTTTTCCGTCAAGGTGAAAAATGCCGCACGCGGGGAGACGGATATCATCAAAAAGGCGTTTGCGGAAAAACCTGATGCGGTGAAAGCCATCGACTGGCACGAGACGGAGAAAGAAGACCGCAAGGCCAAAGGCATCGAGCTCTACACACCGGCGCACGAATACCTCTATGAGGCCTCGGGCGCCTTTCAGGGTGAATTGGAAGCGCTGATCGCATTCCGGCAAAAAGTGGCGGCCTTCTCGGCGGTCAACGCCAAAGAGATCGAACTGGAATTCCAGTCCTAACCTAAAGCAGAAAAAGTGTGATAAAAAAAATCGCGATCGGCCTCTGCTGGCTCTGCTGCAGCGCCCTGCAAAGCCAGACCCTCCAGGTATCCTCGCCGGACCAGACCTTGCAGTTCAAGCTCGCAATCTCTGAAACGCCCGCTGAATCGGGCGTTCCGGTCTATTCCCTGCAATGGAAAAATCGGGATGTAATCCTCGACTCCCGTCTTGGCATCCTCACTGCGGAAAGGCCTGCCTGGACCGGCGGGTTTACGCTGGTGAGCCATCGCACTCGGACCGTCGATGAGACGTGGAAACCGGTCTACGGTGAAAAAAGTCAGGTGCGGAACCATTATGCCGAGTGCGTCGCCGACCTTGTGCAAAACCAGGATGAGAGCAGAAAGATGCAGCTCATCATCCGGGTGTACAACACGGGCGCCGCTTTTAGCTATTTTTTCCCGGAAAACCTGGCCACGTCCATCATCACCATTCAGGATGAAATCAGCGAATTCACGTTTCCCGACAGTACGCTGGCCTGGACCACGCCCTTTGCGCAGGAGCGCTATCAGCTGCGGCCGCTGCGGGACTGGTCCGCGGAACGAAGCCTGCCGCTGTCGCGCTGGTCGCCCCGAACCGACGAGTATGAATGCGAACGGCCGCTGACTCTGCAGCTGGCCAACGGCATCTATGCCGCTCTGGGTGAAGCGCGTTTGCTCGATTACAGCCGGATGAAATTCGTCCTGTCGGCGGATAAAAAGAACACCGTGGTTTCGCGTCTTTTCGGCAGTGTGACGGAAAGCTCGCCGGTACAGACGCCGTGGCGCGTCATCATGGTGGCGGATAAACCCGGCGATCTGCTGCAAAACAACGACCTGTTTCTCAATCTGAATCCCCCCTGCGCCATCGCAGACACCCGCTGGATTAAACCGGGCAAGGTGATGCGCGAAGTCACTCTGTCAACCAGCGGCGCCAGAGCGCTGATCGATTTCTGCAGCCGCCATCGCATCGAGTATATCGAGTTCGATGCCGGTTGGTACGGCTACGAATACTCGAAAGATTCGGACGCCTCCCGCGTGGACGTGGATCCTCGGCGCAATCCCAAAAAGGATCTGGACCTCGCCGCTGTCCTTGACTATGCCCGGCAAAAAGGCATTGGCGTGATTCTCTATGTGAATCACCGCGCTCTGGAAAAGCAGATGGACGAGCTGTTCCCGCTGTATGAATCCTGGGGCATCCGCGGTCTGAAATTCGGCTTTGTTCACGTCGGATCGCACAAATGGACCTCCTGGGTGCACGAAGCGGTGAAAAAAGCGGCCGCCCATCATCTGATGGTCGACATTCATGACGAATACCGGCCCACCGGCATCAGCCGCACCTGGCCCAACCTGCTCACGCAGGAAGGGGTCTATGGCAATGAGTGCATGCCTGAGGCGGACCACAACACCGTTCTGCCCTTCACCCGTTTTCTCGCCGGCGCAGCGGATTACACCATCTGCTATTATCACCAGTCTTCCATTAAAAACGTCGCCGGCATCAAAACCACCTCTGCCCATCAGCTGGCGTTGTCGGTCATCTATTACAGTCCCCTGCAGTTCGTCTTTTGGTATGACAAGCCCGAAGACTATCAGGGCGAGCCTGAGATCAAATTTTTTGAACATCTGCCGACGGTGTGGGATACCACCATCGTACTGTCCGGTGAGATCGGCCGGCAGGTCGCTTTGGCGCGAAAAAGCGGAACGTCTTGGTTCCTCGGCGCCATCACTAACAATGAGGCAAGAAAAATAGAGATTCCCCTGAATTTTTTAGACAAGGATAAAACCTATCAGGCGGTGATTTACAGCGACGGCGGTGAGGCGATCAAGACCAGAACCCATGTTAAAATAGAGCGGCGGCGGGTGACGGCTGCAACGCGGCTGAAAGCGGCTCTCAGACCCTCGGGCGGCATGGCTGTAGAGATCCTGTGCAACTGAAACAGTTGAACGACGGATAGTATA
Source organism: uncultured Cytophagia bacterium (assembly GCA_964554965.1). Lineage (GTDB taxonomy): Bacteria > Zhuqueibacterota > Zhuqueibacteria > Residuimicrobiales > Residuimicrobiaceae > Anaerohabitans. The sequence goes on along the minus strand of CAZKQR010000064.1, from coordinate 12,976 downwards.
AAGCCTTCTACTGACCCATTTTTTTCTTCCATTGGACCAGCAGCAGGCTTTTGCTTTTCAAACACTCCACCGGCAGTCCTTTAGGCAGGCTGCCAGTTATCCCTCCACTGCTCGTTCCTGGCGCTGGTCCGCTCAACGGCTGGCCAGCCACTCTTGCAGAATACGGGCGGTATCGTCGTTGGCCAGTTCCTTTGGCAAGGTGGCGGCGCGGCCTTTAAAAACATCGAGGCAGGCTGCAGCCAATTTGCTGCCCGGCTCTCTGTTCTGCCACTCTGCCAAAACCGCCTGGGCTTTGGCCTGGTCGCCCAACTGCTGCCAGGCCAGCGCAGCGATCAACTGAGCCGCGTCGTTTTGCTTTGGTTTGAACTGTACGATCCGTTGCAACAACCGGTTCTCTGATTTAAATTTTCCCATTTTTTGCAGACACTGGGCAGCGAGCCAATCCTCCAGCCTCTCATCCACATCCTCTGTATAGGGTCTGCCCGCACCCAGCTGTTCGGGCCACTCCCTTGCCCGATCGATCTGTTGCAAACCGCGACGAAAGGCTCCTGCAGCCATTTGCTGGATTGCCCACTTCAATCCCGCCTCGCGATACAGAATGCGGCCGTCGGTGGCGCCTTCATAGGGCAAGATCTTAACTTCCTTCAACAGGTCAAGACAACGCTCGTATTGCCGGTTGTCGCACAGGCTGCGGGCCTTGGCCATGCCGATGATATAATTCTCTGGAAATGCCGCATAGGCCTGCGTGGCCGTCGCCAGGGCCTGTTCCGCCTGCCCGCTGTCCCTATAGAATCGGGTTAAGGACAATCCATATCGCCACTGTGCCGGATTCAATTCCATGGCACGTTTCAAATCCGCTGCCAGGTCGCCGTCCTTTTCGCCTTTGAACAGTTGTGCGCGGCAGGCGTAAAAAAGATCGGATCGTGGGCTCGTACCACACCGGCGGACCAGCTCTCTCGCCTCCTGCAGATTTTTCCTGTCCCAATGAATGAGCGCTAAATAGTATTTTGGCAGCCAATGGGAATCCTTGTTGATAACCCATTCCAAAACAGCGGCCGTTTCCTCGCGAAAAGGAAAAACCAATGCCGGATCCCTGTTATCCGCTGCCTGCAGCAGCTCCCGATAGGTCGAATCTCCGCGATGGGCTCTGAGATAGGCCAGCCAGTACATTCCCTCAGACGACGGCGGCGCCAAATTCAGCACCTGCTCTGCCTCTTGAACACAACCCTGGCGATCATACCATACGGCCAGTTCCAGAAAGGTCTCACCGGGCAATTCACTGCGGATCGAGCCGATAAAAGTCTTAGCCTCCGCTCCGCTGTAGAGATATTTTTCAAACGGAACAAAGGGATTCAACGGATCCAGCTCTGCCAATCGCCCTAAAACCTGCTCAGTGGTCGCTTGTTGCCGTTGTCTTCGTCCGGCGACGGCGCGGCATTGCAGCGCTTCCATATTGCCCTGATTGACCGCCAAAGCAGCGGCGGCATGCTGTTCGGCCGCTGCATCCCGGCCTTCGCGCAAAGCGAGCTTGGCCAATTCGGTAAAGGCGGCAGAGCGGTATTCCATGGATTGACTGGCTATATCAAAGCCATCCCGGCTGTCGATCAAATGTCCCATGCGGGCCTGTATCAGTCCGTAATAATAATTTGCCGCCGGATCATAGGTGTCGATGCGCAGAGCCCGGACCACGCAGGCCAGCGCCTCCGCATCGTGCAACCGGCGATACAGCAGCGCCGCTTTTTCAATCAGAGCCGGAGCATAATTGGGGTCCTGCGCCAGACAGGCCTGCAGCTTTTCTTCGGCTGCTGCATAGTCGCGGCAGCGGATCTGCTCCTTGCCTTGCAGATACAAACCATACAGCGAATTCCAATCAAAATCCTCCGGCATGGTTACCGGCCGGGCCAGGACATTCGCTTGGTCGTCGCCGTTATAAACCAGTTTATCGCGGCCCAACACCACTTTGATCTGCTCAAGTCCGGCTGAGGTGGTGACCTTGACGGAAAGAGTGCGCAGAGGACGCAGGTCCACACGCTGACGGAGCAGCAGCTCGCCGTTCGCATACACCCAAAGTGTGTCCTGAAGAGACTGAATCGGGCAGAGCAGCAGCGTCCAATCACCGCCGGTTCTGACCGCATTGAACGTTCCGTAGGGGTTGGCGTGCAGCATGCCCTTGGTCGCCAGCGCGGGGAACCAGTATTCTTTCCAGGTGTCAGCGCCATAAGGAGCAAATCCGCGATGCTTGAACGGAGTCAGGGTGCTGCTTTTGTCAGACTGATTAAAGAGCCTGCCGCTCTGTATTTCCACATACTGCCCGTCCTGATCGGTAAGCAGCTTTTCCCAGATCATACCCTGTTGCGACAGTCCCCAGATCCATATCTTTTTGCCCGGTTTTTCATGGCGCGGAGCATAGCGGGCCATGCCGAAATCCTGATCATGCCAGTAGGCGCCGAAGAAATCAGTGTAGCGGCCGAACACATGATAGGATTTATAGCCGCCGAAATTATTGTTCTCATAATAGCCAAGATCGCGGCCGTCGGCCTCGTAGCGGTTCCAGGAATGAACCTCCCCGTTGTGTTCCAAGTAGCACGTACCGGGATAAATGAACTGCAGATTCCCCGCAGCGGGAACTCCGGCGTTCATCCAGGTATAGTACGGTTGCTCGAGGGAGGTGGCGTTATGCCAGAAGGACGAGGTGGTGAAATAGGCTTTGTCGCGCGGCAGCTGAATCTCCAGCCGCCAGCGGGTGCGGGTGAGAAGATCAAGCGCACCGATAAAACAGGAAACGCTGCCATCCTCGTTTTGTACGCAGAGATAATCCACCGGCGTGGCGCAGTGCGGGCTATGGCCGATGATGCCATAGTTGGCTTCGATGCCGCCGCTGGTCCAGGGCCCGCGCAGGGCGATGTCGCGAAATTTCACCGCCCGGTTGTAATAGATGAACGGCCGGCCGGCGCTCTTTTCAATGGCGGTCCAGATTTTCCCTCCGACCTCCGGCAGGATCAGCACGCGCAGATACTCGTTCTCCAGCTCAACAACCTTCCACTTTTTCTGCACCGGCTTGTCTGAAAAACCATCGAAACGAAAGTAGGGGTAGATCTCCCCCGGCGACGGAATGGGATCCGGATCGCTGAAGGGGTAGGTAGTGAATGATTGTTCATACTCCCGGATAGTGGCCGGCCGGCTCTGCGCCGGCGAGGCCGTGGTAGAGAGTACAACCATCGACAGCGCCAGGATAAAAGCCCGAAGGGCGGATGGACCATTGAGCATAAAATGTTCTTGCCTCATCTGTGAGATTACTATCAAGCGGAAATGGCCGAGAGACTCGCCCGCCACCGTTTGCAATCTACTCTTCCACTACCCAGCCTTGCGGACAGATCACCTCGTGTTTCTGCACTCCCTGTTCATACCACCAGCGCACGGACAGCTGGCCGTCCGGCAACGGCAGCCGGGCTTCGCACCACTCCAGGGGAACAGGCGCCAATCGCAGTACGATTTTTTTGTTGGGAATATCCAGCGTGCGGACGCCAAGCACATCGCGCACCAGGATATGGGCGATATGGGAGGCAAAGCCGTGATTGGTGCTGGCGTTGGTCCCTCGATTCTCCCACAGGGTTCCGGTCCGTTCCGCCATATAGAGAAAGAAATCTTTGGACTCGGACAATATCTGCTGCACCAACCCAGCGCGCGACAGCAGTTCCAGCCGCAGATAATCCCCGATGAACGTGTTGGCCGGATGCACTTGCGGATAGGCGTTGGTCTCTTTGCGTTTGGGCCCAAACTCTTTCACCAGCTTTTGCCACAGCCCAGCGTGGCTCTCCGGTGTGGCCACACCGAAATAAAAGGCGTAGTACTGACAGGCCTCGCTGCGATTGCGCGTCACCGCAAGCCCGCCTTGTCCGCGCACGGCGTTGTCGACGAAGAATTCACCGTCAAACGACTGGCGGCGGATGGTCTCGCGCACCGCACCGGCCTGCTGCACATAATCGGACCGGCCGTAAATCCGGCCGGCGACGTCCAGAGCGCCGGCATAAAGCATGTTGGAGGGATAGTTGACATCCTGGACAAAGTTATTGGCCTCTGACCATTCGACAAAAACCCAGGCAGGCAGTTTTTCCAGCAGACCGTCGCTGTTCTTCAGCTTGGCCAGATAGCTGAACAGACTGTCCACGCGCGGCTGCAGAGCCTGCACCAGCGCCCGGTCGCCGGAACGAGCTTGATATTCTTCCAGCTGCACGACAAACCAAAGCGCCCAGTTGGGAATGAAATTGCCGTCAGGATGATCCGCCGGGTAGCACATGGGCAACATGCCCTTCGGCAGTCCGGGAAAATGGGTTGCCAGGAGAAAATTTTCCAGGAAATTTTTTTCCACAGCCGTATGGCCGCACAGATCCAAAGCAACCCGGCTGGTGAAATAACTGTCGCACAGCCAGCCGGATCGCTCACGGCCCGGACAATCGGTGAACAAATCCACTGCATTCTGGCGGAAGGTTTCACGCGCCGCTTCAAACAACCGGTTTAATGAGCGATCGCTGCAGCTGAACTGCGCCAGCTGCGCCTCGGGATTGACAAACTCTCGCAGATAGAGGTCGGAGAGCGTGCACGATCCCTTTAACACCACCGCTTTGATGTAGCGCATGGTATAGGGCTCCGCGTTCTCCAGTTGATAGTCGCCGGGCGCTAATTCATAGGGAATGATGTTGACGCAGCTCATCCGCTTAAAGTCCACATCGTTCTCTACCAGAATTTCATCAAATAGAAACCACAGCTGCGTTGGTTCGTCACAGTGAACCTGCGCGCCGACGAAACCGGTCAAATTGGCGCCCAGATCAAAAATGCGGAATTGGTTTTCATCAAGCTCGGCGCTCTGTCCGGGGACAAAGGCGCACGGCGCGGTTTCCGTCAACACGCTGCGATAGCGCTGCATCTCCAGCGACGGAATGATGGACAATTCAGACTGCGGAAATCCTCCAAGATGAGGACCGATGCCGGTGAGCGCCCGGTCCTGCCAAACCTTTTGCGCCGGCGGCTGTAGTTCCAGCCGTCCGGCCGCCGTAGAGACCCGGGCCGGACGCTTGCTGAAGGTTGGGTACGGAACCCTTCGCGGCAAATAGTCTTTGGCCTTCGTGGTGCTGCATTTCACCTCTTGAAAAGGCGCTTCAGGCTGAACACGGCAGCGGCTGAAATCCGGGTTCAACCGGTACATCTCGAGAAAGGGCCGTTGAAAGCTGTACCTCTGCATTTTTTGCACCCGTTCATCCATCAACCGGGCGCGAAAAGGCGAGCCGTCGCCGCCGGTGGAGGCCAGCACTTGGCCGTCCGCCACCACCTCGGCCTGGAGAAAACCAGGTTGATCCACCAAGTAATAGCTGTTGACATTGTAGGCGGTCACTTCGATATAGAGCACGTTACGGCCGTCGCGCAGGCCTTGGCGCAAAGGCCATTCATCGATACGATGAAATCCAAGAGGCCCACGGGCCGGACCGTAACCGATGAACTCTCCGTTGAGGAATAGGCGGTAAACAGACGATCCGGTCATCCGCAGCTGCAGGTCGGCCGAGCGCGGCGCGGTAAAGGTCGCCTGAAATCCAACAGCGCAGTTTAAGGTCTTTTCCATGCCCTTGGGCCAGATCGGTTTGGCGGAGACAAAGACTGGTGTTGTTTGATCGACTGCGTTTACATGGGTGATGAAAAGCAACAGAATGGGAAGGGACAACAAGGTGGCGGGATGGACAAAACGAAACAGAGAAACCATGATCAATCTACCTCGAATTATTTTTCGTCTGCCGATGGACAGGCGCAAAGACCGTCGCTGTTCGGTCAGCGATAGCGGTGAATTAGGGGTGCAGAATGACTTTGAGCAGCGTTTGTTCGTTATGAACAAGCTTGTCGAACCAGAGCGCGCCCTCGGACAGCGGCGCTTTGATGCTTTGCAGGGAATCGACATCCAGAGTGCGTCTGGCGATCATGTCGAGCACGGCCGGGAATTCGCCGCACACGCCGCAGCTGCCCTGCAGACGCAGCTGCCGTTCGACCATTTGCTGCAGAGGCATCTGGACCGCGCTATCAGAAAAACCGACAACATTCACAACTCCGTTGACATCCAGACAATCGATCGCGGTCTGCAGCGTGTCGGCGCGGCCCAGGGTGTCGAACACGCCGGCAACCCCATGGCCTTTGGTGAGCGACCGGATGCGTTCTCCAACACCGGCATCGTCTGAGAATGCCTCATCAGCGCCCGAATCCAAGGCGAAATTCCGCCGCTCCTCATCCTGTTCCACGGCCACAATCGGTGCGGCGCCGGCGAGGGAAAGAAGCTGGATCAGCAGCAGCCCGGTCACACCGCAACCGATCACCACTGTCGCCTGGTTCAGATTCGGCGGCGTCAGGCGAAGGGCATGGGCGGCCAGGGCCGCTGGTTCGGCCATCGCCGCTTGATCAAAGCTCACCGAATCGGGAATTCGATGCAGAAGATGGCCGGGCAGAGCGATCAGCTCCGCCATGGCGCCATCCAACCGATAGGCCCGGCTGGAAACGCCCACTTGCTTTTTCGCATCCGCAAGATGGTATAATCCCGCACGCACCTGCCGGTCCTCGAGAGAGTAAACCAGCGATTCAAAGGCCACGCGGTCCCCAGGCTGCCAGCCGCGGACCTGCCCGCCGACCCCTTCGACGACGCCGGAGGCCTCATGGCCCATGATGAGAGGCGGCAGCCGCAGACCAGACCTTCCCTCCAAACCAGCGACATCTTCCTCGCCGATGGCGCAGGCTTTGACGCGGATTAAAACCTCATCCGGCTGCATGCGGGGCTCAGCCGTTTCCTGATACTCCAGCCGGCCCGCAGCAATCAGCACCAATGCTTTCATACGCACTCCTCGATAAAAACATCCGAAGGATGACGAACGATAATCTGGTTTCTATTTCTCCTCATGTTCTGGTGAACGCCTGACATCCATCAGTTTGCTCAACCGATCCGGATAGTTGGTCATGATCCCATCGACGCCCAGTTTGAGGACCGCCTTGAGATCCGCACTCTCGTTCACCGTCCAGGTGAAGAGCTGCTTCTTCGCCTGCCGGCAGCGGTTGATCCATGACGCATCCAGCAATTGGTAATCGGCGCTGAGGATCGGCCACGAAACCTCCAGGGCCTCTTGCGGATGATCCTCAAAGATAAACCCCAGCGGAATCGATGAGCCCAGTGCGGCGACCGCTCGCAGCGCCTTTTGATCAAAGGAGGTGATCATGCAACGGGTCTGATGTGTTGTGAGCAGATCCACCACTTTGGCGGCCAGAATGTCCACCCGCTCCTCCGCCTTGATCTCAACGTTGACGAAAAGCCGGTTCGACGCCAGCCTCAGAACCTGCTGCAACGTCGGGATCGGCTCTGAGACGTAGGCCAGAGAAAACCAGGAACCGGCATCCAGGGTTTTAAGTTCCACCAGATCAAAATCCTGAACCGCGCCAACGCCATTGGTCGTGCGCTGCAGCAGATCGTCGTGCAGCAAAACCACCTCTTGATCGCGGGTGAGATGAACGTCGATCTCGATGCCGTCAGCGCCTAGCTCGACCGCAGCCTGCACCGCGGCGAGGGTGTTCTCCGGCGCATGACCGGATGCGCCTCGGTGGCCGAGGTTCAGAACCGGGGTTATCATGCATCCGCCGAATGGTCGAATGTGAGTGCATTCTCCGGGCAGCTATGCAGACAAAGGCCGCAGGCATGACAATCGGGGCGCACCCGCCGGCCGTCGAGAACCGCCTGAACGCTGGGACAGGGCGACTGATGGACGCAGCGCAGACACATGGTGCATTTTTTCTTATCCACTCGAATGCGCGTCAGGGCCAGAGGTTCGAGCAGCCAGGTCATTAGCCCGAGCGGACAGATCAAATAACAAAAAGGCCTGAAGATAAACACCGCGCCGATAAAGGTGATCACAAAAGCAGGAATCACCGCCGCCTCCATGCTCCAATGCAAAAACTCGAACGGATTGACGTACTCGTACAGGCTGGCGCCGGTGAGGAACAAAACCGCGAGAAAGAGCAAAAATAACATGATGCGCACGGCGTTGGTGACTCTGAAAGGCAATTTAATTTTTAACTTTTTAGGCAGAGGGATACGATGCAGCAGTTCCTGCACCGCGCCGATGGGGCAGTTCCAGCCGCAGAACAGCTTGTTGCCCACGATGGAGATCAGGACGACAAAGGCGAGAATGGCGATGAAAACGATCGGCACCGCGCGGCCCATCTGCAGGAACAGAAACGGCTTTTCCACCGAGCACATGGGACTGGGGTGCAAACCCATGCCGCGGGCGAACTGACCCAACGGCAGATTGGACACCACCGCAAAGGCAAAAAAAATGATCAACAGGCTCAACAAGCGAATACCCGCCGTGAGCTTTTTGCTCATAAGCAGGAACAGACCGATCAGGGCCAAAAGGGCGCCGACCCATACGCGGGGCAGAGCCCAGATATCCCAAAAGGTCATGGTTCGGCGAGCCCCCTCCTCATTCCCCGCCCATGCGGAAAAAGCCAAAAACAGCAGGACTCCCAGGGTCAGTATCGCGAAACCAACGCGCTCTCTTTGTTTCATGTGCTGCATATTTCTCCTTTTTCCATGAGACGGGATCAGCCTTGTCTGCCGGCTTTCCGTACGGTCCATTCGCGTGCACCGGAGCGCGAACGCCGGTGCGCTGTGCAGCTGCTTTCCCTAAAACTCGAGCAACAGAGTGCGGATCTCGTTGGCTTTCATCGGAATCACAAAGCCATCGCGCTCAATCTGGATCGCTGCAGCGCCGGGTATCGGATCCTCGAGGTGATTGGCGGCCAAAACTCTCTTCGGCCGTGCGGGGCAATAAATCCTCGCCTGCACGTTCCGGCCTGCGGATTCAAATAAACGCAGCACCACATTGTCGGGCGACCAGTCCCCTTGTTGAACTTTGACCGCGGTGATGATCACCTGATCCTGGTCCACGGCAAAAAACGAATGACGCCTGGCCAGAGAAAAATCATTGCGATGTTCTCCCCAATCCGGCAGTGATCCGATGTGATGGTTTTCCTGCAGACTCACCAGCGGCTGGTTCAGCTGCAGCGCAGCCTGCATCACCCGTCCTTCTACCCAATCGCCCGCGTGAGGAAACAGGGCGTAATGAAACGTATGCGTCCCTTCATCCATCCGCGGATCCATATCCCGGCTCGAGCGCACGATGGACATGCGCATGGTTTGATCCTTGACATCAAATCCATATTTGCCGTCATTCAGCAGCGCCACCCCATAGGTGGATTCTGAAAAATCGATCCAGTTCTGCGCCGGATGATCCATGCCGTCCAGCGGTCTTTCGATGACGCCATAGGGCTGTTCGAACACCGCACGGCCTCCGGACACATTCACCGGAAAAACGGCTTTTAACATGCGGTCGCTTTCATGCCAGTCCACCGTCATGGCGAAATCAATCCGGGGTTGGTCGACCTGGAGGATGAGATCCCGCACCACCCGCGAAGAGCTGGTGATGTTCTGCCAACGGACGACCACGCGAACGGGTCCTTTCTCCACCACGAGCGGCCGGCCGATGGCCTGCAGCGGAAACTCTTCGCCGGAAAGCACCAAGTCCCAGGCCGACGAACGGGATTCGCCGAGCAGCTGAAGCCGGTTGGCGCTTCCGGACAATACCTCGCGATTCAACGTTTTGTCATAGATCGAGGAGAGACCGGTCTGATTCCAGCTGATACGGAAATAGCGACTCTCGACCGTCTGGCCTTTGACGAACAGCTCCGATTTCGGCAGCGAACGGTGATGCGGGACCACACGATACACCTTGTAGCCGATCGAAGGGATGTCGCGCACCGGCATCAGCAAGCGGTAGTGCTGTTTGTCCTCGGATACGCTGAGAACTTGATAGGCAATCGGCTCTGTGTCGGTATCCAGAACGGTGAACTGTTCACAGGGTTGAATAAAGTGAACATCCGCTTCCACCACATCCCCGCGCACCCAGGAACAGGGATTGTAGACCACCAAGGGGATGCCCGCATCGCGGGTATCGATGCGCGAGCCGATGACCTCCAGGCCGAAACGCAGCAGGCGGTGGCCTTCCTGATCCACCCACTGCAGGTCTCTGCGGCTGTCATCGAACACATCGCCGATGGAGGTGCCGGGAAGAATATCATGGAACTGGTTGCGCAGCAGCAGTTTCCAGGCCTCGCGAAAATCCACCCGCGGAAACAACGGTTTGCGTTGCAGCATGCTGCCGATGGTGGCGAATTTCTCCGCGGTCAAGAGCAGATTTTCCGCGTTTCGATGCAGCTTTTTGATCACCGCCTGACTGGTGTAGGAACCCATCCACGCTTGATCCACTTCATCCGACTCGCCGATGCCCCGGCCGATCTCGCCGAAATGAGCAGGCCAGGCGGTCGGCGCCTTTGCCAGACGGGCGAAAAAATCTTCAGCCGTCGCAAAGCGCAGAGTGGGAACGCCATCCATTTTTCGCAATCGCTCGATGGCCTCGATATCGGTCTGGCGGGGTCCGCCGCCATGATCGCCCTCGCCGAACAGCACCATGGCAAAGGGAAGACCGGTGGTGCGGCGCCACTCGCGCAGAGGCGTCAACAGATCGGCATTCGGGGCTGTCAGGCCATAGGGCACCGGCAGATGATAGGCCAGCATGGACGAGCTGTCCGGAGCGATCCAGCGGAACACCTCCTTGCCCGCCGGTGCGCCGCGGCCAAAGAGATAGTAACGAATGCCGCAGCCGGAAAAGATCTGCGGCAACGTCAAAGCCTGACCGCAGAAGGCATCCGGTAGCCAACCGATGTGGACCGAATCCACTCCAAGATGGGTCCGGCAGTATTCCATGCCGATCAAAAACTGCCGTATGTGAGATTCACCGGAGGGCAGAATGGCGTCCGGCTCAGCCCACTGTCCGCCGACCACGGACCACTGGCCGGCGCTGATTTTTTCGCGAATGCGCCGGAACACCTGCGGATGCGTTTTTTCAATGGATTCGTACAGAGCCACCTGGCTCTGAGCAAAAGTCAGCTGCGGCATTTTATCCAGCATATCGAGAACGCCGATAAAGGTATCCGGCGTGACCCGGTCGGTCGTCTCGTTCCACCGCCAGCGATAGGCCAAATCGATGTGCGCGTTGCCTATCATATACAACACCCACTCCTCCGGCTGTGCAAAAATACAGGCCGGCAGCAGGGCGATCACCATCAGTACTTTTTTCAACCAATGCTCCCTAGTCAGTGCCCTTTTTAATTCGCAGAAACAAAGTACGAACAAACTAATCAAATTTCAAGTTTTTTAACCTGCCCCGGGACGCGCTCTCAGCAGCCGCCAGGTCGTTAATTCATACGCCTGTCCGGTTTTTATGACAGAGGTTCACACCGCTGCCGGCAGCCGAAAGGAGATGGTCAACACAACTCTATTATAAACTTGATGTAAAAAAACGGGAAATTGTTGACGAAATGGTCCAGAGCTTGCAGTATGCGCAGGCATGCAAAGTGAGGATTACAGTACACTGGATTTCGACCGGCTGCTGAAGGAGCCGGTCAGCCGGGGGGCAGAGAAGAAAAAACCCGCCGTCATCGCTCTGGCCGGCGGAGAGGGAGGCGTGGGTAAAAGCGTTCTCTCGCTTTTGATCGCCCTGGAACTGTGCAAAAAAGGACATGAGACCGTCCTGGTCAACACCGATTTTTCCGCCGGCGGAATGGTCCGCCGCCTGATCCAGAAAAATCCAGAGAGAAATCTGCATCGCTTTTTAGAAGGCCGCACACGGAATATGAACGAGCTGGTGCTGCCAACCCGCATCAACCATCTGCGTGTTTTATTCGCCGGATCGCATATCTCGTCCTATCATCGCATTCTTTTATCGCTCAAACAAAAGCTTGCACAGGACCTGCGCCGGTTGCAGGCTGACTATGTGGTACTGGACCTGGGCGCAGGCAGCACATATGGCCCCCTGGATTTTTTCCTCAACGCCCAATTTCCACTGCTGCTGGCCACCACGGCCAAACAGACGCTGCTGGATGCCTACGGCCTGCTGCGGGTCGCTTTGGTGCGCAATCTGCATAAAAACGCCCATCAATGGCCCGAGTGGTACCGGCAATTGCAGCGCTGCGGCGATCTAGGCCAGGGACCGCTGTTAACCGTGCCTGCTTTCCTGCACAACATGGCCAAAAACGAACCACACCTCAGCGACCAGATTGCGGCGCAAACCGCACAATTCCGCCCTGCGCTGATAGTGAATAAATGTTCAAAAAAGGAGAATCTCGAGCGCGCCGACCTGCTGCCGGTGCTCGCCGGCCAGGTACTGAATATCCGCTTGAAAAAATGGGGAAACATCAGCTACGATGCGCAAGTCGACCGGGCGGTTCAGAGCGAAAACCTCTCCCTGTTGACGCGTGGGTCCATCTCGGTGACCGAGGTGGGCAGTTTGGTGATGAAACACATTCTGGGTCATTCTTGAAGCGACCATGGCGAGGCAGGCTGCGCTGAACATCGCTTCGGCTGTTTCACTATCGCTGCGGGATGAAGGGGCAGGCTCTTTGCAGAGCGGCATCGAGACCGGGCCCTGCGGCGGGATTTGCCCTTGAAGGCCGGGCGGCAAGGAGAGATTAAAAGGATCGTGCGGAAAACAGCTTTTTCACTCTGTGCAAAAAGCCTGTTTTCCGTTTTTTTTCTGCCGGGTCCGATGCCCGGCCATTTTGTTTTCCGGTCTCCTTGAGACGCTCGATGGGGATCTGCGCACTGTGATCGCCGTCCTTGCCGATCTCGTTGATCCGCTCAAAGACCTGGGCAAACCGTTCATGCAGATCAGGCCGGGGCATGGCGCTGGTGGATTTTTCGCCCTTTGGCTCCACGGTTTTGTTGACTCCGGAGAGCAGCTGACGCACCTGGTCATCCATCACCGCTCCGGTGAAATCCGCCGTCTCAAATCCTTTTGCTTTTGAAAAATGCTGGGCGCCGGTGAGAATCACGTCGGTCAGA
>CAZKQR010000063.1:0-15701 GCA_964554965.1 uncultured Cytophagia bacterium | reverse complement strand
AAGGATCTAGCGACGAACGGAGCATGCAAAAGCCTATGGCTTTGTGCGACGCTAGATTCCTCGCCCTGCGCGCTGCCAATTACCTTTTTGCCGGTAGCGCGTTGCTCCGTTTTTTTAGCGCTGCAAAACAACGAAAATAATCCATTGCCATGTCAATAACAGGGAGCACAACATGACCACAGACATCAACCGTCGTGATTTTATCAAGACCACCGCTGCGGTGGGCGCAGCCGTGACGTTCTCCGCGTTGAGCTATTCGCGGGTGTTGGGCGCCAATGACCGGATTCGTATCGCCCAGATCGGCTGCGGCGATCGCGGCGTCACCGCTCATCTGGCCGGCATTCAGCCGTTTGCGCAGAGCGAGAACATCGAGGTGATCGCGGTCAGCGATCCCTGGCGTCAGGCTCGGGAACGGGCGGTCGCTGCGGTGAAAGAGAGCTGGGGGCGGGAACCCGCCGCCTTTATCTCCCATCGCGATGTGTTGGCCATGAAAGAGGTGGATGCGGTGATGATCGCCTCCCCGGATCATCTGCACAGCCGTCAACTGCAGGATGCCGCCAAATCGGGCAAGGACGCTTATTGTGAAAAGCCCATGGCGAAAAATCTCAAAGAGCTGCTCAAAGCCTATGATGAAGTCAAACGCAGCGGCATTCTGGTGCAAGTCGGCACCCAGCTGCGCAGTCTGCCTACAGCGGTCGGCTGCAAGGCGGTTTACGAGTCCGGTATTTTCGGCAAAGTGAGCCGCATTGAACAATGCCGGAACGCCACTACGCCCTACTGGTATCATTACATTCGGCCGGTCGCCAAAGAGGATGTGGATTGGAACGAGTTCTGGCTGGGCAAGCCTAAAGTCAAATTTGACTCCGTACGCTACTCCGCCTGGTACGGCTACCGGGAAACCTGCGATGGGCCGGTGCCGCAGTGGGGCAGTCATTTCATCGACACGGTGCATTATATCACCGGCGCCACGGTGCCGGTCAGCTGCGTGTGTCATGGCGGCACGTTTACCTGGAAGGATGAAAATCAGTTCACCACCCCGGACCATGTGCAGGCGCTGTGGATCTATCCTCAGGACTTTATGGTCAGCTATTCCACCAATCTGGGCAACGATTACGGCAACAGCTATAAAATATACGGTGATCAGGGGGTGCTCAAACTGGACAATCTGAGAGCGCCGGTGTATACCGCGGAAGGGGGCAGTAAAAACAAGGGTGTCATCAAGGGCGTGAACGAAGTGGCGCCCATCGATCAACCCGACCACTTTCTCAACTGGCTGCAATGTCTGCGTACGCGCAAACAGCCGCATGCGCCCATCGAGGCCGGGTTCCAGCACTCCATCGCCTGTCTGATGGCCGTCGAATCCTTTTACAGCGGACGCCGAATTTCCTACAATCCGCACAAGCGCTCTTTTACCAAGGAATGAAAACAGAAGGGTGACCGTATGGATCAGTCCGATTGTATCGCGAGACGCGAGTTTTTATCCATTGTCGCGGCTGCGCCCATCGTGGGGGCCGCCGGCTGCGCGCTGCAACCAAAGCAAAAGGGGGAATGGCAGATCGGTTGTTTTACCCGGCCCTGGGCCGCATACGACGTCGTCACCGCCATGGACGCGATCGCAGAGGCAGGCTTTCGCTCCATGGGACTGATGACCTCCGCGCCCAACGGCCAACTGCTCATCACCCTGCAGACCTCTGTGGAGACGGCGGCGCGGATCGGGGAACAGGCTCGGGCACGCGGCCTGCGCATCCTCTCTGCGTATGGCGGCGATTTTCCGGTGCGGGAATCGATCCAGGCCGGCATCCAGGGCCTGAAACAGCTCATCGATCTGTGCGTGGCCTGCGGCTCGCAGTCTTTGCTGCTCGGCGGCACCGGTCGAGAGGATCTGTTCGATGATTATTTTAAAGTGGTCGCTGAATGCTGCGATTATGCGGCTGAGAAAAAAGTGCGCCTGGTCCTTAAACCCCACGGCGGACTCAACGCCACCGCCGCGCAATGCCGGCAAACCATCGAAAAAGTGAGTCACCCCTTTTTCCGTCTTTGGTATGATCCGGGCAATATCTTTTATTATTCAGACGGCAAATTGGATCCCGCCATGGATGTTGCGGAGGTGGGGAACGTGGTGTGCGGAATGTGCGTTAAAGACTATCTGCCGCCCAAGAATGTCGAGATCACGCCCGGCACCGGCCAGGTGAATTTTCCCGTCGTGCTGCAACGGCTGAGACAGGCCGGCTTGAACGGTGGGCCGCTGGTCATCGAGTGCTTGAAAAAAGGGGATCTCGCCCAACTGGTAAAGGAAGCGAAACAGGCGCGCATCTATTTACAGCAGATTGTAACTGCCTGACAGGAGTTTTTCCATGAGAGTGAATCGTCGACAATTCATCAAAACATCGGTGGCAGGGGCCACCGCTCTGCTGTTTAAACCGGCTCCGGCGGATGTGGATCCCTTTCAGCGGGTCGCCCTGGGCCGGACTGGACTATCGGTCTCGCGCATTGCCATGGGCACCGGCGTCAAGGCGACCAATCGTCAATCCAATCTTACTCGCATGGGCATGGAGGCGGCCAAATCACTGGTGCGCCACGCCTATGACCAGGGCGTGCGTTTTTTCGATTGCGCCGACACCTATGGAACTCATGCCCATGTCGCCGCTGCGCTGAAAGGACTTCCCCGCGATTCGTATGTGCTCTCCACCAAGCTTTGGCTGCGGCCCGGCGGCATTCCAGAGCCGGAGCGGCCGGATGCAGATGTGGTGATCGATCGCTTCCGCAAGGAGCTGAACACCGATTACATCGATCTGATCCAGCTGCATTGCATGTTCGAGCCCAACTGGCCGCAGCTGTTCCGCAGGCAGATGGATATCCTCGAGTCGCTGAAGGATCAGGGCGTGATCCGCGGCCACGGGGTTTCGGTGCATTCGCTCTATGCGCTGCAGGCCTGTGTGTACGAACCCTGGGTGGATACGGTGCATGTGCGCATCAATCCGTACGGCGACAAGATGGATGCCCGCGAACCAGAACCGGTCATCGCCCTGATCGAGCAGCTGCACAAGGCGGGAAAAGGCATCATCGGAATGAAACTGATCGGGGAAGGGCTGTATCGCAACGCGCCGGAAAAGATCGACGCTACACTGAAAATGGTCCTCGGGATCGACAAAGTGGACGTCCTGCTGGTGGGCTTTGACCGCCCTGAACAGGTCGAGGATCTGGGCAGACGGGTCGCCGCGGTCCTGCGCGGATGATCGAACTGTTTGTTTTAAGGTGTTTTGTTTAGTAACATTCGTCCGTGTTTCCCGTATCAGGGAGGAGGGCGGTGGTTGGCCTGTATTAATGAGAGGCGTCGATGCCTTATTTTGATGAAAAACCTCATCGCTTCCGTGTCTTTTTCGCGGTGCTGTTCACCGTGCTTTTCGTGTTGAGCGTGATTCATTTCTATCGCCTGATCGAATCACCTACGGACGAAAATTGGTTTACCAATACCCCCACCCCTTATTACATCGTTGAGGACGTTCCAGCCAAGCTGCTGAAGGTGAACAAGAGCGGCCGTTTTGCTCTTCCGCCCACCCGGGTTCCGGACAGCCTTCTCGTCGGCGATATCCTTCTGCCCCGGTCGAAAAAGCTCGGCCTGGCCGCGCTCATCGATTCGCTGCATTTTCTGCAAAAACAGGATTCGGTTCTCACCTGCACTATTTATCGTCCCAGGTACAATCAGGTCTACACCTATCAGGTGGCGAGCGCCGTGATGCCGGATACCCTGATCCGCCTGCTACCGCCGTCGGTCGCCGTGTTTGATGTGGCCAAGGGCGGCGCCTCCGATCGGGCGGGGATGAAAGCCGGGGACCTTATCGTCACCATCAACCAACGCTCCTTCAAGGATATGTTTGAAGCGGATCGCATCATGCGCACCGGCAGAACCGGAAAGAGCATTGTCTATGAAATAGTGCGCCGGAATGAAAAGATACAGCTCAACGTGGTGCTGGCCCGTTTCGGCATCCCGTTCTCTCTGTTGATTTTTATGATCACCGGGCTGACCTATATGGGACTGGGGCTGTTTCTCGGCATCATGCGTCCGCAGATCAAGGCCTCGCGCCTGTTGGCGTTGGGCTTTACTCTTTTCGGCTGTGTGCTGATGTTGATGAATACGATGCGTGAACCCATCATCGATTCATGGAGCAACCTCATAACCTATCCGTTGCCGGCTATGCTTTTTCTCTCCATCGCCGTGCTTTTACACAGCAATTATTACTTTCCCCGCCCCAGCCCGCTGTTGTTGCAGAAACGCTGGTTGCAGATCCTGCCCTATGCCATCGCATTGATCTGCAGCATGGCCGTCTACCTGGGAATGGGCGTCGTCTGGATAAACCGCTTTGTCCTGGTGATGGTGCTGATCTCCCTTCTGCCCTTGTTCTTTTATCGCAAACAGTTCAATCCGGAGAACAAGAGGCTGTTGCGAATTATCCGGTTGGCTCTCATCATCTGCATCGGCCTGCTGTTCGTCCTCATCTGGTATGTGAAGCGGTACGCCGGCCCGCTTTCTTCAGGCTATATCGGCTTGCCGCTGATGCTGATACCGGCTGCCTATCTGTACACCATCGGCCGGTACCGTCTTCTTGATATGAATCTGCGCATTCGGCGCAACATCCGGTTTTCGTTGGCCGTGATGCTGTGGATCCTCGGGCTGGTGATCATCGGCCTGCTGGTTTTCTGGCGGCTGCCGGCCATGTCGTTTTCGCTGCCGCACATCACCCTGACTGGTTCTTCCATCGAAGTGTTGGACAGCCCGCAGTCCGTACAAGAGCAGGCCGTTCTGGAGAAGGGCTTGCTCATGGTGCTGGCTGTGCTGCTGGTCTTTGGGTTGTGGAAAATCGGCCGACTGGGCGTGCGTTTTTTGGCCAAGCATTTTCATCGTGATCATTACGACTACCGGCGCGCCGCACAGCTGGTGAATCAAATGCTGAGCAAGCGCATCGATCTATCGGATCTGGCCGGCGGGCTCGGCCAACGGGTGAATGAATTGATGCATCTGCAGCAGGTGGGAGTGCTGTTTTTCCGTGAAACGGATCAAATCGCCTGCGGTCATGCGGAGGGATTGGTGGATCAAAAGTGGAATGATTTTATGAATCAGGCGCCGGCGTTGATGACAGACCTGGCCGACTGGCTGCCAAACCCTGACCGGTTTGCGGTCGAATATCTGCCGGAAAAACCCAAACAAAAGTTGTATGAATTCGGTTTTCGCTATCTGGTGCCCATCTACTCTTCCGACCGCTTGCGCGGATTGTTTTTGCTTGGGGAGAAACGCTCGGAGAGCCCGTTTTATCAGGAGGACTATCAATTCCTACGCTCCATCAGTCAACAGGTGTCTGTGGCGGTGGAGAACGCTTTACTCTATGAGCAGCTGGCGCAACGCGAACGGCTGCGCCACGAGTTAGAGATCGCCAGACGGATTCAATTGGCTTCGCTGCCGCAGGACACACCGCACATCCCGGGATTAGACATCGCCGGCTGGTCCCTGCCGGCCCTGGAGGTCGGCGGAGATTATTACGATTATCTCAACGGCAGCGACGACGAATTGACCGTCGTGGTCGGCGACGTGAGCGGCAAAGGGATCTCGGCTGCGCTGTACATGTCCAAAGTGCAGGGCATTCTGCGGTCGCTGCACAGTTTTCACCTCTCCCCGCGGGACCTTTGCATTCACCTAAACGACCTCTTGGACCGGGATCTGGAAAAAAGCTATTTTGTCACTGCTCTGGCGGCGGCCATTCAGGCGTCGGAGCGCCGCCTGATTCTGACGCGGGCCGGACATCTGCCGCTCTATCATTTTCGCATGGCAACCCATCGCGTGGAACTGCTGACGCCCAGGGGGATCGGGTTTGGTCTGGATCAGAAGGATATCTTTGAGCAGGAATTGGAAGAGTACAAAATCGTCTATCAGCCCGGCGATGTGTTCTTATTCGTAACCGATGGAGTCACGGAATCACGCAACCGGGACGGAGAAGAGTTCGGCGAGATGAATTTGATGAGCCTTCTCATGCAGCATGCCGACAAGAATGCACGGGAGCTTTGTCAGCAGGTGGTGCAGGAGCTGCACCGTTTTGCCGGCGTTGAGCCCCAGGCCGACGATCTGACCGTGGTGGTGGTCAAGGCGAGTTGATCCCGTCGCGGCGGTAAAGGGATCAGAGCACATTCACTCTGAGGCCGCCGCTGTCCACCGCAAAATCGAAAAACCGGGCGCGTGCGTTGGGAGGATTTTGTATCAGTTTCTGCCGCAGAAGGTCGCGATCGCGCCGGCTTTTTGCCACCATCAGTAAAAAGCCTCCGCCGCCGGCTCCTAAAAGCTTGACGCCATGGACGTGCGGACTCACCTGCCTGATCAATGCCTCGATCACCTCTGTCGATGAACCCTGATCCAATTGTTTGTTGCATTCCCACACGTGTCCTATCAGCTCGCCGAATGTTTCCACCTGACGATGGTCCAACGCGCTCTTCATCTCCAAAGCCAGTGATTTCAAACGGGCGAGAACCCTCAGCGCTTCCGGATCGCGGTCGAGATAACGGCTGACGACCTGGCGGAGGATGTTCTTGGCCATCCTGCGCAGACCGGTATAATAGAGCAGGGTGTGTTCTTTGCTCGCTTCGTCCAGTTGCGTCCAGGACAGGGTGGGCGTCTGGTCATAGCCGGCCGGTGTTTGGATCAGCTTGACCCCGCCGACCACGCCGCCGATCTGATCCTGCCAGCCGCCGCCGGTAGTCATGAGCTGTTCCAGGTAACTGGTGCGCTGAAACAGATCAGCCTGACTCACTTTCAGGCCAAAGGTGCGCGAGAGCGCAGCGATGGTGGCAGCGCCGAGGATGCTGGAGGCGCCCAGGCCGGAGCCTGCCGGCAGAGCGCTGAAAAGCGTCAGATCGATGCCGCCGCCGTATTTTTTCAACAGAGAGCTCAGAGAGGTACGTTCGCTGCCGGAGAAAATGCCGGCGGCAATCAGGGCCGCTTTGGGCAAGGACAGCCAGTCCGAGGGATTCGTAAAGTCGCGCAAGTGCGCCAGATCTTTCACCACTGCACTGGCGCCCAGATCGATGGAGTTGATGCGGATGACCGGCTGCTGGAGAACTTTGGCGATGACCTGGATCGGATACTGGCCGTTGAGCAGAACCGCGGCGTTGAGAACCGCGCCGCCTTGCTCCATGCAATAGGGCGGCGTGTCGGACCAGCCGCCGGCAAAGTCCAACCGGGCCGGCGAACAGGCCCACACCACTTCATCGGAGCGAATGGCGATCCCGCTGTGGTTTTGCGCCGGCACATCATGGACGCTCTTGCCGACTGCACGGCGGATGGTGGAAAATGCCAAATCCAGCCAGCGGTCCGCTTCAGCGGCCGGCGCCGGGCCAGAGCCAGGCGTTGAACGCACCTGTTGTGATCTCAGCCAGTACAATCGGCTGAGAAACAACAGATCCGGGTTCTGTTTGGTCAGTTTTTCCAATTCCAAGGCCAGGAGGGACGGCGCCCGTTCATCTGTGCACAGCCCGAGCAGTCCCGCCGCTGTCCAGCAAGAGTCCGGCGTTAAAACGTGCCGCAGATTTCGCAGGGTTGCGGCTTTTTCGATCGTTTCCTCCTGCTGCAGCAGGGAGCAATGGTCCACCTGCTGCAGAATCCAGCGCAGGGATCTGCGTTCGGCAGCGAGCCATTTTTTTGGACAACGGTCTGCGGATTGGAGCGACTGCACCAGCCGAGAAGCGGCGGCTGGATTCAAACAGATGGGAAATAACTGTGCGTTCCACAGATCGCCACAAGGCCCTTTGGGCCAGAGCGCCCGTTCATCCAGCGAACGCTGTTGCAGCCATTCGGCGATCGGCTGATTCATAAACAGATTATTCTCCGGTTTGACGCCGGTTTTTAAGTGGTCCGCCAATCCGTAGAGCAGGGCGGTCCAGCGTTGGCCCTTCAGGGGCAGAAGGGTGAGGCCAAGATTCGCCTCGAGTTTTACAGGGCCGGCTGTTGAACTGAGATTCGTAACGATGTTGTCGCCGCCCAGTTCGATCGAATGGCGCAGATGGCAATTCTCGATGAGCACCGGACTTTTTATCCGTGTGCGATGCGTGTCGATGAGGGAGTGGTAGATGTAGGTTTTCTTAAATTGAGGAAAGTCCGCCGCATTGGAACGGACGCCGTTTTCAAAGCCATGCAGCGCACCGGCTTGGGTCAGTGTGTACAGATTATAGAGGAACTCGCGGCTGCGGCCGATGTGAAAAAAACCGCAGTAGGCAAGCAGTGAGACATGAAAGGAAAGCGCCTGCAGCCGGCCGCTGTCGGGCAGGGTTTTCTTGCCCAGCAGGGCAAAAGGGATCTCTTGATACAGGTTGAGCTCGTTCTTTTCCTTGAGCGTGTACGCCAGCAGGCCACGGCATTGGATCAAGGCTTCCACCGCGTCGGGTGCAAGATGTACGATGCCGGTGTCGACCCAGGCCCGTTGATGATAATCCAGTGCACGCGCATGGACCAGCTCTTCGCTTGATGGCTTTTGCAGGAAATCCTTCACCGGCACGGGAGT
This sequence comes from uncultured Cytophagia bacterium, assembly GCA_964554965.1. GTDB lineage: Bacteria > Zhuqueibacterota > Zhuqueibacteria > Residuimicrobiales > Residuimicrobiaceae > Anaerohabitans. Next base: position 7,161 of record CAZKQR010000063.1, on the reverse strand, counting down.
CTGATAGGCCTGCCGGCTGGGAACAAACACGCCGTGACGGCCTGCCACCTGGGCGTCGTCCGGATAGGCGATGCCGGTGATGCCCCGGTCGGCAAACTGGAGCTGTTCTGCTGAAAAACTCAGGAGCACGTCCCCGGACGCGATGAGAACCTGCCCATCGAGGTTGGACGGCAAGGCCGCATAGGTGTTCATCGCGATGTCGAATAAACAGGCCGGCTGACGGGTGGGCAGGGGGGTGAAGATTTTACCGCACGCGGCATAGGCCGGCAGGCGTCTGCTGTCGCCCCCGGAGTGGATGATGAGGATGCGTTTGCGGGAAAATGCGGCGGTAAAATTTTCTCCCGCCAACTCGTACAGGCGGCGCAGGATGAACAGCGTGCTTCCCCCTGAGCCGATGCGCCTGCCTTCCGGATCCGCCAGAACCATAAAATCAGTGTGCGGATAAAGTCCTTGTTGTTTGCGCCAGTTCAGGCGGGTGCGATACCCTTGCGCTTGGGTTTCGTTGGCAGCGGATAAAATGCACAGATCAAACGGTCTCATGTCCATTCCCTGTAAGGATTGTTCGGCTGGAGCAAATTTTGCACAATTTAAGCAAAAATGCAAGTGCTGTTTACGCTGAAAATAACTTGCGTATCAGGCCAAAAAATCTTAATTTGCTCAAAAGTGGCCTATCGGATGAAACAGGGTTCTTCTTCATGACGTATATGGCTAAATCCTTGATAGGATTTTTTATCCTCATTTTCGTACCTCTGGCCTCTGTGGTCAATCCGCCCGAGGCGCTGCGCTGTGAATGGCTGCTGCATCCTGAGCAAACGCTTTTGACGGATTCGTCTCCCGAGTTTTCCTGGCTGATCCCATCGAACCGGAACGGCGCTCGTCAAACAGCCTATCAGATCATCGTATCTTCTTCCCGCGCCCTGGCGGAAAAAAAACGCGGCGACGTGTGGGATTCTGGAAAAGTGACATCGAATCAGTCGGTGGATGTGCCCTTTGCCGGCGGTTCTCTGGCGCCGGATCGCGATTACATTTGGCGTGTCCGAATCTGGTGCGGCGATGGCAAGCCCTCCGCGTATTCTGCTGAGCAAAAAATTCGTTTCACCGGTTCAGCAGATCCCTATGCTACGGACAATCGGATCTGGTACAACCGCCTGCCTCTGCAACACACCTCGGTGGCGCCGCTGTCCATGCGCGAGATACGGCCGGGCAGCTATTTTATCGATTTCGGCCGTGCCGCGTTCGCTACCATTCGCGTAGAGGCACTGGAGCGCCGGCAGTCGCCCTGGCGGGTGCGGCTGGGCGAAGTATTGACTAAAGAGGGGACCATCGATGCCAATCCGGGCGGCTCGAGAAGATGCCGCACCTGGACCCAGCCTATGCCGCAGGACGCCTCGCCGCTGGTCTTGAAAATTCCGCCTGATCGCCGCAACACCAACGGCGATGCGTTGCTCATGCCGCCCGAGATGGGGGAGGTGATGCCGTTCCGCTACTGCGAGTTGGAAAACGTCAGCGGCGTTCTGTCTCCTGATCACATCCGCCAGCTGGCGGTTCATTATCCCTTTGATGAAAACGCCTCCTCCTTTCGCTGTTCGAACCAAATATTGAATGATGTGTGGGATCTGTGCAAATACTCGATCAAGGCCACCAGCTTTCTCGGCGTCTATGTGGACGGAGACCGTGAGCGGATCCCCTATGAAGGCGACGCCTATATCAATCAGCTGAGCCATTACTGCGTGGATGCGGAATACAGCCTGGCGAGGCATACGATCGAGTATCTGTTTCGCCATCCCACCTGGCCGGCGGAGTGGCAGATGCACATGGTGCTGATGGCCTGGAAAGACTATCTCTACACCGGCAATCATGAACTGCTGATCAGCCATTATGAAGATCTGGCCGCCAAGACGCTGCTGGGGTTGAGCCGGGAAGACGGGCTCATTGTCGAGGACAGCGCCAGAATGACGCCGCCATTTTTGCGCTCGCTGAATCTCGCCTCAGCGCCGCGCATTCTGGTCGATTGGCCGCCGGCCAGTTTTACCCATGCGGATCGCTACGGCGAGCGGGACGGATATGACATGCGGCCGGTGAACGCCGTGGCCAACGCTTTTCATTATCACACCCTGCGATTGATGGAGGCCATCAGCCTGGCGGCGGGACGGCCGGAGGAGGCGCCGGTCTGGCGGCAGCGCGCTGACCGGGTTTATCGCTCCTTTCAGACTGTTTTTTATGACACGGAAAAGGGCGTTTACCGCGACGGCGAAGGCAGCAGCCATTCCGCCTTGCATGCGAATTTTTTCCCCCTGGCCTTCGGCCTGGTGCCGGCTGCGCAGTCGGCGCGGGTCGTCGCCTTTATCAAATCCCGGGGCATGGCCTGCAGCGTCTACGGCAGTCAGTATTTGCTGGATGCGCTGTATCAGGCCGGCGAAGCAGAGTATGCGCTCTCATTGTTGACCGCCACCCACGACCGCAGCTGGGCGCATATGATCTATGACGTCAAAAGCACGATCACAACCGAAGCGTGGGATAACAAATACAAAGAGAATCAGGATTGGAATCATGCCTGGGGCGCAGCGCCGGCCAATATCATTCCTCGTGGATTGATGGGGTTGGAACCCATGCAGCCCGGATGCGCCAAAATGCGGATCAAACCGCAGTTGGGCAATCTCGAGTTTGCCGAGATCAAACACCCCACCCTGTACGGGCCAGTGCTGCTGCGCGTAGAGCAGTCCGCGGCTGGCCGGCGGTTGCGTCTGACGCTGCCGGCCGGCATGACCGCGGAACTGCATCTAGCGGCAAGCGATGTTGCCGCGATTCGTGAGAGCGATCGCGCGCTGGCGAAAAATCCCCATGTCATTTTCAGCCGTCGGCAGGACGGTTGTGTAGTTCTCGATGTGGACGCTGGTTCTTATTTTTTTCAATACAACTGACCTTATCGATCGAACTTTTTTCATCAAACATGGGAGTCGTTCATGAAGAAAACAAATTTTTCCACAGAGCCAAGCCGTCGACGGTTTTTCAAGACCAGCCTGTTGACCGGCGCAGCGGCGTTCGCCGCGCCGTCCATTGTGCCCGCTTCGGTGTTCGGCGCGCAGGCGCCGAGCAACCGCATTCAGATCGGCGCCATCGGTGTTGGGCGTATCTCCCGCGAACACGATCTGCCGGAGATCATGGCGTTTGATCAGGCGCGTGTGGTCGCAGTCTGCGATCTGGATTCCAAACGCCTGCAGCAGGGCCAGACGTTTGTGGAAACCAATTATGCTAAAAAGGGAGTGAACCTGAAGGTTCGCACCTATGCGGATTACGAGGAATTGCTCAAGAGTCCGGACATCGATGCGGTGGTGATCAGCACGCCGGACCAGTGGCATGCCAAACCGGCCATCGAGGCGGCCAAGGCCGGAAAACATGTCTATCTGCAAAAACCGGCTACGTTGACCATCGCCGAGGGGCGGGCGATGAGCGATATGGTGCATCGCTGCGGCATAGTTTTTCAGCTGGGCACCCAGCAGCGCTCCATCGATCACTTTCGCGTTGCCGCTGAGTTGGTGCGCAACGGCCGCATCGGCCGAGTGCATACGGTGCAAGTCGGTTTGCCCACAGATCCCAGCGGTGACGAAGAACCCGAGATGCCCATTCCGCCTAATTTGAATTATGAAAAGTGGCTGGGCTCCACGCCGTGGATCTATTACACCGAAAAGCGGGTGCATCCGCAAAACGATTATTCCCGGCCAGGCTGGCTGCGTTGCGAGCAGTTCGGCGCCGGCATGATCACCGGCTGGGGCGTGCATCATTTCGACATCGCCCACTGGGGCCTTGGCGCGGAATTTTCCGGACCCCTGGAGGTAGAGGCGTGGGCCGAGTTCCCCACCCGCGGACTGTGGAATGTGCACGGCAAGTACAAGATTGACATGCTCTATCCCAACGACGTTCGCGTCCAAGTGAGCGATGAGCTGCCCATCGGCGTCCGGTTTGAGGGGAGCGAAGGCTGGATCTTTGTGACCCGCGGCAACTATTCGGTGACCGCTTCGGATCCGGTGGCCAATGCGAAAAAGGAGAAAGCTCTGTCTGCCGGCGATGCCAAGATTCTGGAATCGAAAATCGGCCCCAACGAAATCAACCTGATCCGCAGCCGCGATCAGCACGGCAACTGGCTGGAGTGCATCCGGTCGCGGCAGCTGACCATCTCTCCGGTTGAGGTGGGGCACCGGTCCACCAGCGTGTGCCTCGTTTGCCACATCGCCATGAAATTGAAACGCAAAGTCTACTGGGACCCGATCCTGGAGCGGTTTAAAAACGACGACGAGGCCAACGCCATGATCAGCCGGCCGCAGCGTGCGCCGTACGGGCTTTGATGCGGCTCCTTAAGCCGGATATCTACTGTGAGGCATTGAATGAATAGACGCAGATGGTTTTTTTTTGCAGCGATTTTAGGGCTGTGGATCCATGACCTGCCGGCGCAGAACCTCGCGCTGAGCGCGGAACGGTTGGATGACCGTTGGATCATTCGAATCGACGACCGGGTGTTTACGGTTTACCGGTTCGGCGACGGACAAAAATATCCTTATCTTTATCCGGTGAACGGTCCGCTGTCCGGACGCTCTCTCACCGCAGAGTGCGAGACGCCCTATCCTCATCATCGTTCTCTGTTCTTCGGCTGCGATAAAGTGAACGGAGGCAATTACTGGCAGGAGGGCAACGAACAGGGACAGATCGTTTCCCGCGGACCGCGGCTGGTGTACGCCGGGCCGGAGCGCATCGTGTTGCAGGACACCTGCGACTGGCGGCGGCCGGGCGAGGCGCCGATTTTGCGCGACCGCCGGATGCTGACCTTTTCCGCGCCCACGGCCTCGTTACGGTTCATCGATGTGACGATCACCCTGGACGCCCTGGTGGATATTCACATTGAAAAAACCAACCACTCGTTGTTCTCCGCGCGCATGGCTCCAGAGCTTTCGGTGCAGAGCGGCGGCGTGTTGAGAAATGCCCAGGACGCCCGCGGCGAGAAAAACACCTACGGTGTGCCGTCGCCCTGGTGCGATTACAGCGGCCGCCGCTGTGAGGGGGTGGAGGGGTTGGCCATTTTCGATTCGCCGCAAAATCCCTGGCATCCCAGCCCCTGGTTCACCCGCGACTATGGCTTTTTCTCGCCCACGCCCATGTACTGGCTGACCGAGGCGGGATTTTCCATCAGACAGGGGGATTCGTTAACGGTCCGCTATCGCGTGGCCGTTCACAGCGGCGACGCCCAGACCGCCGGCATCGGCGAGTTGTATGAACAGTGGATACAATAATCCTCATCTAAACCAATCGGAGACATGTATGAAAAAATGGATGTGTGCTTTTCTGCTTGTGGCGCTGTGCGGTTTCCAATCCTGCGCCAATGACGGATGGTCTGTGCTCTTTGACGGCAAGAGTTTGACAGGCTGGCGGGCCAGCGAAAATACCGGTACGTTTACCGTCCGCGACGGCATGATTGTGGTGCATGGCAGCCGGAGCCATCTCTATTATGTGGGACCGGTGAACAATGCGGATTTTAAAAATTTCGAGTTCAAAGCTCAGGTGATGACCGAGCCGGGCGCCAACTCGGGCATTTATTTCCATACCACCTGGCAAGAGACCGGCTGGCCGGCGCTGGGGTATGAAACGCAGATCAACAACTCTCATTCGGACTGGAAGCGCACCAGCAGCATCTATGACGTGGTCAACGTCAAGGAGGCGCCGGCCAAAGACAACGAATGGTTCACCCAGCACATTATTGTCCGCGACAGACACGTCATCGTCAAGACCAACGGCAAAGTGATCGTCGATTACACGGAACCGGAAAACGTCGAACGGCCCGAGTGGCCGGGCCGCAAGATCTCGCACGGCACCTTTTGCCTGCAGGGTCATGACCCCAAGAGCGTGGTTTACTACAAGGATATCAAGGTCAAGCCGTTGCCGTAATCCGGCGCCTTGGGGGGCAGTGGGGGCCTGCCAGCGGTGCGGCTTTGCAGAACAAGGGGAAGGCTCAGCATGAAACTTTTACCCATCCTTGCCGTATTATCAGGCAAAGATTTCTTTAAAGGAGTGAAAAGACGATGAAGACCTTTCTGCTGTGGCTGCTTTTGCTGGTGCTCTGCGCACCGCTGGCCCTGTTGGCTTTGATCCTGTTTCCCATCGTCTGGTTGCTGCTGATTCCATTTCGACTTCTCGGATTCGCGGTCACCGGCATCCTGGAACTCGTCAAAGCGCTTTTTCTTTTGCCCGCCCGGCTGCTGGGCGGCGCCAGATAGCGCAGTATAGTCGAACGGCTTGCTATTGATGTGACAATGATTTATTTTGATGCTGTATTGCAGCTCTGTGAAATAGTTCTGAAAAGCAGAAAAACGCATCGAGTGCAAAAATTATTAATCGCATCATAATCTTATCATTCCGCAACCCCGTAGTCTGCAAAGCAAAAGGCGGTTGCAAAGGACAAGGAATCTATCGACGAACAGCTCTTATTCCGTTTACAGGTTCGGTTCGTCGATAGATCCTTCGGCGCTGAATCATTCTCATTTGTCTTTCCGAGCCCGCAACCCCAAATCTCCACAAAACCGATACAGTTGCAGAGGGCGAGGAATCTAGCGTCGCACACTTTCGCTTTTTACGTGCGTCGCTAGATCCTTCGGCGCTCAGAGTCTGCAGACAGACGCTGTAGCACATTGTCTTGCGCCTCAGGATTACAAGATTGAAGCGAGGAGTCCATCGTCTTGTAAAACCTTCCCCATTCGTTCATTCCGTTCGTCGCTGAATCATTCCCATTTGTCTTTCCGAGCCCGCAACCCCCAATCTCCAAAAAACCGATACAGTTGCAGAGGGCGAGGAATCTAGCGTCGCACCCTTTCGCTTTTTACATGCGTCGATAGATCCTTCGGCGCTCAGAGTCTGCAGACAGACGCTGCAACAGGTTGTCCTGCGCCTCAGGAGGACAAAAGTATAGTTTGTCTTTCCGAGCCCGCAACCCCAAATCTCCACAAAACCGATACAGTTGCAGAGGGCGAGGAATCTAGCGTCGCACACTTTCGCTTTTTACGTGCGTCGCTAGATCCTTCGGCGCTCAGAGTCTGCAGACAGACGCTGTAGCACATTGTCTTGCGCCTCAGTTCCTATATTGAAAATGCCCCCTCGCTGTAGTATATTAGATTAATC
>CAZKQR010000062.1:0-15740 GCA_964554965.1 uncultured Cytophagia bacterium | reverse complement strand
CAGAGGGACCGTAGCGCCGAGGGAACCGCTGCTGTTTTCGGTCGTCGGCTTGCGCGACTCGACGCTGGGAATGAAACCCGAACTGATGTTGGCAGCCGTGCGATTCAGCAAATCGGAAACCGGGAGCTCGGGCGGCCGGACCGAGGCCTCTTCCGGTTTGGGAACAGAGGGGGGCCGCTCCTTCTCCGCCGTCTCAAGTCTCGTGGTGAACGATGGCGGTATGGCCACACCGGGTGTAAAACTTGAAAACGCGTTCACCCGTTCCAGTTGCACGGCCGCGAGCTGAAAGCCGGGATCCTGGGTCAAGGCGTCACTGAACTCCCGGCGAGCGGCATCCCAGTGGCCCAAGTCCTGCTCATCCAGGCCGCGACAAAAGGCAAGAAACGCGAGAAGGTTCTTGGTCGGAATGCGTTGTATGGCTTCCCTTTCTTCGCGGGACAACGGTACCTGCAGTTCCTCGATCACCGCAAAGGCCAAATCTTTTTCCAGCTGATAAAATTCCAGCAGCGTTCCCTGAATCGCCTCCGGCGCAATGCGATCGGCTTTTTTCAGATCCGCCAAGCTGACGTCGATACGCAGATGGCGGTCAGCCAAACTGGTGATGGCGCCGTGCACCACCCGCGCGGCGCCCAGCAGTTTTCCCAGACGCGGGGCGGCATCCTCGCGGATCAGCCCGCTCATGCCCAGTCCCATCTCCTCCATCAGCTCCTGCAGCCGTGCCCGTTCCACCACCGTAAGCGTTTTGACCTGAGACAGATCGGTGATCAGCATCTCAGTGAGGCCCTTTTGCAGCGGATCGATCTCGGCATTCCCGCTGCTGTTGACAAAGTAGAGCACTGCCACCGAATGGTCCGGAATGGCGGCCACCTCGATGGCGTTTTCCGTTTGCAGCAGAGCTTTAATCTGCGCTTCCATCTGCTTTTGTACAAGCACCCACAGACGGGTCTCCACCTGCTTACGCATCTCGTTGAAGGGACTGATTTCCGTGTAGCGGCGGTAGAGGTCAGCGGCTTTGTCCAAGCGGCCCTGGGCCTCATAGGTCAGACCAAGGTAGTATTGGCTGGTCAAGTCGTTCGCCCTTTGCGAGAGGGCGAGCTGAAGGAATTTTTGTCCGATGGAAATTTTCTTCTTGTGAAGAAGAGCGATCCCCATATCGCGAATGGCGGGGATGTTGCGATAATCTTCTGCGATGGCGGCTTTGAGCTCCCGGATGGCCTGGTCATAGTCGGCGCGGTCCAGGGCTTGATGCCCGCGGGAGTAGTAGGTAGAGGCGCAAGAGAGGAAAAGCGTTGCAGCTACAAAACCGCCGAAAGCGGCTGAACGGAGTCTGACCATAGTTGCCTCAGAGAAAGAAAACCGTGTACCGTCTTTGCAATAGGGCTCGGCGCCCGGTCCGAAAAAACGCGGAATGATCGATGCGTCTATTTGGCCTGAACGATGGACAGGCGTTCGCGGGCCCGGTCGAACTTGCCGTTCTTTTTCAGCGCGGCTTCATACATTCGGGCGGCGTTGGCATAGTCCTGGGCATCCTCATACTCCAGCCCTTTGGCGTAATAGAGTGCGGCGTCGAAAGAGGTGTTGTCCACCGTGGCCAGCTTGACGGCGTCGGCTTTGGAGAGTTGGATGTTCAAATCTTTGGCGATCTTGGCCGTGAGACTGGTCACCAGCTTGTACAGGTCCTTGGGGTTTCCGCTGACCTCTTCGGCTTTGATGGTCAGTGCGCTCTCCACCTCGACGATGCGGACATCAATGCGCATCGTCTTGTCCAGCATCAGCATGTAGGAGCCGAAGAGCAGGTTTTGAGCGCCCAGCATTTTACCCACCTCCTGCGCGCTGCCGCTGTCGATCATGCCGGCCTGGGCGAGCTGCATCTCCTCGAGAAGTTTCTGCAGCTGGTTGCGCTCCACCACTTTGATCCGGCTGATCTTGCCCAGTTCGGTGATCAACTGGTCGGCCAGCCCTTTGCGCAGCGGATCCATCTCTTTCTGCTTGGTCAGGCTGTTGTTCTCGAAATACAGGACCGCCAGCGTACGCGTCTCATCGGCCGGCATGGCCTGAAGGCCGGTCAGCATCAGGAACACCAACCAGCTGTGGCGAAAACAGACTCTCATGGGCGCCCCTCTTAAAAGAAACCCTGCCTTGCAAAATACACATTTATTCGATCGTGGTCAATCTATTTTCCGGAGCGGTATTCGTTCCAGCTCTTAATCTGCAGATCCTTGATGGATTTGCGCGAAATCGCTTCCACGAACCGCCGGGCCAGCCGTACATTGGTGAATAGCGGAATGGCAAAATCAACGGCGGTACGGCGGATGATGTAATCGTTGGTCAGCTCCTCCTCCTGGTAATTTTTGGGAATGTTGATGACCAGATCGAACTTGCGCTCGCGCAGATAGTCCATCACGTTGGGAGTTTTTCCCGACAACGGCCAATGCACCTGTTTGACGCTGATGCCGTGCTCTTCCATAAAGCGGGCGGTGCCTCCGGTGGCATAGAAATTCATCCCCATTTCCGCCAACTTTAGGGTGCTGGCCAGAAAGGCCGCCTTGGTGGCGATGGGACCGGTGGAGAGCAGGATATTCTTGATCGGCAACTTGTAGCCGACCGAGAGCAGGGATTTCAGGAACGCCTCTTCGAAATCGTCGCCCAGACAGGCGACTTCGCCGGTGGAGGCCATCTCCACCCCGAGGGTCGGATCAGCGCCGCCCAGGCGCGTAAACGAGAATTGCGGCGCTTTGACGCCGACGAATTCGAGATCGAAAACCGAGCCCGCATAGTGCGGCACATGATGGCCCATGATGACGCGGGTGGCAATGTCGATGAAATTGACGCCAAAGATCTTGGAGACAAAAGGAAAACTGCGCGAGGCGCGCAGGTTGCATTCGATGACCTTGACCTCATTGTCCTTGGCGACGAATTGAATGTTGAACGGGCCGTCGATTTTGAGGGTGCCGGCGATCTGGCGAGCAATTTTTTTGACGCGGCGGGTGGTCTCGAGAAACGTGCGCTGCGGCGGCAGCACCATGGTGGCGTCGCCGGAATGGACGCCCGCGTTCTCCACATGCTCGGTGATGGCATAGACGCGGATCTCGCCCTTTTGCGCCACCGCGTCGATCTCGATCTCCTTGGCGTCCTCGATGAATTTGGTGATCACCACCGGATGGTCGGAGGAGATAACCGAGGCCTTGTCGAGATATCTTTGCAGCTCTTCGTCGTTGGAGGCCACGCTCATCGCCGCGCCGCTCAGAACATAGGAAGGCCGGATCAACACCGGATAGCCCACTGCGCCGGCAAAGGCGACGGCTTTTTTCATATCGCTCAACTCCGCCCAGGCCGGTTGGTCGATCTGCAGGTCGTCGAGCAATTTGGAAAACTTGTGGCGGTCTTCCGCGTTGTCGATGGACAGCGGCGAGGTGCCCAGCACTCGAACGCCGAATTGATGCAGCCGGAGCGCCAGGTTGTTGGGAATCTGTCCGCCCATGGAAATAATGACGCCGATCGATCTCTCCTTCTCGTAGATATCCACCACCGACTCGAAGGAGAGTTCATCGAAATAGAGCTTGTCGCACTGATCATAGTCGGTGCTGACGGTCTCTGGATTATAATTCATCATGATGGAGGTGTAGCTCATGTTTCTGAGCGCCTGCACCGAGTTTACGCAGCACCAGTCGAATTCGACCGAGCTGCCGATGCGGTAAGCGCCGCCGCCGAGCACGATCACCGAGTTGCGGTCGGTGAAGGTCAGATCATCCTCCTGGCCGTTGTAAGTCAGATAGAGATAATTGGTCTGCGCCGGATACTCGGCCGCCAGAGTGTCGATCTGTTTGATGCAGGGCGACAGACCGTAGCTCTTGCGCAGCGCGCGGACCTCCAGCTCGTCCTTATCCAACGCGCGGGACATCTGCCGGTCGGAGAAACCGAGCTGTTTGGCCTCCTGCATGACGTCGCGCGGACAGCGCTGCTCGCCGACGTTTTTCAGCCGGCTCTCCATCTCGACGATGTTGCGGATCTTGTAAAGAAACCAGGGATCGATGTGGGTGAGCTGGTGGATCTCTTCGATGGACATGCCTTGCTTGATCGCTTCCGGAATCGCCAGCACACGCAGGTCCGTCGGCTCCACCAGTTCCTGGCGCAGATCGTCCACTTCCATCCGGCGGTTCAGCACCAGCCCGTCACATCCGGTCTCCAGCATGCGAATGCCTTTTTGCAGCGCCTCCTCGAATTTACGGCCGATGGCCATGATCTCGCCGACGGATTTCATGCCTGAACCGAGCTTTTTAGACACCAGGCGGAACTTTTTCAGGTCCCAGCGCGGCATTTTAACCACAATATAGTCCAGCGCAGGCTCGAAACTGGCCTTGGTCACCCGGGTGATCGAATTGGGCAATTCCGTCAGACTGTAGCCCAGCGCCAGTTTGGCGGCCACCGCAGCCAAGGGATAGCCGGTGGCTTTGGAGGCCAGGGCTGAACTGCGCGACAGCCGTGCGTTGATCTCGATGACGCGGTAATCCTCTGAACGCGCATCCAGCGCATATTGTATGTTGCATTCGCCGACAATGCCGAGATGGCGGACCGTGCGGATCGCGATCTCCCGCAGGTTGTGATACTCACGGCTGGTCAGCGTTTGACTGGGCGCCACCACAATGCTCTCGCCGGTGTGGATGCCCATGGGATCGAAATTTTCCATGTTGCAGACGGACAGGCAGTTGTCATATTGATCGCGGACGATTTCATACTCTACCTCCTTCCAGCCCAGCAGATACTCCTCCACCAGAATCTGGTTGGTGTAGGCCAGAGCCTTTTCCGTTCGCTCGATCAGTTCCTCTGCGCTGCGGCAGATGCCGGAGCCCAGACCGCCCAGCGCATAGGCGATGCGCACCATCACCGGATAGCCGATCTCTTCCGCCACCCGCAGAGCGTCCTTGCGCGTGGTCACCGCCTGGCTGCGCGGCACCTTGACATCGATCTGCTTGAGTTTGGCGGTGAACAGCTCGCGATCCTCGGTGTTCATGATCGCCTCGACCTGCGTGCCCAGCACGTTGACGCCGTAGCGGCGCAGCACGCCCTCCCGGTCCAGAGCCACTCCGCAGTTAAGAGCGGTTTGTCCGCCAAAACCGAGCAGCAGGCCGTCCGGACGTTCCTTCTTGATCACCTGCTCGACAAAGTAGGGTGTCACCGGCAGAAAATATACTTCATCCGCCAGATCCTGGGAGGTCTGAATGGTGGCGATATTGGGATTGACCAGCACCGTTCGAATCCCCTCTTCCTTGAGCGCCTTGATCGCCTGGCTGCCGGAATAATCGAATTCACCCGCCTCGCCTATTTTGAGTGCAGAGCTGCCGAGAATGAGCACTTTATCCGGTTTACTGATCATGAAAGCATCCTTCGAAAATCGTCAAATAACAGTCCGGTGTCCGTGGGTCCGGGCATGGCTTCGGGGTGAAACTGCACGCTCATAAACGGTTTGCTGGTGTGGCGAATGCCCTCGTTGGTGCCGTCGTTGGCGTTGACAAACCAGGGCTCCCAGCCCTGCGGCAGAGTGCGGCCGTCCACGGCGAACCCGTGGTTCTGCGAGGTGATGTAGCAGCGCTTGGTGCCCACCTCGACGCAGGGTTGGTTCTGACTGCGATGGCCGAATTTTAATTTGTAGGTGTCGGCGCCGGCGGCCAGGCCCAGGATCTGATTGCCGAGACAGATGCCCATCAGCGGTTTTTTCCGCTCCATCACTTTACGCACAATCTCGATGGTCTCGCGGCACATCTTGGGATCGCCGGGCCCGTTGGAGATGAACACGCCGTCGTATTCCTCATCGGTAAAATCGTAATTCCACGGAACCCGACGCACGCGCAGCCCCCGCGCTGCCAAACTGCGGATGATGTGATTCTTGCAGCCGCAATCGATTAATATCACTTTTTTTTCACCCTTGCCGTATTCCACCGGCTCTGTGATGCTGACCTGCTGCACCAGGTTGATTTTGTTCGGATCATAAAAGTTTTGCTCATCGGTGAAAAAAACGATCCGCCCCAACATCGTCCCTTCATCGCGCAATCGCTTGGTCAGCATGCGCGTGTCGATGCCGTACAGCGCCGGCGTCTTGTGGCTGATTAACCAATCGGCCAGGCTTCTCTCTGCGTTCCAGTGGCTGTAATCAAACGAGTATTCGGAGACGATCAAGCCCTGGATATGAATCCGATCAGATTCGAAATTTTCATCCAACCCGTCCTGAATAGCACTTCCGGGCACGCCATAGTTGCCGATCAGGGGATAGGTGAGCACCAGGATCTGTCCGTGATAGCTTGGGTCGGTGAGGCTCTCCGGGTAACCCACCATACCGGTGTTGAACACCACCTCACCGGCGATCGACCGCTGCGCGGCGAACGAAAAGCCATGAAATACCGAGCCGTCCTCTAATTCCAGGCGGGCTTTAAGTTTTTTGTTTTCCATTGGTTCCCTATGGTTACGTCACAGTCTGCGGAGCGTGGGGAGTGCATTGCTTCGGCGTAAAAGATAGGTAAAAATTTTCATTTTTAAAACGAATAATTTGACCCGGTCAAACCGGCCCGGCCGGTGCTGAGCATAAAAAAGCACAACAGCCTTCGATCAATGAAGACGTTGTGCCAAAACCAGATTGGCGCGGCAGGCTGTGGACCGGTGTGTGGAGCAAGGAGACGGCTCATTGGGCCGGATCCGTTGAGCGGATCCGGCGAGCAGAGGGAGTCACCTCATTCGGCCAAAAGCCGGCTGCGGTGCGCATCCAGCACTTGCACGCATTTTTCGATCTCTGAGGGACGGATCACCACCACGGCTGAACTTTCGTTCATGGAAAACGCATAGAGATACTCGATAAACACATTTTCGTCGCTGAGGATTTTCAACGCCCGGGCCAGGGAGCCCGGTTGATTGAGCGTCCTCATCAGCACTACCGGTGTGGTCTGCACGGAGAAGGATTCCGCTTTCAGCACCCGCACCGCCAGATCGGGATCGGGCACGATCATGCGCAGTACGCCGAAATCAGAGGTATCCGCCACGCAAAAAGCCGAAATGTTGATCCCGGCTTCGCCCAATATGCGGGTGACTTCGTTCAGACGCCCTGATTTGTTCTCGAGAAAAACCGATACTTGTTTTGCGATCATGGGTCAGACCTTACGGTTGTCGATGACACGTTTCGCTTTGCCTGCCGTCCGTTCGATGGTCTTGGGCTCCACCAGTTTTATTTCCGCATAGACGCCCAAGGTCGATTGGATCTTTTGCGCGATCTTTTTTCGCAAAGCTTCCAATTGTTTGATTTCATCCGAGAAGAACTGCTCCTGCACCTCCACCATCACCTTCAGCGTATCCAGAGTGCCCTCTCGCTCGACGATCAGCAGATAGTGCGGCTCGGTTTCGCTCATTTCGAGAAGCACGGTTTCGATCTGCGAGGGGAAGACGTTGACGCCGCGGATGATGAGCATGTCGTCGCTGCGGCCATAGCATTTCTCGATCTTGACCAGAGTGCGGCCGCAGGCGCAGGGCGTGTAATCCAGCCGGGTCAAATCGCGCGTGCGATAGCGGATCAACGGAATGCCCTCTTTGGTGATGGTGGTGAACACCAGCTCCCCGCGCTGGCCGGCAGTCACCGGCTGCAGTGTGTCCGGATCGACGATCTCGGGGAAAAAGTGGTCTTCGTTCACATGCAATCCCGACTGCTCCGTGCATTCGCAGGCCACACCCGGCCCGACCACCTCGCTGAGACCATAGATGTCGATGGCCTTGAGCTGCAATTTCCTCTCGATCTCGCGGCGCATGTTTTCGCTCCACGGCTCAGCGCCGAAAATTCCCACGTGCAGTTTAAGCTGATCCGGCGGTATGCCCATAGCCTGCATGATCTCCGCCAGATGCAGCGCATAGGACGGAGTGCACGCGACCGCGGTGGTGCCGAAATCCTGCATCAGCTGAATCTGCTTTTCCGTGTTGCCCCCGGAGATGGGGATCACCGTAGCGCCCAGGTTCTCGGTGCCATAGTGCAACCCCAGCCCGCCGGTGAAAAGCCCATAGCCGTAGGCCACCTGAACGATGTCGTTCCGCTGCACCCCGGCCATGACCAAAGAACGGGTGACCACCTCTGCCCACAGGGTCAAATCCTTGCGCGTATAGCCCACCACCGTGGCCTTGCCCGTGGTGCCGGAGGAGGCGTGCACCCGGACGATCTCGCTCATGGGAACGGTAAACATTCCAAAAGGATAATTGTCGCGCAAATCCTGCTTGGTGGTAAAGGGAAGCTTGGGTAAATCGTCGATGGATTTGATGTCAGCGGGAACCAGTCCGGCCTCTTGCATTTTCCGTCGATAGGCCGGCACATTATGATAGACCCGCTGGACGGTTTCCTGAAGCCGTTGAGATTGAATTTGGCGCATCGCCTGACGCGAGGCGCATTCCATTGATTCATTCCAGATCATAGGCTCATGCTGAAAGTTGGTTATCGGGTATCGTGAATTATTTCCGGCGTGATGGAAAAGCGGAGCTGCGAAAGAAAAAAACAGTGACGGAACCGCGCCGGCCGGCCCTGGCGGCGGTATAGGAGCCGGACGGATAAAAGCTATTTCCTTCGCGACAGAGCAAATTAGCCAATCAGAAAATGAAAATCAAGGATAAATAAAGCCCTTTGCTTTCATCAGGCGGCCGGAAGATTGACCGTTCCCTTTCGGCGAATTCATGCTTGATTTTCATTCTGTTCTTGGCTATTTTGCCGTACTGGATCCGGTATCATCCATGAAGAATTTGAAACCTCATTCACTGGATACACTTTTATGCCCTCTGCTTTCCTGCACCCCTGCCGTTTGCGCAGAAAAAAATTGGGCGTTTTTTTTAACCCGGCGATCCTGGTTTGCTGCCTGGCCTTGATTATCACCCTGCTGAGCGGGCCTGCGGTTCAGGCTAAAACCGGCCGCCCCGCGATCCCACAAACCGGCGTGACTTTTCGCACCACGGACCTCAAGCTGCAAAAGGTGTACGACGAAGCGGAACGCAAGGCGCGGTGGAATATCTCCCAGTTCGGTTCCTACCGTGTGTTGGTGGAGGGCGCGGGATATGACAACGTCTGGCTGGAGACCCAGCCCATGGGCGGTTACATGTACGCCAAACGGGATCTCGCGGTCGCACGAAACAACATTCAAATTTTCATGGATTATCAGCGCGCGGATGGACGCCTGCCCGGCATGATCTCCCGCACCGGCGACAGCCTGTTCGCGCACTATGGCTGGTTTCAGGGCTACTGTTTTCCCATGCCCGCCTTTGAGCTCTATTACTGGCTCAACAAGGACACAGACTATCTGCATCAGCTGTACCGGACGCTGGAGGGTTTCGATCGCTATTTGTGGAAAACCAGGGATTCCGATCAGGATGGCTGCCTGGAATCCTGGTGCATCTGTGATACCGGCGAGGATCATTGCATCCGTTTCGCCGGTTCGCCGTGGGCCTGGCCGTTCGATTTTCCGCCCACCGGTCAAAACATCGCCGCAATCCCGCAGAAGGAACTGCTCGCCTTTGGCATCAGCGACAAAGACACGGCCAGAATCTACCACTACCCACTGCCGATCGAATCCATGGACGTCCTTTCTTACTCGTACACCGGCCGGGAGGTGCTGGCGCGAATCTCCGGCCTGCTCGGTAACGGCCGGGAAGCCTACTGGCAAAGCCAGGCGGAGGCAGTCAGAAAGAGCCTGAAGACGCGCCTGTGGCAGGAGGACCAGCACGCCTGCTATGACCTGGACAAGAACAACCAGGTGATGAATATTCTGTTGCACAACAACCTGCACTGCATGTATTTCGGCAGCTTTGACCAGCAGATGGCCGATGCCTTTATCAGCCATCATCTGCTCAATCCCGAAGAGTTCTGGACGCCCATGCCTCTGCCGTCCATCGCTGCCAACGACGCTGCGTTTCGCAATATCGCCGGAAACAATTGGAGCGGCCAACCGCAGGGATTGACTTTTCAGCGTTCCATCAGAGCGCTGGAGAACTATGGCCATTATGCCGAAGTGACGCTGATCGGCAAAAAATTTCTGCAGGCCATCAGCGACTCGGTGAAATTCACCCAACAGTTCGATCCGTTCACCGGCGCCGTGGATCAGACCAAGGACGGGTATGGGCCGAGCATCCTGGCGGCGCTGGAGTTCATCTCCCGGCTGTACGGAATTCATATGAGCGAGGACAGAGTCACCTGGTCCTGTCTGGACGATGAGTTTGAGCACGACTATACTCAGCGATGGGGAAAACGATCTTTCAGAATGGCCACCCAGGGGCGTCAGGCGCATTGCTTTATCAACGGGAAAAAAGCCTTTTCGTTTACCAGAGGCATCCGCATCATTTCCGATGTCAAGGGAAGAATCATCCAGGCAGCCGGAATGGACGTCAAGCCGCAACAGGCGGTCATCGTTCATCACGGCAAGACCGTTTCACTCATGGTTGAACCCAACGCAGTGTATGACCGCGAAAAGAATTTCAGCCGGACGCGTCAGGTGGAATTTAAAATGCCGGCGTTGCCATAAATCGGGGCCGCCTGATTGTTTCATGCCGTTTTGTACCTGTTCGGGCATGCCCGGTAATAGCCAGTAGCGCATGTATCACAAAAATGAATGGCCGGTTTAACCATAGACTAATAACAAAGAACACATGAGGCCCTTCGACCAGATAAGAGAACATTTCAATCTTTTCATGTGTTCTACACATTTCGCTGTTGACTTTTTGGCAAAGAGATAAAAACTACTTAACTCACAAAATAGACCGGCCAGTCAACAAAACAATGAAGCCGTTTCGCGTGTTTCGTGCATTTCGCTGTTGATTTTTTGGTAAAGAGATAATACTACGGAAGACACGAAATGCACGAAACAACTTTGCCAGACGACAAAAACAGCGAAGCTTTTTCGTGTGCTGCGTGTATTTCGTTATTGACTTTTCGGTTAAGAGAAAAAACCACATAAAACACACGAAACAACTTTGCCAGACGACAAAAACAGCGAAGCTTTTTCGTGTGCTGCGTGTATTTCGTTATTGACTTTTCGGTTAAGAGAAAAAACCACATAAAACACGAAACAACTTTTCCAGACGACAAAAGCGCTTAAACCTTTTCGTGTGTTCTGTGCATTTCGCTGTTGACTTTTTGGCAAAGAGATAATAACTACGGAAGACACGAAATACACGAAACAACTTTGCCAGACGACAAAAATAGCGAAGCTTTTTCGTGTGCTGCGTGTATCTCATTGTTGACTTTTCGGTTAAGAGAAAAAACCTCTTAACTCACAAAATAGACCGGCCAGTCAACAAAACAATGAAGCCTTTTCCTGTGTTTCGTGCGTTTCGCTGTTAATTTTATGCTATTGATGTAGCAATTGTTTTTTATTGCTGGTTTGCAACTCTTCTGACACGCTTAAAAAATGGAACGATCCATGGAATGCAAAAAATGTATTGGCGGCATCCTTGTCCTAACCGGAATTACCATCCCCACGGTTTTCGCCCAACTGGATTCCCATCCCGAATCCTACCGGATTGATCAGCAGGATGTTGACCGGGCCCACCGGATCATCTCCACACCGCTGCAGCGGCCTATTGTTATGCCGAACCCGAGTCCGGCCGCGCAATGGTTTCCCCAAGCCGGGCTGGGCCTGTTTCTGCATTGGGGCATTCACAGCGTAGCGGGTGCACAGCCTTCCTGGGACATGATCGCCCATTACATCTGGGGAGGAAAAGTCTCGCCGCCGGACCGGTATTACCGTCTGGCTGAGCAGTTCGATCCGCAGCGCTATGATCCGGGAAAATGGCTCAAAGCTGTTAAAGAAGCTGGATTTACCTACGCTGTATTGACCACCAAACACCACGACGGCTATGCCCTGTGGCCTTCTAAATACGGCATTGGCACCAGACACTATCTCGCCGGCCGTGATCTGCTCAAAGACTATGTCGATGCCTGCCGCGCCAATGGCCTGAAGGTGGGGTTCTATTTTTCGCCGCGGGACTGGCATTACCCCGGATTGCTGCATCCCAATGAGTATGATGCGGAGACATGGCATGACCTTCCGCCCATCACCGATCCGGCGGCCAATGAGCAGGCGTTTGAACGCTTTCTCGGATTTGTGCTGGCGCAGATGGAGGAGATCCTTACCCGATATGGAAAGATCGACCTTCTCTGGCTGGACGGCATGCACTTCCGCGGCATCGCCGACATGCACACCGAACAGGTCTACGCCTGGATACGGACGCTGCAGCCGGACATGGTGATCAATGACCGCTGGTCCAACCTGGTGAATCCCGACGATCCGGAGGGCAGCGGAGTGCGCATCGGCGATTTCACCACCGCGTTCGAGTGCACCAAACCCACCTATGTTCCCTCGCTGTGGTGGGATCACTGCGACATCTGGACCAGTGGCGGCGGCGGCTGGGGATATGACAGCACCGGCACCTTTCGCCCCTATGCCTGGTTCTTTGAACATCTGGCCGCATGCCGGTCGCTGGGCGGCAATTTTTTAATCAATGTCGGGCCTGATAAGGACGGCGAGATGCATCCCACTTTTTATAAAAACGTGGCCGGCCTGGCGGAATGGATGAAGCATAGTGGAGAATCGCTGCTCGGGGCAGGCCCTTCCCCAGGACCGGAGAGAAGCAATGCCATGATCACGACCAGAGGAAAGGCCTGGTATCTACATCTGCTGCCCGACCTAACCAAACAGGTTTCTGTGAAAACAGATAAACGTCCGAAATCAGTTACTCTGTTGCGAACGGGAACGCCCCTGCCGTACAGCTACTGGGGCGGATTTATAACATTCACCCCCGCTTCCAGACTGCGCACCGAAATGGATGATGTGGTCAAAGTGCAATTTTAACCAACGGCCGCGGGTGAACAGGATCACAGGACCAACATAAGGAATACTACACTATGAAACCATTCTTGCTTTCTGCCGTGCCTCTGTTGCTGGCATGCCTGACCACAACCGGAACTTCAGGCCAGCAGCTCATCGATCACCTCACATGCGAATATCTGGTCAATCCCATCGGGATCGACGAAAAGAGTCCCCGGCTATGCTGGCAGATGCTCAGCAGCCGGCCCGGAGCGCAGCAGCAGGGATTCCAGATCTTTGTGGCCACAAACCCTGAAAAAGCGGCCGCTGCGATGGCAGACGTCTGGGATTCAGGTAAACAGTCCGGCGATCTCGTGCCGGTCGTATACCAGGGACCGCCTCTCAAGCCATTCACCCGCTATCACTGGGCGGTGAAAATTCAGGACGAAACCGGCGTCTGGTCGGATGTATCGCCGGTCGCCTTTTTCGAAACCGGAATGATGGACAGCCGGAACTGGAAGGGCGATTGGATTACAGACACACAGGATTATTCGCTCAAGCCCGCACCCTATTTCAGAAACGCCTTTAGCCTGCAGAAAAAAATTCAATCGGCCCGCGTCTATATCGCCGTCGCCGGCCTCTATGAGCTGTATGTGAACGGTGAAAAGATCGGCGACCAGCGGCTGGACCCCATGTACACACGTTTCGACCGGCGGACGCTGTACGTCACCCACGATGTGACAAAAAATCTGACCAACGGCGAAAACGTGGTGGGCGTACTGCTGGGCAACGGCTGGTACAACCATCAATCCACCGCGGTGTGGCTGTTCGACAAAGCGCCCTGGCGCAGCCGCCCCAAATTCTGCCTCGACCTGCGCATTCAATACACAGACGGATCGACGGAGATCATTCGCTCTAACGATCAATGGAAAACCGCGTTGAGCCCGGTCATCTTTAACAGCATCTATACGGCGGAGCATTATGATGCACGCCAGGAGCAACCGGGCTGGAACCAGGCCGGATTCGACGATGCACAGTGGAAGACAATCCTGCGTACCAATGCTCCTTCCAACTATATCATCGGCCAAGCGGTTCAACCGATCCGCAATGTGGAGGAGATTCACGCCGTTGAAATGATCCGCCAGGATGAACGCACCTGGCTTTACAACTTTGGCCGAAATTTGGCCGGCGTGACCCAAATCCGGGTCAGCGGAGCTGCGGGCACGACGCTACGCCTGAAACACACCGAACGCTTGGACGGCCGGGGCCGGGCCGATCTGTCCAACATCGAGGTCCATTACCGGCCCACAGACGACCAAGACCCCTTTCAGACGGATATCTTTATTTTGCGCGGAAAAGGCGAAGAGTCCTTTATGCCCAGGTTCAATTACAAAGGATTTCAGTATGTGGAGGTGACCAGCGACAGGCCCGTAACCCTGACCAAAGAAAGTCTTACCGCCTATTTCATGCACAGCGATGTTCCGGTTGCCGGCGCCATTCAATCAGCGAATCCTTTGCTGAATAAAATCTGGAAAGCGGTGAACGCTTCCTATCTCTCCAATCTGTTCGGCTATCCCACCGACTGTCCGCAGCGCGAAAAGAACGGCTGGACCGGCGACGCCCATGTCAACAGTGAAACCGGGCTGTACAATTTCGACGCCATCACGGTGTATGAAAAGTGGTTGGCGGATCACCGCGATGAACAACAGCCCAACGGCGTGCTGGGGGCCATCATTCCCAGCAACGGCTGGGGGTATCACTGGGCCAATGGTCCGGACTGGACCAGCACCATCGCCATCATTCCATGGAACGTCTATCTGTTTTACGGCGACATCCGCTTGCTGGCAAACTGCTACGACAACATCAAGCGCTATGTCGACCACATCGACGAACTCTATCCCAGCGGCATCACCGATTGGGGGCTGGGCGACTGGATTCCGGTGAAATCAAAATCGCCCAAAGAGTTCACTTCATCCATCTATTACTATGTGGATGCCGATATCCTCGCCAAAGCAGCAGGATTGCTGGGCAAACAGACCGATGCCGAGCGATACACCGCTCTGGCGGAAAAAATCAAGAACGCCATCAACGCCAAATACCTGGACCGCCGTACCGGCCTCTATGGCAGCGGACTGCAGACCGAACTGAGCTGCGCGCTGAAATGGGGGATTGTGCCCGAAGAGCTGATCGACCGAGTGGCTAAAAACCTCAGCGACCGGGTGATCGCAGACAATCGTCACGTGGATGTGGGAATGCTCGGCAGTAAAGCCATTCTCAACGCGTTGAGCGAGAACGGCCATGCAGACCTGGCCTATCAGGTGGCGTCCCAGGAGAGCTTTCCCTCCTGGGGATGGTGGATCGTCAATGGCGCAACCACCTTCCCGGAAAATTGGGTCTTGGATGCAAAACAGGACATTTCCTTAAACCACATTATGTTCGGGGAGATCAGCGCGTGGTACTATAAAGCGCTGGGCGGCATTCTGCCGGATGAGAGGCAGCCGGGATTCAAGCGAATCCTGCTAAAGCCGAACTTTGTCGCCGGCCTGGACCACTTTGAAGCGATGCATGAAGGACCCTACGGAACCATCCACTCTGCCTGGAAAAAATCGGGCAAAACAGTCGACTACACCGTCGCCATTCCGGCCAACAGCCACGCTCTACTGCAGGTGCGGGCACGGGAGATCCGTGAGAACGGAAAACCCGTTGAAAAAAATCCGCAGATCAAAAAGCAGGAGCAGAAGGATGGAATGATCCAGCTTGCTCTGGCTGCAGGCAGCTATACGTTTCGAATCAAACCGTAAGCAGCGGGCGGCCGTGGCGGCTGGCTTGACCGTTACGGCTCGAACAAACGGCAAAGATCAGAGCATGATGGCGCCCAGGTTCGAGAGATGATTGCGCACCACTGCGGCGTCCACCTGGGAAATGGGGATG
>CAZKQR010000061.1:0-15999 GCA_964554965.1 uncultured Cytophagia bacterium | reverse complement strand
ACCGGCGGATCCTCATTTTAATGTGCATGATCGTGCTTGGACCAGGAGAATTTTTCGATGTCGATTCCCTCCCTGGCCATATCGTAAAGCGGCGACATCTCTCGTAATCGTCCAACATTTTTTGCCAGCAGATCAATAAGAAAGTCGATCTGCTCTTCGTTGTTGCTCTTGCCCAGGCCGAAGCGAATGGAGCAGTGCGCCAAAGAGTCCGGCACGCCGATGGCGCGCAGCACGTAGGACGATTGCAGTGAAGAGGAGGTGCACGCGGACCCTGAGGAGAGGGCCACCTCTCGGCACGACAGGATCAAGGATTCGCCCTCCACATAGGCGAAACTGAAATTCAAGTTATTCGCCAGCCGTTGCTGCGGGTGACCGTTGAGCTGCACCTGATCGATCTTGGCGCGAATACCCTCCGCCAATCTGTCGCGCAACCTGAGCAGACGGCCTGTCTCTTGTTCGCGCTCGTGCTGGGCCATCTCTGCGGCTTTGCCCAAGCCGACAATGCCGGCCACATTCAAGGTGCCGGAACGCATGCCGCGTTCATGACCGCCGCCGTGGATCAGCGGCGCCACTTTCACCCCTTTGCGGACATACAACGCCCCCACTCCTTTGGGTCCATAGATTTTGTGGGCGGAAAGAGACAACAGATCGATCTGGTCGTTGTTCACATCGATGGGCATTTTACCGATGGCCTGCACCGCATCCGTATGAAACAGCACGCCGTGCGCTTTTGCACAGGCGCCGATTCGGGCGATGGGTTGAATGGTGCCGATTTCACTGTTGGCCGCCTGGATGGTGATCAGGAGAGTCTGCGGCGTGATATTGCGCTCCAGATCCTCCAGATCGATCATGCCATAGGAGTCTAGTTTGACGTAATAGATCTCATAGCCCATTTTTTCAAGATACCGGGCGGTATCAAGGATCGCTTTGTGCTCAGTGGCCTGGGTGATGATGCGGCCTTTTTTATCTCCTGCCGAAAAGGCCACTCCCTTAACCGCGAGATTGTCGGATTCGGTGGCTCCACTGGTAAAGATGATATCGTCCGTCTCTGCACCGATGGATGCTGCGATCTGCGCTCGTCCGGCATCTACCGCCTTGCGGGCACGGCGGCCCCATTCATGGGTGCTGCTGGAAGGATTGCCGAATTCTTCGGTCAAATAGGGCATCATAGTTGCGAGCACCTCCGGATCCAGAGGCGTCGTGGCATGATGATCCATGTAAATGCTCTTCATGGCGACTTTTCCTTACGCTAACCGCTTAAAAGTATACAAAAAAAAGATTTTAATCAATATAAAAAAGGCTCGTTATTCAACATAACGAGCCTAACATGCAGACGAGAAGCCTCTACCAGGTCCGTACAGATTCCTTTTGGCTTTTGATGATATCCGAATACACCGCCTCACTTTTAATTCCGCTGGATTCAAAGGAGATCGGTTCGACAAACGAGGATTCTAAAATCGCCAGGTGGTGTTCGGTCTCGAGCGTCAGCTCTTGAAACAGCCTGCGCAGATCGTTTTCGATCATTCGCCGTGATACCATCTGAAAATAATTTTTCACTTCCGTTTCATTCTTTTTCGCCATACGGATGGCTTCCACAGGATCGTCGCTGCACTTGACCAAAGTGTTCAGCTTGTGTTTCTTGCCGAGATTCAGATACAGGATCTTTTTTCCGGACAATCGACTGTAATACTTGATCAGCCGCAGCCGCTGCTTTTCCTCTTTTTCGGCCAGACCCCGCAGAATCGCGATGGCGTCGTCATTGTCGATCAAAGAGACCAGTTTGTTGTAATAGCTTTCCATATCCATCTGACACTGAATAGCCATTTTCAATGTATCGACGACATCCAAAGACTTGAAGGTGAGCATACAGGTACCTCCTTCCTCTTGTCCAGAGGAGAGCTAAATTATAAAAGCACGAAATGCAAGTATTTAATTTACAAAATCTTCAACAAAAAATCAATAAATTTCGGCGAGATTTCGTGATTTATCTCAAAAATGCATCAAACGAAGGCGATTGAGGATTTAACGCAGGAGCAGGCTTATAGTTCCTTTAAGGGCAGGTTTGTAGATAATTAATATTATTCAACTTCCGCTAGAATGTAGGGACCTTTGGGGATGACGGCGATTCGGCTGCTGTCGCCATGAGTTTTAACTGCCATGGCCACAGCCTGCTCTACGGTATCCGCCCATTTGACATGCAGCTGGTTTTTGATTTCCGGTTTCAGGCCATCGGCAACCAGAATGATCTCCGCTTTGCGCGCGGCTTGAGCGAAT
Organism: uncultured Cytophagia bacterium; assembly: GCA_964554965.1. GTDB lineage: Bacteria > Zhuqueibacterota > Zhuqueibacteria > Residuimicrobiales > Residuimicrobiaceae > Anaerohabitans. The sequence goes on along the minus strand of CAZKQR010000061.1, from coordinate 13,725 downwards.
TTCTCAAACTGCCACTGATCGATGACAAACTGTTTTTCACTGACGATCTCCTCGATGATCTCTGACATCGGCCGAGGATCCGTCGCCAGTCCGGCAAACTCGTCGCTGCCCAATCCGTTTTCACAGCGGGCGGCCAGGATGATGGTTCCCCCCTGCTTGACGATCGGCAGCGCTGCGGTCAATCCTTTGATGCTTTGGTAATAGGTGGTATCCAAAGGATAACCGGCTGCGGTGGTGAGGACGATGTCCACCGGTTGCGGGACCGTATCGCGCACGATGCTGCGGACAAACTCTACACCTTTTTGATGTGCAGATTCCAGCTGGCCGGAAAAAACGCCGATGATCTCCCGCTTTTCATTCAGGGCTACGTTAACAATAAAATCTACGCCGGCGCGGTTGGCGATCTCCAGGGCCTCTTCATGAAACGGATTGCCGTCGATGACCCCCTCACGGGAGAGCGGATGCTCCATGATTTTCGGGCCGTGCATGCATTTCATTGTCTCGATGCTCGAGACGCCGGGAACGACCAATTTGCGGCCGCCGGAAAAACCGGCCATCAGATGCGGTTCAATAAAGCCGGCGGCGATCTTGTACTCTGCCTCCACGAAACGGCTGTCGATCCAGATATCCGTGCCTCGGCTGGTTTTGCCCAAACAGGTATGTGAGGCCAAATCGCGTGAAAAGTGATTCTCGATGCGATAGCGCGCAGCGATCTCCGGTCCGACCAACTCGATCAGCTCTTCATTCAGATTGGGGCGGTGAATGCCGGTGGCGATGAGGATGCGAGTGGCGTGATGGGGAATCCCCGCGGCGGCGAGGCTCTTCAGAACCGGCGGTAAAATAATCTTGTTGGGCACCGGCCGGGTGATGTCGCAGATGAGAATACAGGCCGAGTTATGGTTTTTCGCCATATCATACAGGGAATGGTTGAAGCCAATGGGATTGAGCAGCGACTTGATCACTGCCGTGGGCGGATCAAGAATCGGATCCACCGGCTTCATCGTCAGGATTTTCACCACCTGACGCTGCGGCAGAGTTACGCGCAACCCCGTTTTGCCATACGCGAGAACCACCTGTACGGTTTTTTCTTCCATAGACATGCGACCCTCGTCGACTCAGCGGTTTTTATACAGAGCGGGATTAAAGCGCGGATCGTTGTAGAGTTTGAATTGACGGTACACCTTGTGCCGTTTGGCAGCCTGGCGCAGGTCCAGGAATAGGGCATCCAACGCGGCGGCCAGATCCTTCCGCTGTTCTAAAAGAACTTTGCCGCGCAACGTGCAATAGTCAATTTCATCCTTGCTCAGATCCTTACGTTCCGTCTGTTCCTGCATATGATAGATTTTCAAACAGAGGATGGAAAGGCGGTCCATGATCAATCCCGGCGGTTCAGAATTGCATGTGATCTCATCCCCCGGTTTAATGCCGGCGGTGGTGAGCACGTTGTCGATCCAGACGTCGATCTGCTCCACGCCGTCATTGCGTTGCTGATTATGCTTGTCAATGGATCGCTTGATTCTGGCGATGTCCGCATCCGTCACATCGCTGCGACGCGCCTCATCCTCGAGATGCCATAAACTAAAGTGGTGATAGTGCAGTTTTTGCAGCATCCCTTTCGGGGTATAAGGATCCTCTGGAGAGAGCGGGCCGGTTTTATGCCACAATTCGGTGAGATCCATAAACCATTCGATCAGGGCTTCACCCTTGAAGGGGCTGAATATTAGCGACAGCGAACTCAAGGCGGTTCTCCGGTTTGTTGTTTTATTTCTAATTATAACAACTATTGATGAAAAAAACAAGTTTTTTAGCCGCCGCCGTTTAGTGCGTCAGGGGGCCAGGCGCCGCATCGCCCCTCGGGACGATAAAAAATACTTTTGATATTAGACGCAAAATGGCTAATTTGTCGTGCACGCTTGACGTGATGGAAAACTTGCATTTACCTCATGAACATTTCCGCCTTTTCGCGCCGAAAGTGCGACCTTCGCTTCTGCCGCCTGTGCGTCGACAGGGAGTTCGCTTACCGGCTCAAACGGCGCCCTATTCATAAACCTCGAGAGTCAGGTGGAAACGATTGCCCTGGAAAAGCTGTTTCGTCAGCAGTTTAACGAAACGCCTGATCGGATCAATCCCCTCAAGGGAGATGCCTCTGACCGCCGCATCTACCGCATGCAGAACGCGCACCGTTCCGCCATCGGGATTGCCGGCGATCATCGGGCGGAAAATGAAGCTTTTATCTATTTTTCCCAACATTTCGCCGGCTATCATCTGCCTGTGCCGCACATATACTCCGTCGATCTGAACAACAATGTGTATCTGGTGCAGGATCTCGGTCTGTTTACCTTGTACGAGCACATGGCGCCCATACGGGACAAACAGGGTTTTACCGAGGAAATCGTTTCCCTGTATGAAAAGGCGCTGTTCTGGCTGCCGCAGTTTCAGATCGCAGCGGGAAAAACCTTGAATTACTCTTATTGTTATCAGCACGCGGTTTTTGGCCGTGAATCGATGAGCTGGGATTTGCAGTATTTTCAACATCGATTTTTATCGCTGTTCTTTAAAAATCCCATCGACCGGGACACGCTTCAGCGCGAGTTTCAAACGCTGGTGGATCACCTGCTGGAAGAACCGACGCTGTTTTTTCTTTATCGCGATTTCCAATCGCGCAATATTATGGTGCTGGATAACGAAACCCATTTTATCGATTACCAATCCGGACGCCGCGGGGCGCTGCAGTATGATGTGGCGTCGCTGCTCTACGACGCCAAAGCGGACTTGCCCGAAAATCTGCGCATCCACTTGATTGACTGCTATCTGCAGGCGGCCCACTCATTGCTGCCGATCGATCGTGACCGGTTTATGCACTACTTTTACAGCTTTGTTCTGGTCAGAGTGCTGCAGGCGTTCGGTGCCTATGGTTATCTGGCAGGCGTTCGCGGCAAAAAAGGTTTTTTAAAAAGCGTTCCTTATGCTCTGAAAAATGTGACGGTGCTGCTGGAAAAAGCGTGGATTTTGCAAAAGTTGCCGCTTTTACAGTCCATCCTCAACCAACTGGTCCAGGATGCTTCGCTTCATCAATTTTAACAACCGCTGCGAACGATTCATCAGCTAGCGAAAGAGAAAAGATATGTTGCAGGCAGATGACTTGGCCATCCCTTTGATCACGGTCACCAGTTTTGGATTTCAAGTCTCTGGAATCCCCGACGATCCCACCGGTCACGGCGGAGGTTTTATCTTTGACTGCCGGGGATTGCCCAATCCTGGCAGAGATCTGCGCTATGCAAAAAAAACCGGACTCGACGAGTCGGTCGCCGAATTTTTACGCGTTTTTCCGGAAGTTGACCAGTTTGTCGAGCATGCGTTTGCACTGGTCGTTCTGACCGCATCGAGCTTTCGACAGCGCCGGTTCACGCATCTATCGGTCGGCTTTGGTTGCACCGGTGGTCAACACCGTTCGGTCTATTGCGCTGAACGCTTTGCAGAAAAACTGCTAAAGGCCGGATTCAACGCCAAAGTCATTCATCAGGATAAGCCCACATTCCTATGAGAGCCATGATACTGGCCGCCGGCTATGGAAGCCGCCTGCGGCCGCTTACAGACTCATGTCCCAAAGCCCTGCTGACCGTGTCTGGACGGCCGCTGCTCTCCCTCGTTCTGGACCGACTGGTTGCGGCGGGCTGCACCGAAGTGGTGATCAACGTCCATCACCTTGCGCCGGCCATCATGGCTTTTCTCCGCCGGCGGACATGGCCGAATGTAAAGATCATGATTTCTGTGGAAAAGCAGTTGTTGGACACTGGCGGCGCCCTGGTTCGCATGATGGACTTGACAGCCGGCGACGACCCTGTGCTGGTACACAATGTCGATGTATTGACCGACCTGGATCCGGCCCAAATACTCAAAGATCATCTTCACCGCTGCGCCGAGGTCACGCTGGCAGTACAGGCCCGGCCCACAAACCGCCCTTTGGTGTTCGATGACCAGTTGCATCTACTCGGCCGTCCCAACACTTGGCCGGCAGGCATGGAATCCATACCGCAGCGCGTTTTTGCTTTCAACGGGATTCATGTTTTCAATCCCAAAGTGCTGCGTGGCATCCCCCCTCACCCTTTTTCGAGCATTGATCACTATATCCGACTGGCTCAGCAAGGACATCCGGTGCTGGGGTATGTCATGGAGGGCTGGTACTGGCGGGATCTGGGCAAGCCCGGGGACTTGGAACAGGCTGAAATCGACGTTCGCAGCGGAAAAATCACACTCCCCTTGGCGTTCGCAGACGCTTAATTTTTCCCACCATCAGCTAAAACGTTCTGCTCCATCTGTTGCAGCAGCCGCCCTTTGGTCTCGTCCGGCAGAAAAGAGGCCTTGATGCCGTTTCGTGCAATACGCTGCAGCTCTTGCGCAGAGAACGCAAAGGTCTGGTAGGCGAGCTCATACTCCCTGGTAAGCGAAGTTTGAAAAATCTGTGGATCATCGGTATTCAGCGTGACCAAAACACCTGAATGAAAAAAGTGGGCAAACGGGTGATGCTTCGCCGCAGAGACGATGTTGAGACGCAGGTTGCTGGTCAGACATTGAGTCAAAGGGATCTGGGTATCAACCAGATGGCGCACCAGGCGATCGTCCTCAATGGCGTGAGTGCCGTGATCGATCCGCTGCGCGTGCAGCAACACCAACGCATCCCATACACTCTGGCTGCCCAGCGCTTCACCGGCGTGAACGGTACGGTGCAGGCCGGCCTCTTTGGCGAGGGCAAAGGTGTTGATGAACTCTTTTTGCGGATATTGAGTCTCATCTCCTGACAGGCCGATACCGACGATCAGCGGATGATGCAGACGTGCGACCGATTTCACCAGATCGGCTGTCTTTTGATCACCGTGCGAACGCTGAAGATTGACCACCATTCTGGAAAGAATGCCGTACCGCTCCTCTGCCGCGTGCACAGCCTGATCCAGCACCTCCACTACATCGTTCAGCGCCATCCCGAGATCGATATACTTTTGCAGAGCGCAATCGAACTCCAGGTAACGGATGTTCTGCCGCGCGCATTCTGCCAGCATCTCGCTGCACACCCGTTCCAGATCCTGCAGCTGGGTGATATGATTGGAGACGATTTTCATCGCTCTGACAAAATGGCTCAGATCTTGAAAATCGTAAATTTTCAGCAGCGCTTCAACCGTTCGCGGCGCGTTTTTCGCCTGGTTGCGCCGCATCAGTTCGATCGCCGTGGTTGGCTGGATGGTCCCTTCAAGATGCAAATGCAATTCAACCTTTGGCATTCGTGCGATAAAATCCAGCGTTTTGTCTTCCAACAAAGGGGACCTCAACAAAAAATGATCCAGCTATCGCTCCAAAGCCTTTTGCTCTTCTGATTTGAGCCCATGGCTGCACCTGCAGCGCCGGCACAAAACAGCGGCACCAATAATATATTGCATCAATCGCTTATTCACAATAAATAATTACAAAAAATTGACTTGGTGCACATTCAACACGACGGCTCCGTACTGCGCCTCCACTTTGCCTTTGAGCAGATACGGACGTGATGAGGTCATCATATGGGCAAATCGCTCATAGATTTTGGGAAAAAAGATCGTTTCATAGATGGCGGTTGTATCCTCAAAACTCAGGAATTCCATCAGTTGTTTGTTCTTGGTAGTGATCAATTTATAGGTGATTAACCAACCGATGGTCTGCACAGTTTCACCAATATGGTGATCCAGGTCACACGCGCGTGTATAAGCGAGGCGATCGATCCGCTCCTGATACAACGTTAAAGGATGGCGTGAAATCAAAAAACCAAGGGTTTCCACCTCCTGCCGCAGCATCTCTTTTGCGTCATAGGCGTTGGTTTTCGCAGGCACCAGAGCGCTGGATTCCTGATCAAACAAATTAAGCGAAGCCTGAGCGGCGTGGGCGGCATGATGGGCTTGCCAGTAGTAGGCTTGCCATAGCAGATCAGGACGCGTTCTTCCATGTGCCAGGCTGTCCATACATCCCGCCTTGATGAGAAGGAATAGATCAGCCGGCTGAAGTGCTACATGTTTAAGCAGATGATCCAGCGACTGGAAGGGACCGTTTGTCTTCCGCTCCTTGACGATGGCTTGCCAGGCTTGGGTGGAAAGCCCCTTGATCTGCATAAATCCCACGCGCAGACAGTCACCACTTGCGCTGTAAACGAAATCACTCTCATTGATATCCGGGGGCAGCACTTGCAACCCCAAGCGCCGCGACTCTGAAATATACGCCAGGGTGGAATAATAGCCACCTTGATTAGAGAGGACTGCAGCCATAAACTCAGCTGGATAATGGACTTTTAGATAGGCGCTTTTAAATGACACCTGGGCGTAGGAGGCAGAATGCGCCTTGCAGAAACTGTACTCAGAAAAACTGAGAATCATATTCCATATCTTATCGCAGGTATTTTTACTCACCTGGTTGGCCATCGCGTTGAGGTAAAATCGGTTACGATACTCCTCCAGCTTATCTCTTTTATGTTTTTTTCCTACCACTTTGCGCAAATCATCCGCACTGGAGGCGTCAAAATCAGCCAAAGCCATGGCCACTTTGGAAACATCCTCCTGATAGACCATAATGCCAAAAGTTTCGCGTAATACCTCTTCAAGCTTTGGATGCAATGGTTCGTATAAACCATCATTTAACCTACGGATATATTCAGTTATATATATATTGGCCGCAGGCCGAATGATGGAGCTGTGAATGATCAGGTGTTCGAAATCGCCCTTGCCGGTCTTTTTCTGCAGCTGGCGCATGGCCGGAGATTCAACATAGAAAACCCCTATGGTGTCTCCACGAGCCAACAGGGATTGCGTGGCTTGGTCCTGAGTAGGATCCCAAGTGGCATAATCAAGAACCACCCCATGGTTGGCAGCCACAGCGCAAATAGCGTCCCGGATCACTGACAGGGAACGGTTGCCAAGCAGATCCATCTTGACCAGCCCCATATCCTCGGCCTGGTCCTTTTCCCATTGTACAACCTGTAATTGAGCGACTTGACGGGGAACTCCACCTTCTTTTAGATCATACGGTTTTAAAAGCTTTTTCGCCGGTTGCACCGGAACGTAACGATCCACTCCGTCTGGAACAATGACAGCGCCGCCGCAATGTATGGACAGATATCTGGGAAAGCCACGGATCTTTTCCGCCTGGTGAAGGATCTCAGGCCAGGGCGGTCGAATCTCTATGTTGCGAAAAACCGGATGACTGCTCATCATTCGTTGCAGTTGATCAGGTTGCCAGTAGCTGGACATTCGGCTGGTCATCGCGCTGATCTCTACCTCCGGCAATCCATAGACTTTGGCGATCTCGCGCATAGCGGAACGGGCTTTAAAAGTAACATGATTGGCGATCATAGCCACGCAGGAGCTGCCATATTTTTTAAACACATAGTCCAGCACGTCATCCCGTTCATCCCAGGGGAAATCTACGTCAATATCCGGAGGATCTTTTCGTCCAGGATTGAGAAAGCGGTCGAAAAAAAGATCGTAACGCACTGGGTCAACGTTGGTTATGCCTAGGCAGTAACTCACCAGACTAGAGGCGGCTGATCCCCGGCCACAGGTTCTCGGCGCTTGTCGGACTGCATCAGCCACGACAAGGAAATAAGGGGCAAAGCCTTTTTCTTTGATCAGATTTAATTCGTATTCGAGCCTGGCCGCGATCTCGGCGGTGAGAGTTCCATAACGCCATTGGGCGCCCTGGCGAACCTGTTCATCAAGATAATCGGATGCGCTTTCACCATTTGGGCCGTGAAAAGCTGGAAATATGGACTGGTGAAAATTTAAATTAAAGGTGCACTGTTGGGCGATTTGCAGAGTGTTGGAAAGCGCTTCCGGGCAGTCTGGAAACCGTGCTTCAAGCGAATCCATAAAAGCGAAGGGGCTGGCGACCTCTTGCGGCGGCAGAGTGGACAGAGTGGCCTGCAGGTCAATGGCGCGCAGCAAGGTGTGGGTGGAATGATCTTCCGGACTGATGAAATAGGCCGCCTGGGTTGCGACCACCGGCAGTTGAACCGTCCGGGCAAACCGCAGCATGGCCTCTCGATCAAGATACGGTATCAATTCGGCATACACATCGGTTCGGTCCGCGCTGCCGATGATCGTTGTAAGAAATTCACGGTCGCGCGAAATGAGCACCAGGTTTTGATGATCTTGAACTAGAGCTTGAGTCAGATCGAACTCGGGATCGCCATGCAGCAGCGTGATCAAGCGGCACAGCCGTGCATAACCGGCCCTATTCTTGGCCAGAGCGACTGCCGCACACCGCTGGTCGTCAAGATACGATCCTATTAGAGGCTGCAGGCCGCAGCGGCGCGCCTCCTGTAAAAACCAACCCAAGCCATAAAGGCCGTTGGTGTCGGTCAGAGCCAGATGACGATAGCCGCGGGATTTGGCATGGCGGCAGAGGTCGCGAATGGAATTGGCGCCATGACAAAAGCTAAAGTGGGAATGAACATGTAGTGGGACAAACCCTTGCATGGTCAATGGAGACTTGATTCCAACTGGCGCAGGACTTTAATGGATTCTCCGGCAATGGCCTTCGCGCCAGGGGCGAAATCAAAGACTTCCAGCGAAATCCACTGATCGTAGCGTAGATCTTTGAGGGCCTGAAAAGTGGCGACAAAGTCCTTGGCCGCACTGCCTGTGCCGAGATGTTTTCCGTTCATCTCCTGCACATGAACATGATGGATGTGATGATAATACTTTTTCACCAAAGCATGCAGAGGTTCGGTCTCATCCGTTGTGTTGTGAAAATCAAACATGGTCTGAATGGCAGGGTGCTGGAGAGCGTTTACCACTTCGAGGGCCTGCGCCAGAGTATTGATCACATCGGTCTGTGAACGGTCCAGGGATTCGAGCAAAATCTTGACCTTGTTGTCGGCCGCATGCTCTGCGCAGCCGGATAATCCTTCACTGAGCCGGTGGACCGCTTCGGCAACGGAGATGCCCACCTGGCTTGCGCTGCGCTGCTTCGGCGAACCAAAGATCATCACTGGGCCACCGAGATCGCTGCAAAAATCGATCAGGCGATGAACATAGTCCCAGGTTCTGCTGCGGATTGTTGCGTCGTTGGCCGTGCAGTGAAGGCCGGCGGGGGGCGCCACCAGCAACCAATGCAGGCCAGCGCAGCTCAAACCATGGTCGCGCATCGCCCGAACCATCTCACGGCGGTGAGCGGCGGTCAATTCCTCCACCCCGTCTTTCACCAGTGTGAAAGGGGCGATCTCGATGCCGGTATAACCCGCTTCAGCGACCAGACGGCACTGTTCTTCCCAGGCCATGCCTTGCATCGCTTCATTGCACATGGCATAACGAAAGCCCTTCCATGGGCTCTCTGTTTTGCGGCAGGCCAGTCCCGTTGCAAAAGCTGCCCAAGCGCTGGTTTGCAGAAAGTGCCTACGGCTGCAGTTCATGATCCCTCCCAGTACGACTCAGATCTCTTTTTGAAAAATGGCATAGGTTTTGGATACGTGGGCGCCGCCGATTTGTTCGCCGACGCGTATCACCAGTACATTGTCCTCCAGCACCCAGCCAAAATCGCAATACTCGTACCCTTTTCCCTGTGAATAGAGTTTTTGCTGCCAGAGCATAACCCCGTCCAGTCCCAGGCGTCTGAAGCGCCGTTTCACTCCCATGTATCCCAGGCGAAAGCCACGGATGCGGCCTTTGCCGAGAAGCATGCGCAGAGCGCGCAACCATTCAAACCGCCGGCAACAGGCCGGCGGCGCCATTTTTTCGAAAATGTTGGGCACGCCGCCGAAAAAAGCCGCCAGCTCACCGCGCACATAGAGGAAAATGAACAGCCCCTTATCGATGATCAATTGCAGATCATCTACGTTCTTTTCCAATTCCTCTTTGGTAAAAGGAACAAATCCCCAATTGTCGTTCCAGGCATCGTTATAGACCTCAAGCATCTCCTGTTTGCGCACGGACAGCGGCCGTTCGCCCCATTTCTCGATGGTCACTCCATAGCGCTCGATGACCTTGTGCGCCACCCGATCCAGCTGCTCCTCCATGGGGCGATTGACCGGCACCTCCCAGGATTTAACCTTTTTCACGCACTCCATGCCCGCATTACGCAGCAGCCGTTCATAATAGGGTTTGTTGTAATGATAATACACCACCGGCTGCGTCTCAAAGCCTTCAATCAGACAGCCCGGCGTCGCCTCGTTCACCGGCAGGTTCTGCGGTCCCCGTATTTGGGTCATGCCTTTGCTTTTCAACCAGCCGGCCGCGGCCTTGATCAGCGCATCTGCAACCGCTTGGTCATCGATGGATTCAAACTGGCCAAAGAAGCCCACTTGATCATGCCAATGCTCGTTATGATGGTGATTGACAAAGGCGTTGCACCTGCCGACAACGGTGTCTCCCTCCAGGGCAAGAAAAAAGCACATTTCAGCGTGTTTGAAAAATAAATTCTTCCTTTCAAAAAAACCAACGATGCCCAACAGCGCAAAGCCTGTATACTCATAGTCAAGCAAGGGCACATAGGCCGGATCCGCCGCATAGTGCTGCCAATGGAAATCAATAAACTTTTTCAGCCACTGCTTATCTTCCTTGCTCTGGTTGGAAAATTGGATGATCTGCAATGCCATAAACTGGGTTCCTCTCTTAGTGTCACGGCATGATACCTAACCGGCTTAAAATCCGGCGTGTTCTTAATAGCGGCAGTTTTTTCCTTCATCCGCATACGCCTGCAACAGCGGCAGGTCGGCATCAAAGAAATGGTCCGAGGGGCTGAGGATAAAGCCGCCATGCTCGCCCGCTTCGTTGAAGCAGCGACGGACTTCCGCACGGGTCTGTTGCGGCGTACAGCCTTTATAAAAATGAAATTGATCGAATCCGCCGATCATGCAAACTTTATCACCGATGCGTTGTTTGGCCTCTGCCAAGCGCACATCACCGCCCATATCCACCGGGGTAAACGTTTCCATGGCATCGGGCTTCATGGCGGCGATCAGTTCAAGCAACGGCATCATGCCGCCGCAGGTGTGATAAACCACCCGCTGTCCGGCTTGGTGGGCTGCGGCGATGATCGGCGCATCGTAGGGCGCTACAAAGGTTTCGAACACTTTGGGGGAAATGACGGTGGAGGAAGCGTCGCCCCCTCCCAGCTCTAGCAGATCCAGATGCGCGCCCTGCAACGAGCGGGCGAAATCCAGCTTGCGCCGCTGCAGGATGGTGAGGAAGTGATGCACCCATTGTGGATCATCATAGGTCTCCATGATCAGTTGATCGATGCCGAACAGACAAGAGGCATCCTGCCAAGTGCCCGGTTGACCGTACAGATCAAAACCGATGAAATGCGAGCGCACCAGGCCGCGGTCGCCGAACCGGGCGACCTCGGCGTTGACCATCCCGACATCACAGAGCGGAGAAGGAAGATACTCTTCGATCCAATCGATCTCCCGTTTGTTCTTCACCAAGCGTTCCGCCACCCAGGTGGTATAGTCGTTCGACTGCAGCACTGTGGTGAGCGTCCCTTTCGGAGTGATGATAGTGTAGCGTTCGGTGCGATAGGTGGGATCGTTGACCAGCTCTCTCTCGATGCGCCAGTGATCTGTGATGATCCGGCGGGAATGATAGATTTCCGCTTCCGGCTGCGTCGGATCATAGTACTGCCCCTTGCTGGAGTCCGGTTTGAGCAGTGCCAGCCAGCGGATTGGATCCAGGCCGAAATGATCAAAAAAGGCATCATAAGTGATCCCGCCCATGGAGTGATCGAGAAAAAAGGGCATGACATGATGGGTGGTCACAGGCAGACGATCAGGAACCCCTCTCGCCAGGGCGGTCAACAGCCTCTCTTTTGCGTTCATACATTCCACTCCTTCGCCAGTGTGAGCAGTGACATCAGACGGCGATGGCAAAATTGCGTGGACTCGAGCAGCGGTGTGTGATGGGTTTCCAATGTCACGTGCGCCACCAGCGCATCCCGCTGCAGAGCAGCGATCTGGCCTGCCCAATTCACGCCCCCTTCGCCCAGCAGCTTGCACCCTTGACGCGCATCGATGATCGCATCTTTTACATGCACATTGCGGATAAAGGGTTTGAGCGCCTCATACCCTACAGGGAACGGAAGTTCGCCGGTTCCAATGGCATTGGCCGGATCCCAGTTGGCGCCCAGATTGGCGCGGTTGGCAGCGGCCACCAGACGGGCGGTCGTTTGCCCGGAATCACAAAAAAAGCCGGGCTCGTTTTCAATGGCGACGACCAATCCTGCCGGCTGGACCAGGTCTGCCGTTTTGCGCAGCAGATCGATCACCAAATCTTCGCTGCTGTCGTCACGAAGGAAGCCAAAACTGATAATCACCGGCGCCCGCAATTCTTTTGCCATGGCCATGGTCTTGGGCAGCGTCTGTTCCAGGGCTGACTGCAGCGCAGCGTGATCCGATGGCTTGGTTTTAAAAGTGCCGGGAGAAAGAGCGGTGATCTCGATCTCTTCTTGATGCACCAAGTCCAAAAGATAGCGATAATCCTCCGCATCAATAAACGGCACCCGTTTTTCATAGCTGCCGATGCAGCGCAACTCATATTTTCGTACGCCCAATTTCCGTCCCTCGGCGATGGCCGTACGAATATCGAGAGCGATCTCGTCCGTTACAATGGCAATGTCGAGCATTTTTTCCTTACCTCCTAAAAAAAACATCACGAAATCTCTAGTAATTTCTTTTTACCGGCAGACGGTTTAGTAGACTCGGTTCAGATCAAACCGGCCCAGCATGCGAGCAGACATTTTTGTGATATAATCCGATTCGATGAAAGGTTCATCTTCCATATGCGCCTGCATGAGCTGAATGCGCCTGAGCAGGTTCTCGCCGAACCGTTTGCCGTGGATGAGCGGTGTCTCGCCCTGTTCGGCCACAGCCATAAAGTCCACCTTGGCGGTCCGCCATAGCTCATATAAATCCCGGGAATTTTCAATCTCCTGTTCCATCATGAAGCGAATCATCTGACGATAGTGTTGCTTTTTCTCCGCGTCGTTTGCATCCAGATAACCGTGCACGCCTGTCACCCAGGCCAGAACGCTGTGCTGGGTTCGCAGCCAACAGCGAAGGGCGCGCAGCCGGATCCACTGGTCGTACACCGCATGGTTCGCGACAATCTCTGCCAGCTGGGTGTTCAGTTTTTCGCCCAACAGGGCGATGGCCTGATCCAGAGGCTTCCAGGTGTTGGCATCCATCCGTTGCAGGTCCGCTTCACACCGTTCAGGGGTTACCAGATCGAAAAGGACATCCTTGGACAGATCAATGTTGTTGGGATTGTGCGGCGTGGTGCAGATATAGTCTTCATAGTAGGCGCGGTCTTCATCGTGGATGGCAGCCAGGTTGGGGACAAATGGCCGCTGCCACAAGCGAAACCAGGTAAAGCCAAAGGTGGCATACAGACCGATGGACAGCGGAAAGCTAAGTACAGCCTCTTCGGCTAATTCCCAGGCGGACAACAGCGTTTGATAATCAGCCTCCCCCGCCCAGCGTTTAGCGCAGCGGATCAAGCTTGTCGGCAAATCCATGGAGGGATCGGCTGCATAGCTGCGCAGGATTTCCAGGTTGATGTTGAAAGGAACAAGGTTGGGCGGCGCGATACCGCCCTGGTGCGCCAGGCAATCCAGCCCGGCCTCCTGCATGACCTTAATCTTGTTATAGGTCAGCCGCGGATAGGGGATGCCCAAAAGCGGTTCAAAGAGAACAAACGTGCCACAGGAAAAATTAAA
>CAZKQR010000060.1:0-16015 GCA_964554965.1 uncultured Cytophagia bacterium | reverse complement strand
AGCAGCCGCACGCCGATCTTTATCAAAGTTCGCGGCGATCAGTCCGAGTTCGAAGCGTTCGGCCGGCAGCTGGCTGCCAAAGGCTGGAACCTGCAGGTTGCCAAACTGATTCTGCTGGACTCCCGGGAGGCGGCTTCGACCTTTGTGCTGCGTCTGGAACTGGCCCAGCCGGCCTAGTCTAAAGATCCATGCGCATCATCGCCGGACAATACAAAGGACGGAAGCTGGTCACGGCAAAGGGGGAGTGGCTGAGGCCCACCTCTGATCGCAATCGCGAATTCATCTTTTCCTATCTTGGTGCGCTGGTTCATGAGGCCACGGTCCTGGATCTGTTTGCCGGGACCGGCGGCCTGGGGATCGAAGCGTTGAGCCGGGGCGCCCGTTCCGCTGTTTTTGTGGACCATTCGATTCAAGCCGTAGAGTTGATCAGAAAAAACCTTATCTGGGTGGCGCAGCCGACCGAGGTGTTTCGCATGGAGGCGCGCCGTTTTTTGCAAAAGACGGCAACGCCGGTGGACCTCCTTTTTGCCGATCCGCCCTACGGATTTGATGCGATCGATGAAATCCTGCGGCTTATTCTTGACCGGCGGCTTTTGACCGAACAGGGGCTGCTGATCTATGAATCCGGCTCTCGTAATCCATTGCCGGCGGTTCCGGGCTTTTATGAGAAGAAGCAAAAAGGGTTGGGAGACACCAGGGTACTTTTTTACGGGATCCGTTATGAAGACTGAACGAACAGCCATCTATCCAGGCTCTTTTGATCCGATCACCTATGGGCATATCGACATCATTAAAAGGGCGGTCACGCTGTTCGACCGGGTGATCGTTGCGGTGGCGCGCAACATGAACAAGTCGCCGATGTTCACCGAGGCCGAGCGTCGCGAGATGATCCTGGAAGCGGTGCGCGACATCCCCAGGGTGGAGGTGGACGGTTTTTCCGGACTACTGGTGAACTATGCGCAATCGGTGTCCGCCCAGGCGGTGATTCGCGGCCTGCGCGCCATCTCTGATTTCGAATATGAACTGCAGATGGCCCTGGTCAACCGGAAATTGGATGAGAGTCTGGTGACCGTGTTTTTGATGCCCCATGAAAAATACACTTATTTGAATTCGAGCATTGTTAAGGAACTGGCTAAATTCGGCGGCGAGGTGAGCTGCTTCGTTCCGTCATTTGTCAAAGAACGGTTAGTGAACAAGCTGAGGGACGCATGAAAATTCTCGAAAAGATACAGCAGAAAGCGGCGGCCTCGATCAAAAAGATCGTATTCCCAGAGGGGGAGGATGAACGGACCATTGTGGCAGCCGGCCAATGTGTGGCGAAAAAACTGGTCATTCCTGTTTTGCTGGGCAACCGGGAAAAGATCCTGGCAAGCGCGCGAACGCTGAACGTCGATCTCAGCCAGGTTCAGATATTGGATCCAGCGGTTGATCCTGCCGGTGAAGAGTTCGCGCAGACCCTGTACGAGCTGCGCAAGCATAAAGGGCTCGATCTGGACACCGCGCTCAAGACGGTCAAAATGCCCCTGTTTTTCGGCGCGCTGATGGTGCGCAAGGGATTGGTCTCCGCCAGCGTAGCCGGCGCCGCGCACACCACCGGAGACGTCATGCGTGCGGCCATTCAGGCTATCGGCGTGGCGCCCGGGTTTTCCGTAGTATCGAGCACTTTTCTCATGGTGCTTCCGGACGAAAGAGCGCTGACCTACGCGGATTGCGCGGTTGTGCCCAACCCGACCGCTGAACAGCTGGCGGACATTGCCCTGGCCTCGGCTGACACCCACCGAAGTCTCACCGGCGAGGAGCCGTTGGTGGCCATGCTCTCGTTTTCCACCAAAGGGAGCGCCAGCCACGAACTTGTGGATAAAGTGGTAAAAGCGACGCAGATCGCACAGGGGAAAAGCCCCAACCTGCGTATTGATGGGGAGTTGCAGGCAGACGCCGCCCTGGTCGAGGGTGTGGGCAAACGCAAGGCGCCCGGCAGCCCGGTGGCCGGCAAGGCGAATGTGCTGATCTTTCCGGACCTGCAGGCGGGCAATATCGCCTACAAGCTCACGGAGCGGTTGGCAGGCGCGCAGGCGATCGGGCCGATTATCCAGGGGCTGGCTAAACCGGCCAATGACCTGTCGCGCGGCTGCAATGCCGAGGACATCGTGAACGTGGCGTGCATCTGCAGCCTTAAAGCGTAATCCATTCTTTGATCGATAGATGGTGACCGGGGTTTGAACAGCAAGGAGAGCGGTGCATGCCCACTCTGTCAAAACGTTTTGCGGAAATCTGTGAATCCCCGACCATGGCGCTGAACAGCACCCTGGCGCGGCTTAAACGGGAAGGCAAGGATGTGGTGGCCCTGGGCGCGGGCGAGCCGGATTTCGACACGCCGGCGCACATCAAGGCGGCGGCGGTGGCGGCCATTGAAGCCGGGTTCACTAAATACACGCCGGCCGAGGGCGCCATGGAGCTGCGCGAGGCGGTCTGTCGCTGGACGGCGGAAGAGCTTCATGTGCAGTACAAACCGCGTCAGGTCATCATCACCTGCGGCGCCAAACACGCGGTGTATCAGGGCGTGCTGGCTGTCTGCGATCCGGGCGATGAGGTGATTTTGCCGGCGCCCTATTGGGTCAGTTATCCGGAGATGATCAAACTGGCCGGCGCGAAAATGGTGACGGTGAATCCGCAACCCGACCGTCAGCTCAAGATCACCGCAGAACAGCTGGCCGCAGCCATCACCCCGCGCACCCGGCTGCTGATTCTCAACAGCCCGAGCAATCCCTCAGGCGCCGTGTACAGCCGCAGCGAATTGGACCCGCTGGTAAAGGTCATCCACCGAGCCGGCCTCTATGTGCTCTCTGACGAGATCTATGACAAAATCGTCTTTGACGACGCCGAGTTCGTAAGCCTGGCTGCCTATCCGGAGATCAGAGATCAACTTTTGCTGGTCAACGGCGTTTCCAAAAGTTTTGCCATGACCGGGTGGCGTATCGGCTGGATCGTCGGGCCCGAGATTGTGGCGGATGCCATCAAGAGCTATATGAGCCACAGCACCTCCAACCCCACGTCGATTTCGCAAAAGGCGGCGCTTCAGGCTTTGAACGGCGACAAAGCGTTCATCGCCGAAATGCACCAGGCGTTCAGCGAGCGGCGGGACTATGTGCAAAAGCGATTGACCGCCATCCCCGGGGTACGCAGTCTTTCGCCACAGGGAGCTTTTTATGCCTTTCCCGACATCTCGTTCTATTTCGGCAAGCAGTACAAAGGCCAGGCGATAAACACCTCCATGGAGCTGTGCGCGTTTCTGCTGGAGCATTTTGGCGTGGCCGTGGTGCCGGGAAGCGCGTTCGGCATGGAAGGCCACGTGCGTCTTTCTTTTGCCACCTCCCTGGCGGTCCTGGAAAAAGCGCTGGACCGCATCGAGGCGGGACTCTTAGCACTCGAGTAAACCTTCGATGGATGAAAAAAACAGCTTTAGCAGCCATGTCAAGTTCGGCAAACGTAAACTGCTGGTGCAGACCGAGTATGATCCGGCGCATCAGGTCGTGGGAGTGACGGTCGCCGATTCCGGCCAGGTGATCGACAGCCGCGAGTATCTCGTGGACCCGTCCGCAGAGCAGGATCCTAAAGACCCGCAGGTGCGCCAGTGTCACGATCTGGTGTTGGCGGATTTGGAGTTGCTCTATTCGACGATTAAAAACGTTGAGGCCACGCCGGATGCCGATGCTCATGCCCGACTCGGCACCCTGCTGCTGGACAAGGGGCTGATTGAAGAGGCGGTTGAGATTTTTACCGCATTGCTCATCCTGGAAGCGGAATATGAGAACGGCCACTATTTGCTCGGCAAGGCGCTTTTCAAAAAGGGCGACTTTGAGGGGGCGCTGAGCCATCTCGAGACCGCGGTGGAAAAAACACCGGATTACCCGGATGTTCTGCTGTGGATCAGCCGGGTCCACCGGCAGCGCGGGGATTTCACCCAGGCGATCCAACGGGCGCGAAACAGCCTGGAGATCAACCCGGAATACCACGAGGCCCTGTACGATCTCGGCCTGTATCTGATCGAAAGCGTGCAGAGCGATCCCAAGAACACCGAGCTGCCGCCACCCATTGAACGGGTGAAAGAGGCGCGCGCCTGTCTGTTGCAGGCGGCAAAGAGCTCGGAGGCCTACGACCGCGAAGGGCTCGATGCGGCGCTGAACCTGCTGGAAAATCTCGATCAGTGGGAACCGGCGATCGCTGAAATTAAAAAGGCGAACAAAGTAAAGGCCGTCGACACCCGCAGCCTGGTGCTGGACGGCGAGTTTTATCTGCGCTTCATGTTTGCCGATCTGCACAAAGAGCATCGCTCGCTGGACAACTATATACGGATTCTGGAAAAATCGATCAGCCAGCACCCGAATTATCCGGATGTGCGCCTCAGTCTGGGAACCGCGTTTCTGATCCGCTGCTGGCATTATTACGGCAAGGCGTTGGAAGAGTACCGCGAAGCGGTCAAGATCAATCCCAATTTTCACAAGGCGAAAAAGAATCTGAAACTGCTGGAAAACGACGGTCGCGGCTTTTTGCTCCTGCTGCGCGCCATTCTGAAATAGGCCGGCGCGCCGCATCATATCCTCAGCTCCTCAGCAACACAACGTGAAAGCGTTCTTCAATCCGACAGGATGGTCATTCGAGCAGCGATAGATGGCGGCATCTATCCCAGACAGACAACATGGAAAGGTGACTCCCCCCAAATCAGAGATGAAAGCACTCTCTCGGTCCAAGATTGGTATAAAATTTGCACATTAGCCGTTCGGCGTGTAAATGGCCGTTTTTTATTCTATTTATGGCCGAAAAATGTATCGCATGCGGACAAAACGCACATCAAAGTGAAACAAAAAGCATCATGATGAGTTGCAGACGTTTATATGGCTCTTTTTCGATCCTTCTGCTCATCTCCGGACTGGGCTTGGCGCAGAGCGGTCTCACGGTGACCGCCACCAGCACAGCGGCGGGAACGCCGGCGGTCTATGTTTTCTCTTTTACCGCGGATCAGGAGCTCAGCCCCAGGGCCGGATTGGCCGTGGTTTTTCCATCCGGATTTGACTTGAGCAAGGTGGTGATGGCGGATTCGCGCAGCATGGACGGCGGCTGGCTGGTCCGGGTTCAGGGGGACACGGTGTGGGCGCAGCGCAGCGGCCTGGGCAAAGCGATGGCCGCTGGAACCGCGGTCGATCTGATCCTCGCCGCCGTGGTCGCCGAAACCAGCGCCGCAGCGCCGGAGTGGCTGCTGCTGCATCGCGAGGAGAACGCCTTGCAGACAAGCCGGCAACGGGCTGAAATCACTCTACGGAAAGCGGACAGGTTATAACTTGCTACCACGTTTCACGATAAAAACGGCATTCCTCCTTTTTGTTCTGGCGGTTTCCTTGCAGGCTGCTCCGGGCGAGCTGAGCGGGGTCGAAGACAGCCTGACCTCCTATGCCGGCAATACGCCCGCGTTGCATAAATTCACCTTTACTCTCTCCACGACCGGCAGCGGCCTGGCGGCGGACGGAAAAATCCGTCTGGTTTTTCCCAGCACCGCGGGTTTTAACCTTTCCTCCGTCATCGCGGTTATGTCCGCCGACGCGGCGCTGCTGGACGGTGGATTTCTGGCGCCGGCGGTGAGCGGCGATTCAGTTCTGTGCACGCGGGACGGAAGCGGAACGTCCGTGGGCGCGGGCAGCACGGTTTCCATCTGGCTGGCCCTGGTGGGCAATCCGCCGGGCAGAGTGAAGCATACTTTTATCACTGTGCGGACGCTGGATAATGCCAATACCATTCTTGATTCTGGTACATCTTTGCCGTTTCATATTGATGGGCCCATCTTTAGCTATGATTTTAGTATGGTCACACCACCAGGCAAATCCTATCAAACTGCGGGCGTGCCGTTTGAATTAAAAGTGACCAATGCGCTCGATGCTTATGGAAATCCAGCGACAGATTCTGTCTTTGTTTCTGCGTTTAGTGGGGCTGGCAATGCTCCGGATGGAACAAAACCTTCTTTAAATCACATTAACGTGAAGAATGGAAGTGGAGCTGCCTTTCAAATTTTATTTAAAGAAGAAATACTTGCCGTTCAGTTAAGAGGGATTTCTAAAGAAGATAAAGTAACAAAGACGACAGCTCTTTTTACTGTATATCCGAATACTATTGTATCGCAAATCGTAATCAGCGGCGAACCCACAACCGTACAATCAGGCACCAGCTTTAGCAATAGCGTCAAAGTCACCGCCTACGATCCTTATAAAAATTTAGCGAGAGCTTATAGTAAGCAAGTGTCGTTCGATGTTCTTCTCGAGGATAATGGAAAAACTTTACCGCTTCCTTATACATTTTCTACAGGCGTTGACGACGGCCAACACACATTCCCTGGCAGCGAATTTAAACTGACCAAAGCCGGCCAGCAGCGGATTATAGTTTATGACAATCAAACGACGCCCTTGCGCGACACCACGGATGTCATCACGGTTACCGCGAGCAGCATAAACAGCTTTTCTTTATCTGTGAATAACGGCAGTCCGGTCACCGCTGGCGTTGATTTTCCCATCACCATCTCTAACGCTAAGGACGCCGCCGGCAATCCCATGAACGGCACGGCGGTGATCACGTTTGACGATGCGAACCCACACACCTCACCGAGCGGATTGGCCCCTCAGTTGACCGCGGTTCAGGTGGTCAATGGTTCGGGCGCCGCCAACTCTAGACTTTATCGCAGTGAATCTGCACTGGTCCTGAAAGCCACAATGGCGGCCGGCATCTTTCAAACCGCCAGTGTGAATGTGTTGCCCGGCGCAGCAGCGGATCTGCAGGTCACCGGCGAGCCGGCTATGCCCACGACGGCCGTCGCCGGCCAGAACTTTGGCGTCAACGGGTTGCGTGTCCGTGTGCTCGACGCCTATGGCAACAGCAAAACCAACTATAGCGGCAACCTCTATTTCACCAGCAGCGACGGCCAGGCGGTTTTAACGTACACGAATGCCAGTCCGCTTGCCATCACCTCAGGAGATGTGTTTGTTCCTGGCACCAACTTTCAATTGCGAACCAGCGGCCAGCAGACCATTACGGCGCGCACCGTCAGTCCCAGTCTGAACAAAACCACTGCGCCGGTTCAGGTGCAGGCTGCGGCCATTGCCGGTTTTACATTTAGCGTGGCCACTCCTCAGATCGCAGGGCAACAATTTCCCCTCAGCGTCACCAATGCAAGGGACCTCTATAACAATGCCGCCGGCGGCACAGTTCTGATCAACGCAACCGTGGGCGCCAGTGAAGCGCCCAACAAAAACGCGGCGGCTACGCTGACCAACATTCCGGTGGTCAACGGCACTGGCAGCTCGCCGCAGGTGCTGGTCTGCGCCGAAGCGGTGACCCTGCGCGGCGTGGTATCAGGCAATACCACCGTCACCCGCACTACCGATATCGTGGTGAATCCTGGCGTCTTGAGTTATTTTGCCGTCAGCGGCGCGCCGCCGGCCATTGCCGCGGGCGCCAACTTTCCCGGCGGGGTGACGGTCAAAGCCTATGATGCGTTCGCCAACTTGAAGACCAATTACGCCGGCAAGGTTTATTTTACCTCCACGGATGTGAACGCTTATCTCTATCACAACAGCAGCAACACCTACACCTTTACAACCGGCGATGCCGGTTCGCACACCTTCCCCGGCAGTTATTTCAAACTGCAGACAGCGGGCAGGCAAAACTTGCTGGTGCGCGACAACAGCACGCCAACGCTGTTGGGCCAAACGTCCATCGAGGTCAGTTCTCTGACCATCAATCGCATTTACAGCAGCCATCTCAAGGTAAGCCGAGGGCAGACCAACGCCGTGGTGATGATGGAAGTGGCCAACAGCAGCGACCGGGCGTTGACTAATGTTCAGGCGAGCTTGCAATTTTCCAGCGGCGGCACTCCCTACACCGACGATTATCAGGTCACGCGCGTGGATGGACTGACCACTCTCCCGGCTGCGGGACAGGCGACCCTGCAGTTCCAGGTTCGGGTGGAAGAGGATGCGGCGTTGACAACCATAACCGTCAACGGATTTGTCTCCGGCAAGCTGGACACGTTGACCATGACCGACAGCAACGGCGCCACCACTACCCACACCTGGCAGGTGCAGAGCAAGGCGGCTCTGCAGGTGACAGCCGTGCGCGTGTCCGCGGATACGCTCAATCAGGGACAGGGGGGCGTAACGGTAGAGTGCGATATCAAGAACAACGGCACAGCCGGCGCCAGCTTGACCTCTTCGACCATGCAGTTTCTTAAGGAAGACATCACCGATGTCTCCGCCTCATTTTCCACGGTCCCCTACAGCGACAATGCGGCCGCGGTGGCCGGTGGACAGACCGTCACGTTGCGCTACTATCTTGCCAGCGGCAATCAGTCTCAGCTGGGCCGCATCTATGTGTACCAGAATGTATACTACAGCGATGTGAATTCCAGCCAGACCTATTCGGCGCGCGGCGGAGTGGATACGTTTATCAACCGCGAGGCAGCGGTTCTGCAGATAACCGGCATCACACCGTCGCAGACTACTGTGACGCAGAGCCAGACCGTAGCGTGGACCGTCTCGGTGAGCGTTCAGAACAGCGGCAGTTCGGCGGTCACCCTCTCTTTCGACGGTTTAAAAACTTTTCTGCGCATCCGTAAAGCTCAAACGGATTTGACCAGCACCTATACGATCGTGCAGCCCAGTGCGTTCACCGACGGCACCTTGACGCTGAATGCGGGCCAGAGCAAGAGCTTGCGTTACACCGTCACCAAGACCGGCACTGAATCGGGCCTCATGACTTTGCTGGCCCGCGCCGAGACCACCACCGGCGTCTATGTCAGCGATGCCTCCGGCAGCGTGGAGGTGCAGCCGGCTGAAGTGGTGCGGGTGAGCAGAATTGCTTCTTCCCAGCCGGCGGTGACGGTGAACGACAACAGCTATGAGTGGAAGATTTTCGTGCTGGTGGAGAACAGCGGCGGCAGCGAGGTGGCGGTCCAGTTCGATTCGACGTTGACTGATCTGATTCAGACCCCGGCGATTCTGACGTTGACGCGGCCCACGGCATTGGCCCGCTACGGCGCCAACCTGCGGCCCGGTCAATCGGACACGCTGATCTATACCGTGCGCAGAACCGGCGCAGCGGCTGCGAGCGTGTTGACGCTGGATGCCAAGGTCGGCTATCGCGTGGTCAACACCGGCGAATTAAAGTCCGTCAACTCTGGCAGCGACGCGCGTGGCACGGTACAGCTGCAGACCCCATCCAATTTCGTCATCGACCGCGTCCGCGTATCGCGCAAGCCGGTCACGCAGGGAAGCAGCAATTGGTGGGTGACGGTGCAGGTCAGCAATCAGGCCGGCGGTTCGGACGTTCAGCTCAACCTGGCGGACAGCAGCAAGACCTGGGTCAAGCTGTATGACTCCGGTGGTCAGCCGGTGGATTACTATTTTCGTTTGCCCGGCGGCCTGGCCGGCAACGGCGGCAGAATTCTGGCTGCCGGCAAGCGGGACAGTCTGATCTTTCAGCTTAAATCCTCTGGCAGCCGCATCGGCCCTATGAGCGTGGCGGCGCAAGTCACCGCGGTTGAAACCAACCGCAACAAGAGCATCACCGCTCTGGCCAGCGGCGTTCTCGGCGACAACCTGACCATTCAGAGCAAGGCGCAAATTCTCTTTGTGGCCAAGAGCCTGCAGCCGGCCTATGTCTCGCCCGGCGACGTGGTGCGCTATCAAATCTCCGCCTCCAACGCCGGCGGCTCTACGCTGCTGCTGGATCCCGTGGGCACCAAGCTGGAGTTCAGCGATGGATTGAATAACTATTCAGCCAGCCTGGATCCGGCCCTGGGCGTCGCCCTCACCGGTCAAGCGAGCACGGTTTTATATTTCAATCTCAATCCCATTGCCGGCGGTTTTCTCGCCGGGGTCTATTTCCCGACCGTGACCCTCAAGGGCACGGAGAACGGCAACCCCTTCAGCAGCGTCGGCCTGCTGAGCAACAACAGCACCAACGTCGGCACCGCCAAGACGTTGACCATTCAATCGCTCAACAGCAGCGTGCCGACCGTGACCGCGGGCCAGACCAAACCGTGGAAGATCTCCATGGTGTTGGTCAACAACGGCGACAACACGCTGCGGCTGAACAACAGCCAGCTCTCTTTCTTCCGCAACGATGTGAATATTTCCACCAATTTTTCATTGACCAAGCCGGCGCTTTTCAACAACGGCAGTCTGTTCCTGCGCGGCAAATCGTCCCAGACCCTATCGTTCACCATCAACGAAGTGGCCTCGACCACGGCCGCCGGTGTGGTGATGATCTCGGGCGCCGTGTCGCTCACCGATTCAGCCCGTATCGCCCAGACCTACAGTGACGAGACCAAGCAGGGCAATTCGGCCTATGTCACGGTGCAGACGCAGGCGGTTCTAGAGATCACCAAGATGAGCGTGAGCCAGCCCGCGGTCACCCGCGGCCAAAAGACGCCCTGGAAGATCGGCGTAGGGGTGAGGAACAACGGCGGCAGCCGGGTGGAAGTGCGTCCGGCGAGCGGATCTTCGCGCATTATGTTCAGCAAAGGGGATGTTTATTTCACCGTGCAGCCGCCGACGTCGTTTTTATCCGGCGCAGGCCTGCAGCTGGGGGCTGGCGCTGAGGACAGCCTGGTTTACACCGTGTCCGAAGTCAGCGCCGCTCCGGCGGTGTTGGGCCAGTGCCGGTTGAGCGCTGCCCTGGAAGCCCTTGAGCTGAACAGCGATCGCATCGTCTATGGCCTGAATTCACCGCAGGCGACTGTGGTCATTCAGGATTCGGCCCGAGTGCGCATCGACACACTGGTGGTGACCCTGCCCGCTGACTCAACGGCCAACGCCGGACAGCGTTTTTACTTCCGCGTCAAGGTGACCAACGTCGGCAACGGCGAGACTGTTCGATCGGCGCAGGTGCGGGTGGTGTCCAGGGAAAATTTGTCGGTTTTTCCGGACCCATCCGGAGCAACGGTCACTGTCGACACCTTGATCGCGGGCCAGTCCAAATGGACCTCCCGCGGCATTCTGGTGCAGGCGGCCAACCTGGAGCTGGGGTCTGTGGTTGAACATTTCAGCAGCCGCATGGTGCAAGCGTTAAGCGACAACACCGGAGAGCCGGTGGCTATTCTTCCGGCCCAGCAGGCGGCGGACACCAGCAAGACCATTCGCATTCAAAGGCCCGGCACACTGACCATCGAGCGCGTGATCACTACGGCGGACACCATTTCGGCAGGAAGCGGCATCCCCTGGGGCATCCAGGTGCTGGTGTATAATGCCGGCCAGGGGTCGTTGGATCTGGTCACGCCGGCCGCCGGCGATATTTTGTTCTCCCTGCCCGGTTTCTCCGTGCAGGCGCCGGTGTTGACGCCGGCCAAACAGCGCCTGGCAGGCGGTGAGCGGGACACGCTCAAGTATCAGGTGCTGACCACCGGACCCAACAGCGGCACGGCGGCCATCACCGCTGTGCTGTCCGCCCGGGATGTGAACGACAGCGCGCGGGAACCGCTGCAGGCCATGGCGCAGCAGTCGGTTCAAATCGCCTCCACTTCGCGGGCGCGCATCACCAAAACCTTTGTGGTGGCTGATGCCAATCGCATCGACGAAGCCGGCATCGTCCATGTCAACACCAGGCAGAATTTCCGCATCGGCGTGGAGGTTAAAAACGAAGGCGGCCAGAATTTAAAAGAGATCGCCGTCGGCCTGCAGGCCGACGAGTCGATTCTGTTCAACGGCGCCGAGCGGTTGGTCAAGAATCTGGGCATCGGCGAGCCGAGCGTCGTCTATTTTGACGTGCGCGCCGACAGCCTGGAAAATCTAAGCGGCGAGACTTTTCTTGCGGTGATCAACCAGGCGGTCGGCATCGACGGATCTCAGGCGCGCATTCTTGCCGCTAATGATTCCATCGCCGTCGCCCGGATTTATACGCCCGCGTTGCTGCAGATCACCGCCACAGTCAATCAGGCGCCCCATCCGGCTAAAAACGTCAGCATGGGACAGAGTTTTCCCATCAAGGTGACGGTCAAAAACTGGGGATCAGAGCCGGTGAGCAATGTGCTGGTTCACTTGGAGGCGGACAGCCTGGATAAAGTTTCTTTCGCGCAAACCACGCTGGCGATTCCCGGCACGATCACCGGTCAGGATACCGGCGCGGTGGTATTCAGCGCAACGGCGTTGTCTCGTCCCGGCCCTGTCGCCTTTACCTCCTCGATCGCTCAGTCCCTGGGCTTGAACAGCAACGCCATCGCTGCGGTTCAGCATGATGGGGAGAGCAACCAGACCTCTGCCAACATCGAGCCCGGAGCCAAGCTGCAGATTTTGCGCGTGTTTTCCTCCACCGAAGAGATCAACGCCGGCGACAGCAACAGCAACTGGCGCATCAACGTGGAGCTGGTCAACAGCGGTCAATCGGCGCTGCATCTGACCGACGTCAACCGCTCCAACATCACCATCCAGACCGAGGGCAAAATTGATCCGGATTACGTGATCACGCCGGTGAGCCTGATCCGCTCCGGCAATTTTCAGCTGGCGGGCGGAGGCGTTCCCGACACATTGTACTATGTGGTCACTAAAAACGGCGACATTGCCGGAAACGCCGAGATCACGGTCCGGCTGCAGGGATATGATGTCAACCTCGGTCAACCCAATCCTTCCACCATTCAAACCGCTCAGGGCAAAGATACGGTCTCGGTCAGCAGCGTGTCCTGGGTGCGCATCGATCTGGCGCAACCCAAGGGACGGGTGAGCGACGACCGCGGCAACTGGCTGGTCAACCGCGGACAGGTGTTTCAAACCAATGTCTCGGTGGAGACCGGCGAGTTGGGCGGCGTGGATTCCATTCAGGTGCAGTTGACGAGCAATGGACTTTCCACCATCACGCCTTCGCTGATGACCATTGCGCGGCTGAACCGTGCCAGCAAAGACACCGTTCGTTTTATGGTCACCGCCGATGCCGGCTGGAACGCCAAGTTATCGGAAAAGCATGAGCTGTTCACTGCAAAAATTCTGTCAGCGAAAACGCTCGGAACCCCTTTGCCCGCCCAGATTCGCAATCCGCGCAGGGAGGTCGACGCCCAGGTGGCCATGCGCATTCAAAATCCAGCACAACTCCGGCTGGACCTCCAGCTCAGAGCGGATAAGGATTCGATTTTGACCGCAGGCCAGGCCTTTACCGTGGTTGCGCGTATGACCAATCTGGGCAGTGCGCCGCTGGACAGCGGACGCATCAGGCTCGAATTGCCCGAGTATTTCACCCTCACCGATGAGACCGGCGGGGAGCGGGATTTTTACATCGTCAACGACACCCCGGTGGTGGAGGATTCCTTTCACGTGACGGCGCCGAACTTTGAATCGTTGAACGATATCATTCGCTGTCAGATCATCGCCGCGCCTGAGGATTTGAACAGCCGGGAGCCGGCGCCGCTCTTTGCCGACGGCAGGGATTCGATTCGCGTCTCCACCTCGCGGTCCGGATTGTTTCTTTCCAACAGCAGGATTTTTTCCCCCAATGGCGCGCTGGCCGGCGAAATTTCCACTCTGCAGTACATCGGGCTGCAGACGGAGATCCAGGCCACGCCCAACCTCAGCAATGTCAAGGTGACGCTGGAGCTGCCCTCCGGCATGGGCTATTCGCCCAACCTGGAAACGCCGTTACAGCGGGAGATCAGCTCTTTTCCAGCGCTGATCCAATGGACGGTGCGGGCGCCCGACAAGGCGGTGGCTCATCCGCATCCTTTTTATATTCGCGCCGAGGGCAGGACCGACCTGAGCACCAAGAGCACGCTGGATTCTATCCGCATCAACCGGGTCGTCACCCGCGCTCAGCTCTCCATGCAGCCGCTGATGGTATCCTCGCCCTTGGAGGCGATTCAATCTCCGGGCGGCGTTTTTTCCGCCGGCCAGTCGGCCACTTTATCCACGCTGGTGACCAACAGCGGCACCGCCAAGGTCAGCCAGGGGAAAATAAGGATCGATTTTCTCGAGAGCGGTTTTACTCTGGCAGCCGGAGAGACGGCGGAAAAAATCTTTACCATCTCCAACAGCGTGACCTGGAATGTGATCGCTCCGTTAAAGCCGAGCCTGGAGACCAAGCAGATCGAGATCCGCATGACCGCGATTCCGGTGGATGAACACACCGGTCAGGAGGCGGATATCATCGGCTTCCCCAACAGCACGCTTTCGGTTCTGACCATCGAAGCGGGCGCCCTCTCCTCCGGCGTTCCCGTCATCACCGCGCCGGCCGGCGCCAAGGATAACCTGATCTCCACCGATCAAAGCTTTGAGGTGACTCTGTCGATCACCACCCGCCGTGTGGTGCAGGACAAAATCACCGCCCAGCTGGTGTTCTCCAATCCGGAATACAAGATCGATCAGGAGACCAGAAGCGTCACCTACGGAGAAAATCAAAAGGTGCAGTGGACCGTGACCGCGCCGTCCACGGTGAGCAAAACCAGGCCCGATTCGTTCTATGTCGTGGTCAGAGGGTATGATGAACGTTCGCCGTCGACCACGCGCAGTTTGACCTCCTCCAAGGCGATCGTTCAGCTGCAGAACAAAACCGTCTTCTCCATGCGTCCGGCCATTACGCAGCCGGATTCGCTCAATCAATACGTCGTATCCACGGATGAGGATTTTGTCTTGACCTCCCGGCTGATCGCCGCGGGCGCGCCCTACGAAACAGCGGATCCCTTTGTCGTGCAGATGACCAAGCCGGTGGAGTTTACCACCACGGACACGCTGGAGCAGAGCAAGGTGCGGGCGCATCCCTACTGGCGCTTGCGCGCGCCGAGCAAAAAGCCGGAGGGGTTGTCCATCTTTCGTTTCCGGTTGAAAAGAGTGCCACGGGATTTGAATTCGAACCAGTACGCCGCGATTGAAAACATTGAAGAGTCCTATTCCATCCAGGTGGTGCGGCGGGCAGAGGTGAGCGTGGCCGCCACGCTGAGCGATACCGCCATGGTCAGCTATGCACCGGTGCGCATCGGCAGTGTGTTCAACATCTATGGGTATCTGGGCAATTCCGGCGAAGCCGGGTTCGTCGGCGCGCCGGCCCTGAGTTTTAAATTGCCGTTCGGCTATACGCTTCTCAGCAAGACCGGCGGCGACACGGTGATCTGGAGGGTGCGCGCGCCGGAGACCATTTCAGATGTGCCGGACACGTTTACGGTTAAACTCTTCGCGCCGTTGCCGGTGGATCAGTATTCGCGAAAAACCGTGCTGGTAAAACGGGACAGCGCACGGGTGATCATCAAGCGCGAGGCCGGCATGCTGGTGATCAAACCGAACTCGGTCAAGTCCGGGGCCACCACGGTCAAGGGCGCCCGCGATCTGGCGATGATGGGTTTTTCTCTGCGCAACAAGGACATCTCGCTGAACAGCCGGTCGGTGCTGGATACGCTGCGCCTCGAGTTCCGGGATAAAAAAGGCAATGCGATCAAGGCCAGTGAGGTGGTGTCGCGCATTGTGGCGGTGAACGCGGTGGACCGCCAGGTGTTGGCCGAGTTGTCGCCGCCGCCGGCCACGTCGGACGTGCTGCTGGATTTCACCCTCTTGCACGCGGACACCATTCGCGACAGCGATGAATTCCGCGTCGCGCTGCTGGTGGATGTGCTCGACGAACCGGTCAATGCCGATTTTCAGTTGACGATCGATTCGGCGAGCGCGGTCATCGCCCGCGACGCCCTTTCCCGATACCGGTTGCTGCTGGCCGATTCGACGGAAAAACGGGTCAGTGTGCTTGCTTACAGCTCCGGCGCGGTCGTCTTGATCGATCAAAAGCTGGAGGCCTCCTTTTGCAATTATCCCAATCCGTTCGGCACCTCCGCCCGGCCGGAGACGCGGTTTGTGTATTATCTGCAGCAGTCCAGCGACCTCGAATTGAAAATTTTCACTTTGACGGGAGACCTGGTCTTTAGCTGGGATCTAAAAAAAGCGGAGCATCCGGCGGAGACCTCAGCCGGGTTGCATGACGGCGATATTTATTGGGACGGCCGCAATGGACGCGGCCA
>CAZKQR010000059.1:0-16082 GCA_964554965.1 uncultured Cytophagia bacterium | reverse complement strand
GCCGTGGTGAAATAGTAATAGACCAGGCTTTGTCGCGTCTTGTCCCAGAAGAGAATGGTCTCTCCGCCGTATTCGCCGTCATTCACCGAGTGCAGCATACGTATCGCCTGACCGTTGAGAATGCGTTCCCAGCGGGCGATATCAGTGGTAACCGGCTGGCCCGGCTCCTGAGTAAAATGGCCGATATAGGTTTTGTTCAGGTAAGGTTTTAATGGCCGCAGATGCTCGTTCAAACTATCAGGCTCCGTGGTCACCTGCCCGACCGCCAGGCCCGCTGTCATCAACAAAGCTGTCAGTAATGGTTTCATCTTCACTCCATGGTTTTTTTGCTCCTGTCTAGATAACACACCCGGAACACGTTTTATTCACAGCCCCCATTCACTTGACGCTCCTGGTCTGGGCTAAAAGACTCAAGAAAAATGAACCGTCGCCCTTTGGGCCCGGCCTGAACCACCATCAATTAATCCTTGCACAATTGTTCATATATTACTAAATTTTTTTATATTAACGGAGGAGGCATTCGTTGAATAAAATCGGCGCCTACCACTGTTTTGCCTTTTTTCTTCTGCTTTTTGCGGCAGCGACCTCTTTTTCCATCGCTCTGACCCAGATCGCGCTGACGCTGGCAGTGATCCTGTGGATCGGTCTGTGCCTGAAAGAGAAGAAAAAGCCGTTTCCCCGCACTCCTCTGGACTGGTTTTTCGTCGCCTGGCTGGCCATGGAGATCATCTCCACTCTGTTTTCTCCGGGGCGCTATCTGGCGCTGGAGCATTTTGTCAAACGGGCCCTGCTGATCCCCATCGTCTATCTGATCGCCGGCTCGGTGCAGACCAGGAAGCAGTTGCGTTGGCTACTATTGTCTCTGCTCGGCGTGATGACCATCGTCGCCGTCATCGGCATCGTTAAATACCACCTCGGCCCCGGAGGACTGGAAGGCCGGTTAAAGCTGTTCAATCATTACATGACCTCCGGCGGCCTTTTGATGATTAACGGACTTTTGGCCCTGGCTTTTGTCTTTTCCCGCGCTCCCGGCCGTGTTCGGCTCATCGCTCTGGCCGCTGCGGTGCTGATGTTTTTTCCCCTGATCTACACCTACACCCGCAGTTCGTGGTTGGGCTATCTGGCCGGATTTACTTTCATCATCCTGTTTACCCGCTGGAAATTTATTTTCGCTCTGATCCCGGCTGTGCTGCTGGCCTTTGCGGCAGCGCCCTCTTCGCTGCAGGAGCGTCTGACCAGTGTGGTGGATCCCTGGCACCCGAACAACATTGAACGCACCTACATGTGGCAAGCCGGCGTGCGCATGGTCGAACACAGCCCATGGTACGGCTATGGCGACAGCGAGGTGGGCAAGCGGTCAGAGCCCTACAAATCACCGCAGGCCAAAGAGCGGGCCGGCCACTTGCACAACAATCTGATCATGTTCGCGGTGATCCTCGGCATCCCCGGTCTTTTAGCCATCCTCGGACTGTTTATCCGCATTCTGGCGACCGAATGGATCACGCTGAAAAGCCTTGCCGCGGATGACTGGCTGCTCTCGGCAACGGCGCTGGGAGCTTGCGCCGCATTCATCGGATTTCAGATCAACGGTTTGTTCGAATGGAATTTCGGCGATGCCGAGGTCGCCATGCTGATGTGGCTGACCGTGGGATTGTCGTTGGCCGCCGGCCGTATCCGGAGTGCGGCCGGTTGAACACGTTTTTCCGCAATTCGCTCTCGCGCCTGTTCTCTCAGGGCGCCGGCAAACTATCCATCTTTATCTGGAGCATGATCCTCGCGCGCCGGCTCAATCCAGAGGGCTTTGGCGCTTATATGTACATCGCCGCCGTGGCGGTGATGATCGGCATGATCTCCGATTATGGTCTGGCGAACCTGACCATCCGCGATGTGGCCAAGGCGCCGGCCACCTCTGAGCGCACGCTCACGCACACCATGGTGCTGCGCACTCTGCTGGCGCTGTTCGCCTACGCCCTCTACGCCGCCCTGGTGTTCACGCTGCCCGGCTTTGACGGCGTTATTGAACCCGCGCTCATTTTTGGAGTAACGATCTTTACCGTCTCCTGGATCAACGGCTACAACGCCATCCTCAACGCACACGAGCAGCTGCACTGGTCCTCTTTCATGAACGCGCTGACGCCGCTGCTGACGCTGAGCGCAGGAGTGCTGTTCCTCAGCAGGGGCTGGGGGCTGCTCGGCGCGGCCGCCGCCTCTGTGTTTGCCGGAGCCGCGGTTCTGGCCGCGGAGATCATCCTGTTTCACGCCAAGCGCATCGGCTTTAGCCGCTCCCTGGCCCCGGCCGTGATCACCGATCTGCTGCGCCGCTCGTTCCCCTTTTTCCTGGTGGCGTTGCTGTCCACGGTGAACGTATCGGTTGACTCGGTTTTGCTGGAAAGTCTGAGCGGCAAGGAAGCCGTCGGCCTGTACAGCGCGGCGTTCAAACTGCTTGTGTCGTTGATGATCCTGCCGGCTGCGGTCAGCGACGCGATCTTTCCCATCTGGTCGCGCGATTCGGCGGGCGGCTCGACGCCAAAGCGGCTGGCGCTGCACCGTGTCCTGCGCTGGCTGTTCATCGCCGGCGTCTTGACCGCCGGCCTGATCCTGGCGGCCGCTGAACCCCTGATCCGGCTGCTCTATGGCGCCGAGTTCATCGCGGCCATACCGGTGCTGCGTCTGCTCAGCCTGGCGCTGGTGTTTATGTTCCTCAGCGCACCGCTGACCATACGCCTGCTGGTGGCCAACAGACTAAAGGCCGTGTTGATCACCTTCACCCTTGTGGTGGCTGCGGATATCCTCGGCAACCTGTTGCTGATCCCTCGCTACGGATTGATCGGCGCCGCGGCTGTTCGCCTGTTTGCGGAAGCGCTCAATTTCTGCCTGCAGTTTTTATTCATCCGCCGGGACCATCTATGCCCAGCCCCGAAAACAGCCACCACGGATGTTTCGGACCGATTGCCTTTGCGCCCGGCCGGCGCCGGCCTCATTGGAAAGCTGGGTTGACATGGTCCTGTCCGTCGTCATCGTCAGCTATAACACGCGCGAACTGCTCGCGCGCTGCGTGCATTCGGTGATCGCCGCTACCGACGTGAACCATGAGATCATCGTCGCGGACAACGCTTCGAGCGACGGCTCTGCCGGCCACATCCGCACCCTGTTCCCAGGAGTTCGAGTCCTGGAATTTGGTTCGAACCTCGGATTCGGCGCAGCGAACAATGCCGCGGTAAAAATAAGCAGCGGCGAATGGCTGATGTTTCTGAATTCAGACACTGAAATCCGGCCGCACGCCTTGGATCGCATGGTCGCCTTTTTCCAGCAGCATTTGCAGGTCGGCATCGCCGCACCCAACGTGGTCTATCCCGACGGCCGGTTTCAATTGGCCGCCGGGGCGCTGCCCAGTCTGATGCAAGAGTTTCGCGACCGCCGCATCCATCAAAGATTGAACGCCGGCGACGAGGCGCTGCGCAGCCGCCTGCGCGAACAATATCGCCGGCCGAGACAGGTGGGCTGGGTGACCGGCGGCTGCCTGATGATCCGTCGCAGCCTGTTCACCCAATTGAACGGGTTCGATGAAGAGATGTTCATGTATTTTGAAGACAAGGATTTGTGCAAACGGGCGCTGGACCTCCACTGGCAAGTGATGACCGTTCCGGATGCAGAGATCATCCATGTGCTGGGGGGAAGCTCCGCCGGCGCCGGCGGACGGCTGAGAGCGGTGTATCGGCAAAGCCAGCGCTGCTATTATCAAAAACATCTCGGCTGGCTTTCCAACAAAGGGCTCCTAGTCTATCAGGCTGTGATGAAATGAACCGCCGTATTCGCATTTTAGAGATCATCAATGAGGCCACCATCGGCGGCGGACAATCCCATGTGCTGCAGTTGGCCTCAGGTCTGGACAAAAAACAGTTCGCTGTCAGCGTCGCCTGCACGGACAACGGCCCGCTCACGGAACAGCTGCGCGCCATCGATGTGCCGGTCCATCCTTTTGCCATTTCGTCCTTCGCCTCGCCATCCACGCTGCGAGCCATGATTCGGCTGCTAGCCGAAGGGCAGATCGATATCGTGCACACGCACGGCGGCATCGCCGGAGTTTGGGGACGGCTGGCGGCCTGGGCTGCGAAAACGCCGGTCCGCATCCACACGCTGCACGGCATTCACTATCTTCACTACCGCAGCCGGATCAAACGGATCGGGTTTATCAGCCTGGACCGGCTGTTGGCCATCGGCACGGATAAAATCATCTGCGTCTCCGAAGCAGACCGGCAGGCGGGCATCGCTGCAGGCTGTTTTCCCGCCGACCGGGCGGTGCTGATCCGCAACGGCATACCAGCGCCCTCCCTGCCGGCCGATTTCACTTCCCAGGGAAAAAGAACCGAGCTCGGCCTTCCGGCCGCAGCCGCGATCATCGGCACGGTCGGACGGTTGCATGTGCAAAAAGGCCAAAGACGGTTTCTCGAGGCGCTCCACCTCGTGCGGCAGGAAATTCCGGATTTGATCGCCCTGCTGGTGGGCGACGGCCCGCTGCGCAGCGAATTGCAAACCCGCACCCGTGAGCTCGGCCTGCAGGATCATGTCCGGTTCCTTGGATCCCGTCGCGATGTTGCGGAACTCATCGCGCTGATGGACGTATTTGTCCTTAGTTCGGAATGGGAAGGCATGCCCCTCAGTCTGCTCGAAGCCATGGCGCTGGAACGGCCGGTGGCCGCCTTTGCCATTCCAGGAGTGACTGAAGCGATTCGAGACAACGAATCAGGCGCACTGGCAACGCCCCGCGATGCCGGGGCGCTGGCGCAAACGATCTTGCGTCTGCTCCACGACCGCGAACAGGCCCGCCGGCTGGCGAAAACAGGCCGGCAGATTTTTTTCGACCACTTTCAGGAAAAGAGAATGGTGCACGCCACAGCCGAACTGTACATCAGGCTTTTTGGCGCCGGCGTGGCCAAAAAACCATCTAGATGAACGGATGAACCCTATGGCCGTCGCTCTGATTCATGATTGGCTGACCGGCATGCGAGGGGGAGAAAAGGTTCTCGAAACCCTGTGCGGCCTTTTACCCGATGCGGACATTCACACCCTGGTGCACCTTCCGGGATCGGTCTCTGCGGCGATCGAAAGCCGGCCCATCATCACCTCTTTCATACAGAATCTACCCGGCGTCAAAAGCAGCTATCGCAGCTATCTTCCGTTGTTTCCCACAGCGGTGGAGCGGTTTGACCTGAGCGCCTACGATCTGGTCCTCTCCTCCAGCCATTGTGCGGCCAAAGGCGTCATTCCGCGGCCGGATGCGTTTCATCTCTGCTATTGCCACACGCCCATGCGCTATGTCTGGGACCAGTATCCCCAGTACTTTGCGCCGGAAAAAATAAACGCGGTGAAAAAACGGCTGGTGCCTTTGTTTGCCAATTATCTGCGTATGTGGGATGTGACCAGCAGCGTTCGCGTCGACCGATTTGTCGCCAACTCGTCCCACGTAGCCGGCCGCATCCTGAAATTCTATGGCCGTCGCAGCGATGTGGTGCATCCTCCGGTGGCCACCAAGCACACGCAAATCTCGGAAACCGATGACGGCTATTTTTTAATCGTGTCGGCGTTCGCGCCTTACAAACGGCTTGACCTCGCCATTGCCGCGTTCAACCAGCTGAACGAAAAACTGATCATCGTCGGCTCTGGACCGGAAGAAAAACGGCTCAAGGCTCAGGCAGGCCGCCACATCGAGTTCACCGGCTGGATCGACGCGCAGCAGCTGAACAGCGCTTATGCCCGCTGCCGGGCTCTGATCTTTCCCGGTGAAGAGGATTTCGGCATGGTGCCGGTGGAAGCTCAGTGCTGGGGCAAGCCGGTCATCGCTTTCGGCAGAGGCGGTTCGCTCGAAACCATCGCCGGCCACTGGGCGGACAGCGGCCGGAAACCTGCCGCCGCCTGCACTGGCCTTTATTTCAGAAATCAGACTGTGCCGAATCTCATCCAGGCGGTGGAGGCTTTTTCGCGCTGGCAGCCGAATCCCAAAACGATTCGCAAACATGCGCTGCGCTTTGACACCGCTATCTTTATCAAAGCCATGAATAAACTGATCCAGGAACGGGAACGGCTATGAAGACCGCCGGATTTAAAACCGATCTTCTCATCCCATTCATCCAGCTGGCGACCGACGCCGCGGCCGTCGTCGGCGCGTTTCTCTTTTCCTACTGGTTGCGCTTTCACTCGCCGCTGGTGAGCGTGGTGCCGGTGACCAAGGGGTTCCCCGAGTTTCATGTCTATATGCTGAGCGCGCTGGTGGTTTTCCTCATCTGGGCGTTTGTGCTCAAATCCCTGGGCATGTATGGTCCGAACCGGAACGTCGGCGCGGTGGATGAACTGATCCTCATTTTTAAAGGGGTGACCTTGGGCATGCTCATCGTCACGGCGGCCGCTTTTTTCTATCGCGGCTTTTCCTACTCCCGCGTCGTCTTCGTGCTGATCTGGGCCTTTGCGATTCTGTTTCTCTTCGTGGTCCGCCTGGTGCTGCTGAAAATGGAGACCCGCCTGCATCGTAAAGGCAAGCACATGCTCAGAGGCCTGATCGTGGGCGCCAGCCCTTGGAGCCTCACTCTGCTGCAACGGATTCGCCGGCATCCCGGCTTTGGCATTGACCTCATCGGCTATGCCGGCGACAATCCTCTGCTGTCCAGCCACATCGCCTGCCTGGGCCCTCTGGCCCATCTTCGCCGGCTGGTGGAGACGCATCACGTTGACCAGGTGTTCATCGCCCTGTCGAAAAACGAGGACACCCTGGTGCAGGAATGCATGAACGCCTGCGCAGGACTGAACATCGGTTTTTATATGATCCCGCCCTCTTTGGAGCTGATGAGCAGCCGCATGGCCATTCAGGAGATCGGCGGCGTGCCGATGTTCAAAATCAAAGAGGCGGCGGTTACAGGATGGAACCGGGTGTTCAAACGGACCTTTGATCTTGTTTTCAGCGCCTTGGCGCTGCTGATGATCTGGCCGATCCTGGCCCTGATCGCCCTCACGGTCAAACTGGGATCACGGGGAACAGTGCTCTACCGGCAACGGCGCGTGGGACTCGACGGCTGTGAGTTCGACTGTTTGAAATTCCGCACCATGTACATGGACGCAGAAGCCAAAACCGGTCCGGTCTGGACGCAAGAGCACGATCCCCGCGTCACGCCGATCGGACGGTTCCTGCGCCGGTTCAGCCTCGACGAGCTGCCGCAGCTCTTCAATGTGCTCAAGGGGGAAATGAGTCTGGTGGGCCCCAGGCCGGAGCGGCCCCATTTTGTCGAACAGTTTCAGAAAAGCATTCCCAAATATCTGGAGCGTCATCGCGTCCGATCGGGCATGACCGGATGGGCGCAGGTGAACGGGCTGCGGGGAAACGTCTCCATCGACGAACGCACCAAGTACGACGTCTATTATGTCGAAAACTGGTCGCTGCTGTTCGACATCAAGATTATTTTAAAAACCATCTGGTCGGTCATTCAGGGTGAAAACAGCTATTGACCGGCTAGCCATAAAAAAAGGCGCGAGAAGAATCCCGCGCCTTTTTGGCTGTTGTGGTATGCTTATTTGATCAACAGCATGCGCCGCAGTTGAGTGAAAGAGTGCGTATGACCGAACGCCTGCAGACGATAGAAATAAACGCCTGAGGCCGCCTTTTCGCCCCGCTCGTTGCTGCCGTCCCATTGAACGCTGTGCTTGCCTGCGGCCAGCGAACCGTTGACCAGCTGCTTGACTTCCCGCCCCAACATATCATAGACTGTCAAAAGAACCATACCCGGCTGCGCCAGAGTGAATTGGATCTGCGTGGACGGATTAAAGGGATTGGGATGGTTCTGCTCCAGCGCAAACCGCTCAGGCTGAACGACGGGTTTGGCCGCCTCGGTGGTTCCGGCCGAGGTCATCAACGTCAAACCGTAGACGTTGAGCGTGCTGCTCAGAACAAGAGAGGCGGACAGCGTTGGAGCGCTCTCATAGCCGGCCACAGAAGCCGAGACCACATAAGCGTCTGCCGGCAAGCCCTCCACATTGTAGCTGCCGTCTTCCGCCGTGACCGAAGCGGCCACCGCCTCTTCCCCGGATTGCAGGACGATCAAAGCGCCTTCGATGGCTGATCCGGACTGATCGAGAACCCGGCCGGCCAACTGGTAAGCGCCGACCGGCTGCGGACAAAGCCCGATGTCCACTCCGGCGATCTCCTGCCCAGCCATAACCTCGATCGGCTTGGCCTCTTTCCAGGTGCGTGCGTCGTCGTAAAATTCGGCTTTATACCCGGCCGCATGGATCAACAGCAAGTACTTGGCCGGCGGCAGACCGCGCAGCACATAGGCGCCATCCTCACCGGTGATCGCTTTTCTGATCCGGCCGCGACTTGACACCGGCATGGCCATGATATGCGCGCCGGGCAAAGGCAACTTGGTGCTGTCATCGATCACCAGTCCGGAGAGGCTGACCGGCAGGGGTTCTATTTTTCCCAGTCTGAAATCGATGCCGTCCGCCAATTGCGAAGAGGCCAGCACTATGTGTTTTGCCTCCCGCCGGCTGGCAACGCTGTCATACCACTGTGGAACATAACCGGCAATGACTGC
The DNA here is from genome assembly GCA_964554965.1 of uncultured Cytophagia bacterium. Classification (GTDB taxonomy): domain Bacteria; phylum Zhuqueibacterota; class Zhuqueibacteria; order Residuimicrobiales; family Residuimicrobiaceae; genus Anaerohabitans. The sequence continues at coordinate 7,503 of CAZKQR010000059.1, read as the reverse complement.
GCTGACCAGGTAAGCACCGGGCGGCAGACCGCTGATGAGATACCGGCCTTCTTCATTCGTGAGCCCGCGCGTTCGTACGCGTCCGCGCACGGATTGCACTTCGATGACCGCATCCGCGATGGGCTGATCATTCTCCGCATCAGTTACTTGTCCCTGAATAGCAGCGCCAACGCCCAGGGTAAAATCGATTCCGGTCACGCTGTGACCGCTCTCCATGGTCACCAGGTCAGCCTGGCGCAGAGAATCGGCCTCCTGCCAATATTCCCGCACGTATCCTTCAGCTTGCGCTTCCACCACATAGCGGCCGGAAGGCAGACCGGTGAAAACATAGAATCCATCGTCCAGGCTGACGGTTTGAAAGTATCGTTGCCGGCCGATATTTTTTTCCTCATTGTAGACACGGATGGCAGCGCCGGCGATCGGTGCACCGGTGATTGCGTCAAGCACGTGGCCGCTCAGACTGCCCCAAGCAGTCAGGGCAAAATCGACAGGGCTATGCAATCCCGCACTCACAGCCACTGGGGTGGCCAAATCCATGGCCACCGCATTGTCAAACCATTCGGCCGCATAGCCGTAGGCCTCAGCGCTCACTCGATACTGGCCGGGCGGCACCGACAGGGTGTAAACGCCCAGCTGGTCGCTGCGGGCGTGACCAGCTACAGGCCGTCGTTTGTCACCCGTTTGAGAGGCTTCATAGACCGCGACCCAGGCGTTGGCGATGGGCGCGCCGGTCGCCTCTGCAGTGATGATGCCTGTGATCGCGCTGGCTTGATCCAGAGTAAAATGAATGGCGGCTTTTTCCTCCGGCGCAGTAACCGTTACGGTGTCCGCCTCATTGCCGGCAGCAGCTTCCTGATAGTATTCGGTGATATAACCTTCACGGGCCGCTTTGAGCAAATAGCTGCCGGAGCTCAGGCCGCTGAGGCGATAGAGTCCCGCCGCATCGGTATGGGTTATTTTTGCGCCCTCGGGACGACGCGGCAGACCCAGCCTGTAAAGAGAGACCTCTGCCTCCGCCAGCGGAGTGACGCCGTCAGCCATGTACACAGCGCCAGAGATGGCTGCGCCCGGTTTCAGATGAAATGAAATGTTGATCACTGTGTCTTTACGGGCCAGATTGATGGCCATGGCTTGAAACGGCGAATCGCTGTGATCATAATATTGAACGAGGTACTCTTCTTTCTCCGCCTTGACCACATAGGCCCCGGGCATGAGATTGCCGACCAGCCAGGCGCCGGCGCCGTCACTGGTATCGCTTAGGAAAAAAGAGGGTACGCCCATTCGCGTGACCGTGATCACGGCATCGGCCATAGGGGCTGAAGCCTCATCGAAAACCCGGCCGCCGAGAACCGAGCCCGCGTCATAGTATTTTCGCCAATCATCCCGCCGCTCGTCCCAACCATCCGCAAAGGCGGAGCCGCCCGTCAGCAACAGAACGGGCAACAGAATCAAACTGATACCCTTTTTCATGCATGCCTCCTTATCCGACCAAAAGTCGAATGAATAGAGTTCTTTGTGCATCAGACGGCGACTCCATCTTCCGGATCGAGCGCCAACCGTCTGCCCTGGTTCGGGCTGAGCCGCTTTTAGCCACGCGCCCTTTGCCGCCTGCCGTCGGCTGAACCAGCCCCGGCCCTGTAATCAGTTGCAACCCGCGTGCCAGAGGACAGCGCCGGCATGAACAGCCTCATACACTCTATTAACAAGGCCCTGCCTTTGGTGATTCCCGGCTGTTCCTTGGCGCCAATACCAAAACCGGAGTGTTGATTACAAAAATGAAAGATGGCTGTCAAACAGGGCTTGCGATTTTTACATTTTTTATCTAGCGAGCTCAGAGATGCCTGGAGAGAAAGGAAAGGCGTTAGTAGACAGCAATCTCCCACGACGGTCCTCGATCCGCAACCGCATGGGGAAGCATTCCCCGGACGAAGTGAGTGTTATCCGGCAGCCGGGTTTTTGCCGTGGCCGATGGCGATGAAAATATTCCCGAACCATTTTGTTTCAGCAGCGACAAAGCAGCTCTCGACGAGTTCCCAACTTTTGCGCGATTGATCAGCGGCAAAGTCCGGAAGGACGAGTCCTGGAATATACTGATCGAAAATGATATAATAACCGTCATCCTTGAGCAGGTGAAGCGTGTTTTTGAACACACTTGCCGGATCGGCCATCACGGAGAAGCCAAATGCGCTGACAACGACATCGGTCAGCCCATTTCCTGCAGGATGGGCTTTGCAAAAATCCGCTCTGGTGAAATGATGGGCATCGCCTTCCAGAAACATACATCGATCGGCAACGCCCAGTTTTTTCGCCTGGCGGCGTGCTCTTTTCAACATGGCTCTATTCCTATCAACTCCAATCACGAAAAGGGGGCTGAGCGAGCCGGCTAACCACACCGAGGTAATTCCCGTTCCGCAGCCGAGATCGAGGCATGTCCTCTTTTCCCTGAGATCAACTCCAGCCTTTTCGATAAAATAACGAAACGCTTCTTGTCTGGCGCTGTCAAATCTCTTCTTCATGATTCGTTGATAATACAGCGGAAAATGGTAGGTCCATCCTTTTCCAAGGATGAAACGCAAGACAGCGAAAGTCTTTTCCTTTAATCCTATGCCCATTATATCGGTTCCTGGCTTGAATCGAACGACCGTGTGCCACAAATAGCCGGCCATACTCTTTTTCTCAAAAAAAATCAGAGCAAAAAACGAACGCCGAACAGGAAGGTGACGATCAGAGGCACGCCGGGGATCAGCGACAACTGAAATTCCATCCTATCGCTGATCCGATGTTGATACTCCATTTCAGCCGCGGTCAAGTAGAACCGGTGCTGCCAGCCCTTATAAACCCTCCGGCCAGAGAATTCGTCATCCTTATACTCAGCAAATCGGTGCCAGTCTTGGCGAAAGCTAAAGATCGGGCCGATGCCGATATTGAAACTGTTCCGCTTCCAAACCGCCTGCAGCCGCGGCCCGAGGTGCAAGCAGCCCGCCGTGACAAAGGCGCAGTCCTTGTAGAGCGCGGCGGTGAAACGAAAAAAGGTATGCCGTCCCAGGCCATAGTCCAGATTCGCGGCGGCGCCGACATCGAGGACCAGGAAGGCTTTGTTATCCAGCTTTAAAGGATAGATCTCGGGCGTATTTCCGCCATCCGGATGGTAGGTCAGCCCGAGATACTGGACAGACCATTGCCATCGTGGTCGAGCGGGGGGCGCAGCCTGCTCCGGCTGGCTGAGGAGCGTGGTAACATGGCAAAAGAGCAGACACCATAAAGCCATAGCCAAGAGTCGGAGATCCGGATCGTTCATACTCCAATCCTCCGCAATATGTCACACTGGCAAGAGGAAAATCCGCCTCACCGATTTCACCATGCTATTCGAAGATTCGCCAGTTGTCGCAGCTGGGCTGCGGTCCATTAAGGGTTATAGAAATTGCAGATAGGTTTTTCGATTTTGTGCGAAGCGCAAAATGGATGGGCGAGAGCGCGCAAAATCCACTCATACACTTTAGCTCATTCACAGTACCAAGCCATTGGGCCATAGCGGGCGTAACCCTGGTTCCCCTGTTGCCGGTATATTAGCCAATCAGTCGTTGAAAATCAAGCGGATTTTCCCCTCTGAACGTCTTGTCGATTCAGCGCTGCCGACAGAACTCGAGCAGCAACCAGGAATGGCAGGCCTACAACCGCGCAGGCATCCTTTTTTTCATTGCGAGCGCAGGCACGACTGATGAGAAAGGAAGGCCGGCGATAGGCAGCGAAGGCTTGACCAAAGGGTTATTTGAGCAAAGTGATCTTTTTTGTTTCAATAAAAGACCCGGCTTGCAAACGGCACATAAAAATCCCACTCGCCATCCCTTCGGCACTCCATTGATAAGAGTGGGCGCCGGCAGGCAATTTTTCGCCGACCAGCGTGGCTACCTCGCGCCCCATGGCATCAAACACCTTTAAGGACACATTGGTTCTTTCGGGAAGATAAAAGACAATGGTGGTCGTTGGATTAAACGGATTCGGATAATTCTGGTTGAGGTGCGGCGTGTCTGGCGCCCGCACACTGCGTTCAGCGATGCTTGTCCACCCGCCCATATCAATAGACCAGAGTCCGTCTGTCCTGCCGGCCCACATTCGGCCCTTGGCGGGAAAGAGGGTGTAAAGATAGGCAAACTCGTGCGAGCGAATAGTCCAAGTGGCGCCCTGATTTTCCGTGGACCAGATCCAGTGTTCCGCCCGATAGTTCAGCCCGGCAAAGAGCAGTGTTCCTTGAGCGGCAAACGTCTGGATGTCCTGATTGGGCTGTGCTCGAATATCGGCCCGCTGCCATCCCGTGGCAGAAAGGTCACTTTTATAAATTCCCCCTGTTGTACCGAGGAATACATTGTCGCCGTGCCGGTACAGCGTAAGCGGGAGGCGGCCTTGCAAAGTGTCCGCACTGGTTTCGCTCCACTGCGACGCCCCTTGCGGATGGGTAAACACATAGGAGCCGATGCAGGCCACCAGCGTGGTGCCGCTGCACATGATGGAGCAGGCGCCAAACTGAAAGATTCCGCTGTTGAAGGGCTTCCAGGCAGTTGGATTGGTCAAATTCAGCAGACTCACGCCACTCCCGTCGGTGGCGGCATAAAGACTATCGCCCCGTGTGGCAAACCCGGTGATATCCTGAGCGTTTCCAACCAATCCTGAATTCACCGTTTGCCAAGAGCGGCCCCCGTCTGCACTGCGAAATACACCATCGCCGGAGGTCCCCACGTAGAGGTACCCTCGAGAAGCATAGAGTACGTAAAGCCAAGCGCTCGGCGGTTGGACGGGCGTCAGCGCCCATGAGGCCCCCCCATTGGTGCTGATATAGATGGCAGAGTCGGTGGCGGCATACAACTCTCCGTTTAGCTCTGCAACCGCATAAACCGAAGCGATGGGTATCTCTGTGGTTCGTACCCAGTTCTGTGCAGCTGTGAATCCCGGTAAAAAACAGGCCATCAGAAAAAGAGAGCAGAAAAGACGATAAACGCTTTTCCGGCTAAAATAGCCGTAGGAACGATTCTGCATAAGAACCCTCTTAAATTTCTTCCAGCAGCAAGGGCTGCCTTCTTCACTATCGCACGGTGGTGTTTGCGGCCAAGGATAACTTGATCAACATGTGCACATGCCGAGTTATTCCGTTTGGCGCTTCCGCCTCAGCATCAGAACGCAAGGCCTGACTGGTGGACATCGGCCTGATGCACCAATGAGGCACTCTCCCGAGAGAGACGAATGAGCCTTTGCCGGCCTCGAACAGCCATCGCCTGCCGCCTCCTCGGATTGCAGATCCGCTGACAGCGCCAGGACCAGGGGGCCGTGAAAAAGAGATCCCATGGTCACCATACTGCTTGCAAAATTGGCCGGACAGAAGTATATTGAACGAGAGAATGGGGGACATCTGACTGTGGAGGAAACGTATGTTCAACACCATGAAAATCGCAGCGGCGAAAATGGCTTTAAATCAATTCATCGACGGCATCGGCACGGTCCAGGATCTCGAGATCGACAAGGCGACGCCATCCATCCTCGCCCGGGTTAACATGATGGGCGAAGCGGAGCCCATCTCCATCCAGGCCATCGGCCTGATTCTGGGCGCGGATTATCTGGCTGTTTCACATTTTGCCTGCGACAAGCCCTGGGTGGAAGAGGCCCTGAACCGTTTTCTCGCCGGCAAGGAGATTAAAATAAGTGAAGCGGTCCGCAGTGGATTAAAAATGATCTTTTAACAGCAAAGGCGCTGACCGTGCCTGCAATATCGTCCTTTGCCGCCAACAGGCCGGTTCGCCGGCCGCGGCGGTCATAAAAAAAGGTGGGGGGCGCCCACCTTTTTTTATTGGCAAAAGCTACGGAAGAGGAATAAAGTAGATAATCCGGGCTAAAATATCAGCCAGAATGCGATGCCGGCCGTTCTCATATCTGCCAAAATAAAAGACGTTGTAATATCCATCCTCATACCCGTGCCGGAACCCCTCACGGAAATAGTAGCGATATTCATTCAGATCCACATAATAGCCGGTGTAGCCATACGTGGCATCCTCATACGCGTAACAGTCCTTATAGCTGAATCTCCAACCGTCTTCATAGTCAGCCCGCCCGGCATAGTATCCCTGCTCATACCCGTAATCGACGGCATCCTTCAGCACCTCCGCGACGTAGCGGTTGACATTGAAATAATGCTGGCCACGATAATAGCGGAAACGAGGTGGCGCGTCGAAAAAGGGGTCGTTGCGTAAATCATGGTCATACTTGGTGTGCAGGTCCCTCCTGCGTTCTTCCATGCGCTCTTTATAGCCCTGCTGATAGCGCGCATGCGCCAGGCGGTTCTCCTGTTCCAAGCGGCGTCGTCTCTGCTCAGCGATCTCCTGCTGTTTCCGCAACCGGTTATCATACTTTTCAAAACGTTTCTGCTGTTTCTCGATCTCCTTTTTCCGCTCTTTAGCATTTTGCTGTTGCTGTTTGGACGATCGTTCCCAATCTTGTTGCTGGTCGGCGCGTGGCTGCCGCTGCTCCCTTTGCCTGTCACTCTGTGCAGGCGGCGCCTGCTGTTTTTTCTGTTCCTGCTCAGCAGGCTGTCCCTGGTTTTGCCCTTGTCCGGATTGCTGTTCACTCTGTTTCCGCTTGGGTTGTTCACGTTGTGCATCAACCGGCACGCTCGTTCCGAACAGAAAGGCCCCACTGATGAACATGGTCATCAGCACCCGGTCAATGGTTCTTGTTTTCACAGCATCCTCCTTTCAAGTAACCACTTGGCTTATGGCCGCATACCGTAGCCACCTTATGAAACGCATGAAATCGGATTTTGTTCTGCGGCGAGAAAAAAGAAAAACCCTGTAGCAAAACCGCGTTGTTTTACGTATAATCCGGTACAGATCTTTAGGAGATCGGCATGTACAAAGTTCGTTCTTTTGTGATTCCCCTGGGGATGCTGATCAGCGCCTGCTTTGCGCTTCCCGGCCGTGGGGCGGAGACGCCGCAGCTGGTGTTCGAACAGATCTCTGTGGCCCAGGGTTTATCGCAAAGCATCGTCACCAACATCATGCAGGACCGTCGCGGATTTCTCTGGTTTGGAACCGAAGACGGCCTCAATCTGTACGACGGCTATGGTTTTACCGTCCTGCGCACAGACCCGGCGGACCCGCACAGCCTGAGCTATAATCAGGTCACCGCTCTATACGAGGACCACAGCGGCGTCATCTGGGTCGGCACCTTTAACGGCGGGCTGAACCGCTACCTCCTCGAAACAAACCGCTTTCTTCGCTATCGCCATCGCAGCGCAGACACCACTTCGATCAGCAACGACCTGATTTACTGCATCGTGGAGGACCTGAACGGCCGCATTTGGATCGGCACGGATCACGGCTTGAACCGAATGACGTTGCCCACCTGTTCAACGGCGCCCGCCTCCTTCCACCGCTTTTATAGCGGTCCGGGACAAGCGCAGACTCTCAGCGATGACCATATTCGCGCTCTGGCGGTTGACAGCACCGGCAACCTCTGGGT
>CAZKQR010000058.1:6753-16147 GCA_964554965.1 uncultured Cytophagia bacterium | reverse complement strand
AATTTAAACCAGGGATTGGAGCTATGCCTGGACACGCTGCGTGTCTGTCCGGTCTACGTTCGTGCCTATTTCGTCCTGGGAAGCATCTATTCGAAAATACGTCAGTTTCAGCAATCCATTCATTTTTTACGCGAAGGGTTGTTGTTACAGAACAGCAATATTTTAGCGCTGGTCAATTTGGCGGCTGTTCACAGCATTGAAAAGAATTATCCAGATGCCATACGCATGTTTGAGCGTGTGATCTCTTTGTCGCCCAAAGAGCCGCGGGCCTATTTGGGTCTGGGCAAAGTGTACTTGGCACAGAACGATGCAGACAATGCCTCCAGATGCTTCAAGGCGGTGATCAAGCTTGATCCCAGCGGCAATTTGGGCGAGATAGCGCGGAAATCTTTACGTGCGTTTACGCCCGCCGAGCAGCACAGCGCAGCTGAAAGCCATACAGTGACTGCAGCGATCGAGATGAACGACGAGAACATTGAAGAGCTGTATGCTGAAGGTTTTCAGTCTTTTATTAAGGGCGATTACGACGCGGCCATCATGGCGTACAAGAAATATCTTGGGGTCAAGCCGGCAGAGTCTGATGTTTGGGCGTCTCTGGCGTCCTGTCAGCTGCGCACCGGCCGGGTCAAGGAAGCTGCGGACTCGATCCGGCGCGCCATTGCCATAGCGCCGAACAAGCCGGCGCTGTTCAAACAGGCGGCGATCATCTATGATGCTTCGCAGATGCCGACGGAAACGGCTGCGGCGGCGCAAAAGGCCATTGACCTGGGCAAGGACGACAGCGTGACGCTGACGCTGCTGGGCAAGAGCCACACGCTGGAGGGCAAGCATCAGGAGGCGGTTAAATTCCTTCAGGAAGCCATCAAACTCAATCCCAGCAACATCAATGCTCGATTTCATTATGCGCTGTCCTTAAAGGCGTTGGGACAGGGCGATACCGCCAGGCAGCAGCTGGAGGAGATTCTATGGGTCAAGACGGAATCTCCGTTGAAGGAAAGAGCCAAACAAGAGCTGCAGATACCTTGAGGATGCAGATACCTTGAGCGTGAATCCGCAAGGGGAGCCGTTTCTGCATAATATTAGTTATGTCAAGTTTAATACAGCGAACCCTCCCTTTTGCACGTTTTAGCATAAAAAAAGCCCAGAACATCTCTGCCCGGGCTTGCCTGCTCACAAACACTTCCGACCTATTTGACCACTAAACTCACCAGCTTTTTCGGCACCACAAACGATTTGACGATGGTTTTTCCCTCAACATAGGTTTTAATTTTTGCGTCTTTCAGCGCCTCGGCAATGACCTGCTGGTCCGCCATCTCAGCCGGCACTTCGACCTGACCGCGAATTTTACCGTTGATCTGCACGCCCAGTTGAATCGTGCTCTGGACCAGCTTGGCTTCGTCGTGAACCGGCCAGGCGGCGTTGAAAACGCTGTACGGCCGGCCGATGACCTCCCAGAGCTCCTCGCTGAAATGCGGTGCAAAGGGCGCCAAAAGCTGCACCAGGGTTGGAATGACGGTCTGCCCGAGTTCCCGGTTCTGCTCCTGGATCGGCACATCTTGCAGATATAATGAAAGTTCATTCACTAATTCCATGATGCGGCTAATCGCGGTGTTGAAATGAAAGCGCTCCAGATCCTGAGTGACCTGCTTGATGGCATAGTGCATCTGTTGGACGACCTTGAGGAATCGTTCATTTTCATTCCCCTGCGGCGGGCTTTCGACACAGGTCCAAACCACGCGCCAAACCCTTTTGAGAAAGCGGTGAATGCCGATGATGCCCTCATCAGACCAGTCGCCCCCCTCCTCATAGGAGCCCATAAACATCATGTACAGGCGAAAGGTGTCGCTGCCGAACTCTTGCACGAATTTGTCCGGGTTGACCACGTTGCCTTTGGATTTGCTCATCTTGGCGCCCTTGGCGGTGATGATGCCCTGATGAACCAGTCGTCTGAACGGCTCGTCAAAGTTGATCAGTCCCAGATCGTAAAGCGCCTTGGTAAAGAACCGCGCATAGAGCAGATGCATGACGGCATGTTCCGCGCCGCCCACATATTGATCCACCGGCAACCAATCGGCAACCCGTTTGGCATCAAAGGGTCGATCCTGCAAGGTTGAATTGGGATAACGGAGAAAATACCAGGAGGAGCAGACAAAGGTATCCATGGTGTCGAACTCCCGTCTGGCCGGTCCGCCGCATTGCGGGCATAGGGTCTGCACAAAAGTGGCTGAGGTGGAAAGCGGCGATTCGCCCTTGCCGCTGAACTGCACGTCCTCCGGCAACAGCACCGGCAGGTCGGCTTCCGGCACCGGCACCTCGCCGCATTTTTCACAGTACAGGATCGGGATCGGAGCACCCCAGTAGCGCTGACGGGAGATCAGCCAATCGCGCAGCTTGTAATTGATCTTTTTTCCGCCCCATTTTTTCTCTTGCAGATAATCGATCACCTGAGCCAAGCCCTCAGCGGAGGGCGTGCCGCTAAAGGGACCGGAGTGGATCATGATCCCCGGCGCCTCGAAGGCGTGCTCCAGGGGCTGAACGGCCGGCGATCCAACCGGCGAAATCACTTCACGGATCGGCAGCTGATACTTGGTGGCAAATTCAAAGTCGCGCTGATCGTGGGCCGGCACGGCCATCACCGCTCCGGTGCCATAGGTCACCAGCACATAGTCCGCAATCCATATGGGCACGCGTTCCTGATTAACCGGATTGATGCAATAGCTGCCGAGAAAGACGCCGGTCTTTTCTTTTTCGGTGGACATGCGATCGATCTCTTTCTGCTTGCGCGCCTGAATTACATAGTCGTCCACCGCCTTTTGGTTCTCTGGTTTTGTCAACAAACCGACCATGGGGTGCTCCGGCGCCAGCACCATGTAGGTGACGCCCCAGAGCGTGTCCGGACGCGTGGTGAACACCTCGATGACCTCCTCCCTGCCCTGAACGGGAAATTGGATGCGTGCGCCCACGCTCTTGCCGATCCAGTTCCTCTGCATGGCGATGGTCTTTTCCGGCCACTGAATGCGCTGATGTCCTTCCAGCAGCCGTTCCGCATAATCGGTGATCTTGAAAAACCACTGTTCCAGATCCCTGGTCAACACCTCTGAATCGCATCGTTCGCACTGGCCATCGATCACCTGTTCGTTGGCCAGCACGGTTTTGCAGCTCGGGCACCAGTTGGCCGAGGCCTTTTTACGGTAGGCCAACCCCTTTTTATATAATTGCAGAAAGAGCCATTGCGTCCATTTATAATAGCTCGGATCGCTGGTGTTGATCTCACAGTCCCAATCATACATGGCGCCCATGGCTTTGAGCTGTTCGCGGATCAACCGAATGTTTTGGTTGGTGCTGACCGCCGGATGAACGCCTTTTTTAATCGCATAATTTTCCGCCGGCAACCCGAAAGCGTCATAGCCGATGGGTTCGAATACATGATAACCCTGCATCCGCTTAAAACGCGCCCAGCTGTCTGTGGGCGCATAATTGTACCAGTGGCCGATATGCATCCGGTCTCCGGACGGGTAGATGAACATCACCAGACAATACACCTTTTTCTCGGTTTTGTTCAAATCGGTCTTGTACAGCTTGCTCGTTTCCCAGCGTTGCTGCCATTTCTTTTCAATCCCGCTCGAATTGTACTCTGGGGCCATAGGATCCATCCTGCATTAATCATTCTTTGACTATAAACTGTAATGTACAAAAGAAATTGATAAAAAGCAATAACCTCGGTGGCGGCAGGCGGAGAGGACTTACCCATTTTTTGTTGGTTGCGCAAGGAGAGTGGATTTTCGGTTCGCCCGCTGCACGCTCATGTCCATCAGGTGTGGAGGAGCGTCGCCCACTAGCGCGGCTACAAAGAGGGTACACATTAAAAAAGGCTGACAGAGAATTTCTGTCAGCCTTTCAGACCGGATGTCGGGGCGAGTGGATTCGAACCACCGGCCTCCTGCTCCCGAAGCAGGCGCGCTAAGCCGGACTGCGCTACGCCCCGTTTGAGTGAATAATGTACACATTTTGATGAATCAAAACAAGAAAAAAATTACAAACCCTCCTACCACAGGCTTTTAAAAACAAGTTTAAGGAAGCGCAGAGTGTCGGCCACGGGGTTGATGCTGCTCTCCTCCTGTGCATAACGGGTTTGAATAGGGACTTGCTGAATCCGGCAGCCCCTGCGCCCCAGCACCAGCAGTACCTCTGATTCGAACTGAAAGCCTCTTTCACAAAACCAAGCCTCTTGTACCGATGCGACGCGCAGCGCTCTGAAACCGCACTGGGTGTCGGTAAGACGCCGGCCGTTGTTGATCAGCAGCGACAGAATCAGCGACGAGAGCCGGTTGCTCCATTGACGAGGCAGCGGCATGCGCCCGGCCTTTTGCATGCGGTCACCGAGAAGCACATCGGCTTGATCCCTGGCGATGAGCTGAAGAAAAAGCGGCACGTCCGCGGGATCGTGCTGGCCGTCTCCATCCATGCACAGCAACCAAGCATATTCTTTTTCCCTGGCGTAACGCAAGGCATGCCGCAGAGATACACCCTTGCCCTCATTCTGTGGATGACGCAGCGTGTTCAGGCTCACATGTTCGATGGCAGCCAGAGTTCCATCCGTGGATCCGTCGTCAATAACCAGGACGTCCTGGGCGTCCATAACCTGCAGAACGCCTGCCAGCACTCGCGGCAGGTGATCGGCTTCGTTGTATGCGGGAATGGCGAGCAGTGTACGTCCGGCCATGGCAATATGCCCGAATCAGGCGATCACTGAATTCTTTTAAAGATGTTAAAGCCGAACGAGGTTTCAATGATGCCGCTAAGCTGATTGATCTCGAGGCGGGAAATGGCCGCTTCTATCTTGGGATCAAAATCGCCGGTGTTAAAGTAGCCGAGATCCCCACCTTTGGCCGCATTGGCAAGGATGGATTTACTCTGCGCCAGTTGGACAAAATCCCCTCCTGCTTTCAACACCGTCAGAATGGAGTCGGCCTCGACTTTGGTCTTGACTGCCAGGTGCAGCGCACGCAACGGTCGCAGTGGCGTAATCTCGGACTTGATGACCCAGGCGGTCACCTGAATCTTGGCCATGGTCGGCGTCTCTTCCAGCACCACCAGCTCCGTGCCCTTGCCCAGCACGCCGATGGTCTGGCCATTGTTAGGTGCGTTAGCGACCATAGCCTGATCGTTTTTGATATACTTTTTCGTCTGGTCCGTTTGAGCGTGCAGCACGCAGTGCGAAGCTAGCAGCATAATGGCCGTCACAGCCATTCGTTGAATCGTCATAACAGGCTCCTTGTAGAGATCATGATAAAAAATCACTATTCGAGTTTTGGTTCTGAAGAAATTGGCTGATTTGCTGCAGATCAGGGATGCCGGCCTTGCCCCCTACTTGTCCGCATTTTCTCGCCGCAGCCGCGGCGGCGAATAGGGCCATGTGCTCCAGGGAAAATCCCTGCATAAATCCGTACAGCAGAGCTCCATGATAAACATCTCCGGCGCCGGTGCTGTCCACAGTGTTCACTTTGAACGCCTGCTCATAATGTATTTTGTTGTTAAAATAAATATAACTGCCCCTGATTCCGCAAGTTATACCTATCAGTTTAAAGTGGTTTTTTGCGAGGTTTTCCAGGCTTTTTACCGGATCGCCCGCAATGATCCCATCCTGTTGATAAGATTCGCTCACGACGAGAATATCGACATAGTGCAAAAGAGCATTTGGCACCAGCCGGTTGCTGCCTATGTCCAGAGACACCAGTCCGCCCTGGCTATGCACTCTCTCCGCCGCCTGGATTTGAGCCTCAGGATAATGTCCATCCACATGAAGGATACGGCATTGGTCAAGGAGCTGCCCAGCCTCATAGTGATGCTCGAGGGTGCAGGCTGCATCCTGCGCCAACAGAACAGTACGTTCCCCTTTGCTCTGATCTACCAGGATGATCGCTCTAGGCGTGTCAACGGACGGTAAATATGTTACATAACTGGTTAAAACCCCGAATTGTTCCAGTTCTTGGCATAAAAAACGGCCATGGGAGTCCATGCCCAGAGCCGTTACCAGGGCACATCTTTTGCCCAGCCGGGCTAATGTTGCCAGCGCTGTGGGCACCGGCCCTCCCCCCTGCCGAATGATGGCCTTGGCGCGGCCCTTGCTGTTGGGCTTAGGATAGGTGTCCATCACAACCAGTTCGTCCAACACGGTGATGCCCATTCCTACGCAGTCGTACATCACTCGCCGGCCTTTCGCGGATCATCCTGCAGATGCAGCGCTTCATGAACCAGTTCATCAGCGATTTCATCCGCTTTGATTTTGCGCACTATTTTGCCATGGCGAAAAAGAACCGCTGCATTTTTGCCGCAAGCCACGCCAATATCGGCATGTCGGGCCTCTCCTGGTCCGTTGACCTCACACCCCATGACCGCTACTGTAATGGGATGCTTGAGGCCGACCAGACGTCTCTCCACCTCTTCGGCAATAGGCGCCATGTCAACCTCTGTGCGGCCGCAGGTCGGACAGGCGATGATGGTCACGCCCGGCTGCTGAAGCCTGAGACATTGCAGTATTTGCCGGGCGACCAAGATCTCTTCAACCGGATCCCCGGTCAGAGAGACCCGCAATGTGTCGCCGATGCCCTGATGGAGCAGAATACCCATGGCGACAGCGGATTTAATACTGCCACTGCGCACAGTGCCCGCTTCTGTCAGGCCGATGTGAAGCGGTACATCACTCTGTCGGGCAAAGGCTTGATACGCCTCGATGGTCTGCAAGACGTCGGACGATTTGAGGGATACTACCAGTTCCGTGGCGCCGTATTCCCGGCAGCGTTCGGTCCAGCGCAGGGCTGAACGGACCAATCCGTTCACGGTTACGCCTCTTTCAGCGAGCAGCAGCTCTTTTTCCAAGGAGCCCGAGTTGACGCCGATCCGCATAGGCACATGGCCATCGGCCGCTCTGCGGATAACCTGGGCCAGCTTTTCCTCGCCGCCGATGTTGCCCGGATTTATGCGGATCTTGTCTGCCCCGGCATCCATGCAAGCCAGCGCCAGTCGGTAATCGAAATGGATGTCAGCGATAAGCGGAACCGGCGATCGTTTACGGATGGCAGCCAGCGCGGTAACCGCCTCTTGATTGGGCACAGCCAGCCGTACCAGCTCGCAACCCGCTTCAACGAGCCGTTCGATCTGGCTTAATGTCGATGGGATATCTGTGGTCTTGGTGTTGGTCATGGATTGAAGGACAATAGGGGAACCGCCGCCCAGCGCCACGCCGCCGACCAAAACCTGTCTGGATTTCTTTCTCATACCGTGCTTAAATAATGAGTGTCATGTTACCCATTTTGCCACACAAAATCAACAGTTTTCTATGGGCCACGAAGAGCGGCAAGTGAGGGAGAATATGCAAAGGGTCGGCAGACGAAGGAAGGACTAAACAGTGCACTCAGTCAGCTTGAAAGAACGCCCAGGCCATCAACCCGCCGACACCGCCGATCATAGCAGCGATTTTAAAGCGGTTTTTCTCCGCCTGCTGATGCTGTTCCTGCACCAGAATAGACTCTGATTTGCGTTGCTTGTATTTGGCCACATCCTGCGCAGTGCGCAATTTAACCTTGCCGTAATTGAGCGCCATTTCGTCATATTTATCTCTGGGGAATAGCAGCTTGCCCTTGCCGCCAACGATCGCCAGGATCTCTTTCTTGTCCACCTTGATCCACTGTTGCTGTCCGTCCTTTTTATTGGTGACGAACTCGATATAGGTGTCGGCGATCAGGGATAATTTTCCGTGCATCCTGCTGCGGTCGATTTTTATCAGCGTGTCAGCCGCGCAAAATTGGCTTAACAGCAGCAGATTGAACCCGATTAGATAAATCCGGCCCATTTTAGCCTCCGTGGCTGGTTTCCTTATCAGCGGGTGGCTCTTGGCGAGCCTTCCCGATGGCCTTTTTGGCGTACTGGAACCCATGCAAGCGGCATGCCAGATCTATTTTTCCCACCGACTCATTATTTCATATTTTTCAATACTCCTGTTAGCGCGCTTGAAGAGCGAAGTGCAAAGTAATCCAAGAATGGAAATCCAGATTACAAAATAGTAAGCCCCACTTACTGGATTACGCCAAGCTGTTTGCCCACAGACTGAAAAGCAGCCACTGCCGCGTCCAGATGCTCTTTGCTGTGTGCGGCAGAGACCTGCACGCGTAGGCGCGCCAATCCCTTCGGCACAACCGGATAGCTGAACCCGATGACGTAGACGCCTTTTTTCAGCATCTCATCCGCCATGGTGTGCGCCAGCTTTTCGTCGTACAGCATGATGGGCACAATTGGATGAACACCGGGTTTGATATCAAACCCCATAGCGGTCATCTGCCTGCGAAAGTAGAGCGTATTGCTCTCCAGACGGTCGCGTAATTCCGTGCCGGCGGAGAGAAGGTCCAACACCGCCAGCGTAGCGCCGACCACCACCGGTGAAAGGCTGTTGGAGAAAAGATAGGGTCTGCTTTTTTGTCTGAGGTATTCGATCATCTCTCTGTGTCCGGACACGCACCCACCCATAGCGCCACCCAGGGCTTTGCCAAAAGTGGTGGTGATCAAATCGACGCGCCCCATCACGTGACAATGCTCAATGCTGCCGCGGCCGGTTTGGCCTAAAAATCCAGTGGCATGGCTGTCGTCCACCATGACCAGCGCATTATAGCGTTCAGCCAGATCGCAGATGGCCTGCAACGGGGCGATATCGCCGTCCATGCTGAAAACGCCGTCTGTGGCGATCAGCCGGTTGCGAACGCTCTGGCTCTCCTGCAGTTTCATTTCCAGATCCGCCATGTCCGCGTGTTGATAGATCAGACGTTGGGCTTTGGCCAGACGAATGCCGTCAATGATAGAGGCATGGTTGAGCGCATCGGTGAGAATGCAAGTGTCGGCGCCCATGAAGGGTTCAAACACGCCGCCGTTGGCGTCAAAGCAGGCGGCATAAAGAATCGTGTCATCAGTCTGCAGGAACTGGGACATTTTCTTCTCTAATTGTTTGTGTCCCTCCTGTGTGCCGCAGATAAAGCGCACCGACGACAGTCCATATCCCCATCGCTGCATCGCCTTCTGTGCCGCTTCAAGCACAGCGGGATGGTTGGCAAGTCCGAGATAGTTGTTGGCGCAAAAGTTCAGCACCGGTGCGCCGCCCTGTACGCTGATCTTTGCTCCCTGGCTGGAAGAGAGAACGCGTTCGTGTTTATAGAGGCCTGCTTGACGAATCTCATCCAGCGCCGCGATGAGGTCCTGTTTGATTTGTCCGTACATGGTTCACTCCATGGTTAATACCACTTTGCCGCACTCGCCGGAGAGCATGGCCGCAAATCCTTTTTCAAAGTCAATGAACGGCAGACGATGCGTCAGCACCGGCGATATGTCGAGCCCGCTCTGCAGCATG
>CAZKQR010000058.1:4854-6718 GCA_964554965.1 uncultured Cytophagia bacterium | reverse complement strand
TTGATCCCAGTTGATCTGAGTGCTTGCCGGCAAAATGCCCAACAGGGCGATGCGGCCGCCATGATACATGTTTTCCAGCATGGACTCAAACGCACGCGGATTGCCGGACATTTCCAGGCCGATATCGAATCCGACCATCGTCAGCTCTTTTCTGCACTGCTCGATGGACTCTTTGGCTACGTTGACCACACGCGTGGCGCCCAGCTTTTTTCCCAGATTCAGCCGGTACTCGTTGACGTCGGTGATGACGATATTGCGTGCGCCGACATGGCGGCAGATGGCCACAGCCATCAGGCCGATGGGGCCTGCTCCTGTGATGAGCACATCTTCACCCACGATATCAAAGGAGAGCGCGGAATGCGTGGCGTTGCCGAAGGGATCAAAGAAAGCGGCGATTTCAGACGGTATTGAGGGATGCACATGCCAGGCGTTGGTCGCCGGCAGGGCCAGATACTCGGCAAAACAGCCGTCACGATTCACCCCGATGCCGATGGTGTTGGTGCACAAATGCCTGCGGCCGGCGCGGCAGCTGCGGCAGACGCCGCAGACGATATGCCCCTCTCCGGACACCCGTTCGCCGACTTTATAGCCGGCGACGTTGATCCCCTTTTCGACCACCACTCCGACAAACTCGTGGCCGATCACCAATGGAGGTTTGATGGTGCGCTGCGACCATTCATCCCATTTATAGATATGCAGGTCTGTGCCACAGATGGCGGTGTGGGTGATTTTAATCAACAGATCGTTGTTGCCGCAAGCCGGCAGCGGAACCTCCTCCATAAACAATCCGGGCACCCGGCTTTTTTTGACCAAAGCTTTCATCTTCATACGTATCCCCTCATCTCATGAGCAACATTTTGACCACGCTCGGGTGATCCCCGAGGCGGACCATGTAAACGCCGGAGGCGACGGATCGGCCCCGGCTGTCTCTTCCATCCCAGGCGACCTCATCTCCCTGCGGAAAAAGTTGCAGAGTGCGTACGAGCCGGCCTGCGACATCGTACACAAAGGCTGTGGGGATAGACCCATCCTGCTCCGGCCGATGGTATACAATCCGGGTGGAACTGTTGAAGGGATTGGGATAATTGCCAATGAGCCGCCAGGTCCCCGGCACAGGGGCGATCCCCTTTGTCGCCACAGGCGTCAGCAACGCCGCCTGCCCCCCTGCCTCCTGATATCGTGCGGAAAATTCCTGCAGGTACAAATTGGCCATCGTGCGGCTATGAAAGATTAAAGTGTTTTCATCGTTGTGGTGTTCCGCTCTATCGCTCCAATTATGGCTGCCGGTGATCACCTGTGGATTCTCTCCGGCTGCATCTACGATCAGATATTTGTGGTGCAAAAGGTATGGCGATTGATCCAGCCAGACATCCGCAGGCGGCGACCAGGCCGGCGTGCTGATTCCAGCGATTTGAGGATATACGCTCTTCTCCTTTTGAACCTGTTCTGCATCAAAAACGCCGGCCAAACTGAAATTTGCAGACTGGTGGAAACGCTCATCCAGGGCGTGCAGAATCGGCGTGCTGGTAAAAGAGAAAATACAAAAGTAGAGGGATTGCTGCGCGGAGCGGATGGACTGGACAATAGCCGCTTCGGTTTGATCAGATGGGCTCATGTATTGTTCAATCCACACGCCGTTGACGTTGAATCGGTGCGGCGTGTTGTTCGTTTTCCGCTCGCCGAACCGGCTGCGGGTTGCATCTGCAATTTCATCTCCGTCCCCCCACATCTCGTCAAACTCGGCGGTATAGGCGGCACAGAGCGCCTCGTCCTGAATGCAAAGGCCGTTTTCAGCGCTAAGGAGGGCGCCGGATGGGGTTCCATTGGCAGAGGCGACCCACAGGTAATCGTCCAGAGCGCTGTC
>CAZKQR010000058.1:0-4844 GCA_964554965.1 uncultured Cytophagia bacterium | reverse complement strand
ATAATCTATGATGACGAACTTGTTGTGCATAGAGTAATCCCCGCTGTTTTGTCCGAACCGGTCGCTGATCACAGGAACATGATATACCTGCTGCAGCCGGCTGACAGAAGCGGTTGTATTGTCCGCTTCATGGATCAGACGAACAGAAACCCCTCGACTCTTCGCCCGGCCGATGGCCTCGGTTAGCTCCGGATGGCTTAAATTATAGAAACACACATCCAAACTGTATCGGGCTTGATCGATACACTCGATCAATTTAGTTGCCAGATCCACGGATCCGTTCGCTGTGTCCGGATGGGCCAGGCTTGGATCGACGGATTGATTGAACCATACCTGAATGGTTCCGCTGGAACGTGCTGAGGCGGTGCAAAAGGTAAAGCGACGGCTCGAGCTGGAGCCATTGGCATCGCTGCAGACCACATAGGCGTCATAGAGCGTGGCGGGCAGCAGGCCGGTCAGCGAAAGCCGATGCTCCTGCACGGCTGAGGAATCGCCATAACTCAGCCACTCCCAGGAAAAGCGGCTTTTATATTTAATAGCGGCGCCGGTCGCAGTGGCGGTCTGCCAGTAAAAATCGACGCTGTGCGCTGTGATGGCTGCTTCCTTTGGTTCGCTTATAAAAACAGGGCCTGAATGAGGGATCAGATCACTGATAAAGCGGGGCACAATCTCATAACCATCAGTGTAGGGCGCTGCGGAGTCGTACTGTTTCAGAATGCCGATGACATCAAACGTGCCTTGCGGGACCGGCAGGTTCGTATCCGAATCGAGGTAGAGCAAACACTGACCGGTCTGGTCGCTGATGGTCAAGGTGGGAGCTGATCCGGCCACCACCCGGGCCTGGTTGATGCGGATCAATCGGCTTTCGTTCGCTTCCGTAAAATCCTGGGCAAAGCTATTGGCCACCTGATCGCAGGTCACCGCCAGTGGAGATGGAATGATTTTGGCTTTTCCAAGTACCTCGACGGTCATCGGTGTACTGATCTCTGTCAGGCCGCGAAAATGGCGGATCACACCGTCGACCCGAACGCTGTCGCCGATTTGAAGCGCTGTGGGCCAGGGCGAGGCGGCGTAGAGATTAATGCCGCCGGTGGCGTCCTGAATGTAAACATCGCAATAGGCTGTGGTGAACAGGTTAGTTCCGACGGTCACCACACCGGCCACCTGGACCCTCTGGCCTATTTGATAGGGCGCCAGCGGCATGCCTGATGCGTCATTATGGTGCAGCGAGGCCATGTCCACAAGGGTTAAGCCGGCGCGCGGAGAAAAGAATAAAAGGGAACAGGAAAGGACGAGTCGCAGGGTCGGGTGAAAAGTCATCGGTCGAGAGTAAGGATTCATGCTGTTCGTTAAAACCAATATAGTCATGGATAATGGCGGAATTTTGGCCCCAGAGAGGCGGCGAAGACGCGCTAATATAGTCAGAACCGTGGATTTAGTCAAGCAGCATATGCGTCTGAAAAAAAATAGGCTTGATTTTTTGCAGGAAAAAGATTAAATTGCTAAATCTAACAAAGTTTTATCCATCAAACTTGAGGTTATCATGGATCTGGCTCATGATACCGTCACCCAGGAATACATCGAGATCATCGCCGACCTGGAAAATGAAAACAAAGTGGCTCGCGTCAAAGATATCGCCGAACGCCGAGGGGTTACTAGATCCAGCGTTTCCATCGCTCTGAGTCAATTAGCTAAAAAGGATCTCATCACCCATGAGGCCTATGGACATATTGTGCTCACGGCAAAAGGCCGTCGACTGGCGCAGAGTCTGACGCTCAGACATCAGGCGGTTAAAGATTTATTGACGGACATTCTTGGACTCGATGAAGCGATCGCAGAACTGGACGCCTGCAAATTTGAGCATTTGATCAGCGCCGAAACCTACTCTGCGTTGATGCGGTTTCTCTATTTGGTCAGACAGTGTCCTAAAAAACACGGACAATTCATCCGTGAAGTTCGTGAGTGCGCCCGTGCATATTCTGACGGCACGCCCTGCGTGGAATGCATGTTAAAATAGCAGAACTCACTCTATGATGCGCGAGGAAAAGATACGGCCGACCTTGAACCAATTGCATGTCGGACAAACCGCAACGATCGTGGCTTTCTCCGGAGGATGGGGCCTTCGCCAGCGACTGCAGCAGGTTGGCCTGCATGTGGGCGATCTCGTCCGGTTGAAACGAAATGCGGTCATGGGCGGCCCCCTGCTGTTGACCATCCATGAGGCGGACATTGCCCTCAGCCGCGGCATGGCGGCTCACATTTTTATACAGGTCACGACGCTCTCATGATAAATTCTCTCTCCGCCCCCTGTCTGCGCCTGGTGTTGATCGGGCAACCCAACTGCGGCAAGAGCACGTTATTCAATCAAGTGGCCGGGTATCGCTCGATCTCGACTAATTTTGCCGGCACCACTGTGTCGTTCACCAGCAGCCTGGTTCAAATAGGCGATCAGACCATCGAACTGATCGACCTTCCGGGCCTATACTCTCTCACCGCCATCGACTCTGCCACCGAAGCGGCAAAACAGTTTCTGCTTTTCGAAAAGATCGATCTGGTCATCAACGTGATCGACGCCTCTCTCCTGTGCCGCAGCCTGGAGCTGACACTGCAAATGGCCGAGTTAGGTCTGCCTATAGTGATCTGCCTGAACATGATCGATGAAGCCCAACGTAAAGGGGTCGAGATCGACGGAGAACGGTTGTCCGCCATTCTCAGGGCGCCGGCTTTTTCCACCATCGCATGCAAAGGCAATGGCGTCGAGACCCTGTTCACCCGCTCCGTGGAATATGCCGGCTCCATTTCCCCGATGCGTCCTCTCACCATGAGTAAACACGTGGAAACCGCTGTCACCTCCGTGGTCGATTGGATGAGACAGTCAGGTCTGGATTTTGACAAGCCCAGGCTTCTGGCCATCAAATTGCTCGAAAACGATCCCTACTACCTGGACCTGGCTGAAAAGCGGCTGCCCGGGACGGCGAAAAATATTCTGGCTTTTCAACAGATGCTGGAGGAGGCCCATGGCCAACCCTCTGATCAGGTGATCTCGGCGGAGCGCCATGCCAAAAGCATGGCGCTGTTCGAGGAAGTGGCTCGCGTGGGACGACGTTCCTCCAGCCTTTGGCGCGACCAAATCGACAACCTGCTGATGCATCCGATTATCGGCTATGTGATCATGCTGGCCGCCCTGTACTTCCTGTTCGTCAGTGTCTTTAAATTTGGTGCGCTTCTCGAAAAGCCCATCCTGGCGTTTTTTCACTCGTTGAGTGATCAGCTGGCCTTGCACTGGTCGGTCGATTCCTTCACCTATCATTTGTTGAACAGCCTGTTGCAGGGATTTTCCGGCGGCTTTTCCATCGTTCTGCCGTATCTCTTTCCGTTTTTGCTTCTGATGGCGCTCATCGAGGACATCGGCTACCTACCCCGCATGGCGTTTTTGACCGATGGCATTATGCACCGCCTGGGATTGCATGGAACTGCCATCATCCCTCTTTTATTGGGATACGGCTGCACGGTTCCGGCGATCATGGCCACTCGCATCATCACCCGGCCAAGGGACCGCTTTATCGCCTCCACCCTGGCGCTGTTCGTGCCCTGCTCAGCGCGCATGACCCTGATCCTTGGATTGGTCGGTTTTTATCTGGGCGGAGCCTATGCCTTTTGGCTGTTGCTCTTTAACCTGGCTATCATTCTGGGCATCGGCTTGGTTCTTTCACGCCTCTCTCCTGAAGAGACGCCCGGCATGATCATGGAGATGCCCGCCTTTCAAGCGCCCAGCGCAAAAGTGGTTTTGGCTAAAACTTGGCTGCGCATCAAGGATTTTATCGTCATCGCCTGGCCGCTGTTGATTTTGGGCAGCCTCTTTCTCAGCATCACCGAATGGCTGCACTGGCAAGAGGGGATCAACCAACTGTTTTCACCCCTTACCCGGTTACTGGATCTGCCGGAGAAGGTTGGCTTGACGATCATTTTCGGAGTGCTGCGAAAAGAGTTATCCCTGCTCATGCTGTTTCAATCCCTAGGCACCACAGAGATGCTGACGGTGATGACGCCGGTACAGATCATGGTGTTTACGGTTTTTATTCTATTTTACCTGCCCTGCCTGGCCACCTTTGGCATCATGGTGAGGGAATTGGGAATGCGCAAAACTATTCTGGCCTCAGCCCTTTCGCTGGTTCTGGCCATCTGGCTGGCGTGGCTCACACGTTTCATCGCCCCGCTTTTCATGTAAGCTTACAAGGAGTGCCGCTATGCGTCGTTGGATGTATTTATTGTTCCTGTTTTGTCTTCCGGCTTATGCTGAGAGCGAACTTTCGGGCCGGGTTGTGGACCAGCCGCAAAACCGGCCTTTGGCCGGCGCCAATGTGCGTCTAGAAAACAGCTATCGCGGCGTGGTCACCAACCGAGAGGGCCGGTTTTCCTTCACCCACCTTCAGCCGGGCACATACACTCTGATCGTCTCGTTTATCGGCTACGAGCCGGAACGTCGTTCGGTCACCGTTGACTCTGACTCCAGCCAGGAGTTGACCTTTACTCTGTCTCCGATTCTGCTGAATTATTCCGACGTCATGGTCACCAGCACCAAAGCGGACCGGCAGCTGCGCGATGTGGCACTGCCGATTGCCGTGGTGCGCGCGGAACAGCTCGATCGTTCCGCGCCCATCACGGTGACCAATGCTCTGCAGAGTGAACCGGGGTTAAGCCTTGGCCGCGATGGCATCTGGGGGACAACCCCCAATGTGCGCGGCCTGGCTCGTAACCATGTGGTTGCGCTGGTGGACGGCAACCGTATCGATACAGCCAACGATCTGGCCGCCGGATTGTCTATGATCGATGTGAACGATATC
>CAZKQR010000057.1:0-16194 GCA_964554965.1 uncultured Cytophagia bacterium | reverse complement strand
AACAGCGACTTTGACAGTCACGATTTCGGTCTTGACTTTCTCGAGGATAACGCCTGGCGCATGCATGGCGGATCGTTTGAGCCGGTGGAGCTGGCGCTGTTCACCGCAACGGATGAGGCCGGCCTGGTGCTGTTGCGCTGGTCCACCTATTCCGAGACGGATAACCTGGGCTTTCATCTCTATCGCGCCACGGTGCGCGACAGCGGCCGCGTCCGCATCACCGAGCAGCTCATCGACGGGGCGGTCAACTCCCAGACCGTGCACACGTATTTATTCCGCGACCACCAGGTGGAGGCAAACCAAAAGTATTTCTACTGGCTGGCGGATGTCTCGGCCAGCGGAGTGGAGATGCTGCATGGTCCCATTTCACTGATGACGCAGACGCGGCCAGAGGCCTTTACCCTGCAGCAGAATTTCCCCAACCCCTTTAATCCGACCACGAGCATCGTCTACACGGTCAGAGAGGCGGGCCCGGTGCGCGTGCAGATTTTCAACATCATGGGGCAGCTGGTGCGCACGCTGGTCAACGCCTCGCAATCGGCCGGCCGCTATGACGTTCTTTGGGACGGGCGTGATATGAGCAATCAACCGGTGCCTTCCGGCACCTATTTGTGCATGCTGGAAGCCGGCAGTTACCGCACTTTTATTAAAATGACGATGGCCAAGTAGGACGCACACCTTTTCTCAATGAGGTTAGTTATGAAGACTCTTTCGAACATACTCTGGACGTTGGCCGTGCTGTCGATCGGGATGGTATGGACCTCCTGTTCAGTTCAATCGCACAACCGTCCGGCTGATGAGGGCCGCAACAAGGCGGTCATCGATCTGCAAAAGTCCAACAACGGCAAAACCGATGAGCTCAGCTCCAACAAGCGGACCCGGGTTGCAACGGCGACGAAGAAAAACAGCCGAAAAAGAACCAGCGTGGTAAAAAAAGCCCCTGCCGCGCCGCCGGTGGTCAAGACCGAGACCGAAACCCGGATCGCGGATGCGGGCCCCAACGCCACTGTGAGCGAGAGCGAAAGCCAGACCGAAACCGTCGTGCGTGAAACCCGCGTGCGCGAAGCGGAACCTGTGCATAAACCCCGTGTACGCGACGCCGAACCTGTGCGTACGACCACCGAAGTGGTGCGCCTGTCCGAACGGATGGGGCCGGAGCGAAGCAGCGACTATCTGCTCGGCTTCGGCGATGTCATTGAAGTGAAATTTTTCAACACTCCGGAATACAATGAGACGATCGCCGTTCGTCCGGACGGGTACATCTCTTTGCAGCGACTGGGCGATGTCTATGTCGCCGGCAAGAGCACCATGGAGTTGGACGATGAGATCACCCGCGGCTATGGCGAGGTGTTGCAGAATCCGGACATCACCATACTGGTACGGCAGTTCGGCGGCCAGCAGTGCTATGTGATGGGCGAGGTGGAGCGGCCGGGCCTGATCTCTATGGCCAAAGGCATGACGCTCATGCGCGCCATCGCCGCTGCCGGCGGTCCGAAAAAGACGGCGAAGATGAGCAGCGTCATCCTGATCCGTTCAGAGGATTTGAAGAAAGCCGAGGCCACCCGCAGGGATTTGTCTTTCGGCCATCTTTCCAACCATATGGAGGCCGACCTGGCCGTTAATCCCTATGATGTGATCTATGTTCCCAAAACCTTTGTCGCCAACGTCGGCGCCTTTATGTCGCAGATCTATGATATCGTCATTCCGCCCTTTGACGCCTGGGCGCGGTACGAGTTCTGGTACAAGAATTAATAAAAGTTTGGCGATGCGGTTCGCTTATTCAATTCACAGGAGTACGGTATGATCCCCTATAGCCATCAAGACAGCCCCATGTCGCCGCAGAGTTTTCTCTCGGTGGTGTCCAAACGCAGCGGGCTGATTCTGATTGTTTTTCTGCTGATCGTCTTGACCGTGGCCCTGGCTGTTTTCATTGTGCCCTCCACCTATCGGGCCAGCGCCAAGGTCATGATCAATTACCAGGTCGCCGTCGAGAAGGAGCATCTGCTGCATCTCTGGCAGATTCATGACAAGAGCTATTTCGAGCGGCTGAGCTCGGAACTGGTCATCTTTAAAATGCGCAGCATTTTGGAGCCGGTGGTCGCCGAGATGGCATTGGCCAAGCCGGGGCGCGATTCGGTGGAAGCGCGCGTCAACTATGACCGGGCCATCGCGCAACTGGCCGAAAAGCTCAAGGTCGAACGGGAGAAGGACACCAACGTGATCATGGTCAGCTATGAGGATCGCCATGCCGCCCGGGCAGCGGCGATCGTCGATCGCGTGGTCACGGAATTCATCCGCCAGCGACCTTCGTTGGACCGGGACAGCCGTTCCAGCGAGTTTTTTGATGAACAGATCCGGCGGATTCAGGATCAGATCGACCAAGCGGAGAAGCAGGGCATGGAATACAAAAGCCGCGAGAAAGTCATCTCGCCGAGCCAGCAGACTTCCATCCTGTTTGAATCCCTGTCCGCCTTTGACCATGAGCTGTCCAAAGTGCGCTCCGAGCGCATTGCCCATGAGGCCAGTCTCAAGGTGTTCCGGGAACAGGTGGACCAGGAGGAGGAGCTGATCATCCCCTCCACCGCAGCGACCAATGGATTGAGCCAGAACGATTACTATAACCTGCTCAAGAATACGCTGCTGAATCTGGAGGTCAAACGGACCGCTTTGCTGCAAAAGTATACGGAGCGGCATCCTGAAGTGGCGACGCTCACTGCGGAGATCGAGGCCACCCGCAAACAGATCAAGTCCGCTCAGGCGGACATCATCCGTGGGGAGGAGGCGGCCAGTCAGGCGCTGCAGGCCCAGGAGGCTTCGCTGATGCACCGGATGAACCAGGTGGTGGCCTCCATCGCCGATCTGTCCCGCCAGGATTATGAGTTGGGCCGGCTCACCATCGGCCTCGTCGATCTGCAGGCGGTGCACTCGATGTTGATCCGGCAGCGGGAGGAAGCGCGCATCGCCGACAGCCAGAAAGAGTATCTCATTCAGGTGCGCTTGCTCGAGCCCGCCCTGGTGCCCGCCGATCCGGTGAAACCCAACAAACCGCTGTATCTGTCGCTGGCGGTGCTCATGGGTCTGCTGGTGGCGTTTGGGTTGGCGTTCTTTGTCGAATACTTTGATCATTCAGTCAACACGGCGCAGGATGCTCAGGATTGCCTGCAAATGCCGATACTGGCCTCGATAGCGGATTTCAAGATGGAGAATTATCAGCGGAAGAGATCCTCGGGGGATGCTCCGGCCTCGCCGACGGTCAACCCCGGCAACGCCTAGGGTGAGACAGGGATCGGGTTTATCGGATGCATAACACAAGCCAAAGTGGCTGTATCGAATTCTGAGGAGATGTACGATGAAGAACGTAATAAAGATCAAGCGATGGGAAGCCGGATTGAAGCAATATGAACTGGCCTTTCTGTTGGGGTGCAGCGCGACTTATCTCTCCATGGTCGAGAATAACCGGGTCGAGGCCACCAAAGATTTCAAACGCAAGGCGGCTGAGATTTTCGGAGTTCGCGTGGACGAGCTGTTCCAGTTCGAATCCGGCAAGCATTAATCCCCCTTTTGAGGAGACGTCGTCATGTATCTTGAACATTTTAATCTGAAATTGGAGCCGTTTGCTGCAACACCGGATCCGCAATTCCTCTTTAAAAGCCGAATGCACCAGGAGGCGCTGGACCGGCTGGTGGCCGCGGTGACGATGCGAAGAGGCATCAACGCCATCATCGGAGAACCCGGATTGGGCAAGAGCCTGTTGATCCGCACCACGCTGCAGGGCTTTAGTGACCGCGTGCGTTTCGCCTGGGTGTTCAACACCAACCTGAACGGCCGTGAGCTGATTAAATATATCTGCCGGGATTTCGGTTTTACGCCCCAGGGCGAAGATCTGAGCGATCTACTGATGGAGCTGTACACTTTTCTGATCGATGCGTACAAACAGGGTCTCTATACCGTGCTGGTGGTGGACGAGGCACAGAGCTTGAAATACGACGTGCTTGAGGAGATCCGTCAGCTGTCCAATCTGGAGACCTCGCGCAGCAAATTGCTGCAGGTGATCCTTTCCGCTCAACCGCAATTGGATGCCTATCTGCAGGAACCGGCGCTGCACCAGCTCAAGCAGCGCATCAGCCTCAAGGCTGTGTTGAATCGCCTGGACGAGGAAGATACGCGCCGCTATATTCTTCACCGCCTTCGGGTGGCCGGCAGCGAAGATCAGGAACTGTTCACCTCCGCCGCACTGAGCAAGATACATGAGATCAGCGGCGGTGTTCCGCGCCTGATCAATCAGGTGTGCGACAATGCTTTGCTGACCGCCTTTCAGCGTCAGGGCCGGACCATCGATGCGGTGCTGATTCAAGAGCTGGCTGCGGCCAACAAAGTGACCTGCGCCAGCACGGTTGTGGCGAATGCCAGTGCGGCGCCGACCGTGGTTGTGGAGGCGGCCGCTGATCCGGTGATGAAACGCAATCCAGCCATTCGGCGCCCCCAACAACCGAGTGTTGATTTTGCCGAGATCGGCGATTTCTGCGGCGTGGATGTCGAAAGTCTGTAACCATGAATGCTGTCATAAATCAAGAGGTTGGACGATGAGCGTGCTATTAAATGCCCTGGAAGAACTGGATCAGATGCAGGATTCAGTCACCATGCCCTGGGAAAGAACCATCCCCCGCCACGCTGGACAAGGGCCGGTGGATCTTCCCGAAGAGATGATACAAGATTTTTATGATCTGCGCGAATACATCCGCATCGCCAATATGCGCGGCGTCATGCGCGTTCTCGCCATCACCAGTTCTGTCACCGGCGAGGGCGCGTCGACGATTGCCACCTATTTGGCCATGTTGATGGCCGGTGCGCATAAAAAGGCCCTGGAAAAAGAGGACAAGGCTGAAGAGCCTGCGGCTGAACCGGCGCCTGCGGCTTTAGCGGAAGATGAAACGGTGGAGAGAGAACCAGCCGCCGAACCGGCGCTTTTCAAGGATGATTTCCGCGCCTTTGTACAGGAAACGGCGGAGGAGGAGAAGGCGCGGGCCCAGGAACCGGTGCACATTCAGAGTGGAGGCATTATGCTGGTCGACGCCCATCTGCACAAACCGAGTCTGCATCAGATCCTGCAGCTGCCGCTCGAAGGCGGGTTGTCGGATATTCTCGAGGAGCAGGCGGACTGGCGCCGTCAGGTAAAACCGCTGCAGGGTGCGGAGCTGGATGTGATCACGGCGGGCAAAAGCCGGCAGAATCCCGCCGAGCTGCTGGGGACCGACGCTTTCCGCCGGTTCATCCAAGAGGTCCGCGAGCAGTACCGCTATGTATTGATCGACACCCCCGCGGTGCTGAACTATGTCGACAGCCTGAGCGTCACCGCTGTGGTCGATGGGGTGATCCTGGTGGTGCGTGCGGGTCAAACCCGTTGGGAGATGGCGCAGAACGCCAAGCGCAAGTTGCTGACCGCGCATGCCACTCTGCTGGGCGTGGCTTTGAATCGCCGTAAACCCCAGGTATGGGATTGAGGAATGGACCAGCCCTGTGATGAAACTGCAAGCTAATGGACGGATGCTGTTATGCTGACGCACACACAAACCCAATCGCGAAGTAACGCTGCGCTGTGGATCCTGATCGTCTTGATCGCGGTGACGGTCGGGGTGGCCGCCCTGCCGCTGTGGACGCTGGAGACCAAGTGGGCTCTGGCTGCCACGCTGCTGCTGCTGCTGCCCTTTATGCTCATGATCGTTCCGGATGTCCGGCGTTTTTTGCTCGCCGGCCTGATCCTCTCTTTGCCGTTGAACGCGGATGTCAACCTGTTCCTGCAGTACGGTTTATTGAGCGGCGCGCATGGCTTGAACTTTACCCTGTCCGATCTTCTTTTACTGATCGCCGTTCTGCTGTGGCTCCTTGAATCGGCGCGCACCAAGCAGGTCGGGGCCATCCGCTTTTATCCAAAGATCAGCTGGCCGACTCTTGGTTTGATCGCCATGATGGCGATCTCGCTGATCCCGGCTCAGAATCGGCTCTGGACTCTGTTCGATCTTTTCCGCTTCGTCAAGGCGTACGTGCTGTTTCTTTATCTGGCCAACAACCTGCGGCAGCGCAGCGACGTCCGGCTGGTGATACAAATGTTATTCATCGGCGTCATCCTGCAGACCGTGCTCTCATTGTGGCAGATCAACCAGTGGCCGGGTCTTGCCGGCCTGCGGTTGTTCGGCATATCGGCTGAAAACGGAACTGCGATTAAAATGGATTACTTTTCCACCACCCGGCCCGGTGGCACCATGGAGAGCTGCAACAACCTGGCGCGTTTCTTCGGCTTTTTGCTGCCGCTGGCCTATGTGCTGTCTCTGCGCGGCGAGACGTCCTCCGAGCGATGGTTTGCCCGCCTCACCGCCGTGATCGGCACAGTGGGCATCATCTATACGCTTTCGCGAAGCACCTGGATCGCTTTGATCCCGTCGGTGCTGGTCCTGTTCCCGTTTATGCTTTCGCGCCGGCTCCTGACGCTGCGCATTATCCGCAATCTCGCGCTGATGATGATGGCATGCATGGTGGTGCTGCTGGCTTTTCGTGATCTGATCTATGACCGGATCGTCTCCTATGATTTAGGGTCCGGCGAGACCCGCATCACCTCGGCGCAAGCGGCGATTCGCATGATCAAAGCGAATCCGGTCATCGGCGTGGGGCTCAATAATTACGGCAACAATGCCAAATATTTCTACGACGGCGATGAACCGCGCAGCCGTTACTGGGTGGTGCACAATTCCTATCTGCTCTTCGCCGCTGAAATAGGCCTTGTCGGCTTTATCTTTTTTCTCTGGTTCGTGCTGGCCTGTTTTTCCAGCGCTCGGCGCGCCAGCTTGAGCCGCTCCAAGTATCTGAGCGCCGTGGCGCTCGGCGTCATGAGCGGTTGGATCGGTTTTTTCATCGCCGCCCTGGCGGACAAGAGCTATAAAGAATTTTATGTGCTGGTGTTGACCATGTGGGCGCTGGCCGCTGTCACCGAGGCGGTGGCCCGGCTGAATCAAAAGTACGAACAGACGGTGGTGCAATACCTTCAAGACGAGTCGGTTTATCATGAACTCTAAAGAGATCGCCGCCATGATCGGCAAACGGGTGTGGCTGAGGAAAGTGGGCTATCGGCTTATCTACTGGACCACTCTGCGTGAATGGTACATCAAGAAAGGCCTGAAACGTTACCGGGGTTCTGCTGCCGGTCCATCGGCCATGCTGGATGCCGGCTGTGGTTTGGGACAGCATCTCTACTATTGCGCACAGGCGCAGCCCGAGGCCAGGGTTCTTGGCCTGGAGCAGGATCCGCAACAGGTTGAGGACTTGACCCATTTCCTACAGGCCGAACGCTTAACCCACGCGCGGGTAGAGTGCTCGGATCTGACGACCTGGCGCCAGCAAGACGTCTATGATGTGGTGCTCTGCGGCAGTGTATTGGAGCACATCCGCGAGGATTTGGCTGTGCTGCGCAAGCTGGCCGATGCCCTCAAACCGGGCGGCCATCTGCTGCTCTATGTGCCCAGCGCGGAAAAACGCGTCCTGCCGTGGTTGGAGCGGAGAATGCAGGCCGATCTGCGCCGGTCCGGAAAAAAATATCCCCATGAGCATGTACGCTACTATGCGCCGCTGGAGCTTTCGGCCAAAGTGCGCAGCGCCGGTCTGGAGATCGTCGAGCAACGGATTACCTACGGCCGTTGGGGTCGGTGGGCGTACGATGCGGTGACCGCTGTACAGGTCTGCCGTTTTTTCAAATGGATTTTTCCTTTTTACTTGCTCTTCATCCATCCCTGGATACTGCTGCTGATGTGGATGGACACGCAGGCGCAAAACCGCACTGGCAACGGATTGTGGATGGTTGCCTGCAAACCCATATGAAAAACGAATAGAGTGGGCTGGACCATGAGAAAAGAAATTTCGCTGATTATTCCGACGTACAACCGCCTTTCCGTGTTGCCGTTCACCCTGGCATCGCTGGAGGCCCAGGATCTCAAACGGTCTCTTTTCGAGGTCCTGGTGGTTGATGACGGCTCCACGGACGGCACCCGGGAGTTCCTGCACCAATATGCCCGCAGCACCTCCCTGGCGTTTGGCTTTTGTTGCCAATACCATGAGGGCGCGGCCGCTGCGCGGAACCAGGGCTTGTTCCATTGCTCCGGCGAATGGGTGCTTTTTCTCGATGCGGATATTCAGCTGGAAAAGGATGTGGTGCGCCGGCACTGGCTGCACCACAAAAGCGGCCCGCAGCGCCATCATTGCTGGATGGGTGCGATCCAGCCCTCCCCGGGCCTGGACCGGTGGCAGGGGTATCGCTGGGATGAATTTGCCCTTCCAGGCGGCGATCACGGCATCCGCGAATTGAATTGGAACGCCTATCGAACTCCCAATACTTCGATGGCCGTGGCGGATCTAAAGGCGTGCGGCTGGTTCGATTCCGCCTTTCGCGTGGCCGAGGATGCGGAGCTGGCCTACCGTCTGCATCAACGCGGCCTGCGTTTCTGGTACGATGAGAGCATGCGCGCGTACCATCATCACCCCTGTTCGCTGGATCAACATCTCGCCAAAGGCGAGGAATACGGCAGAGCTGCGGTGCTGTGGAGTGCCAAGCATCCGGCCGATGCAGTGGGTCTTGCCCTGCGTACCGGCGTTTATTCGCCGCAGTTGCCGCTGCGCCGCAAGGCGAAACACCTGCTCAAGGTTCTGCTCGTCAACCGCTGGACGGTTCCGGCGCTCAAAGGCGTGGCGGTGTGGATGCATGGGAAAAAACTGGCGCTGTCGGACAAGGTCATCACGCAGGTGTACCGCTACCATGTCCGCAGAACCTTTGCTCGGAATAAAAGCCGGGCGGCGTTGTGTCTGCGCCGCAAAGGATTTCTGGATGTGTTTACCGAATTGCCGTTGGAATCGGTTTCAGGTTTTGACAAGTATCGAGTCGGGTTCGAATCCGCCGATCGGCTGCTGGTAAAAAGTTCCTGATCCGGTCGATGCCTCGGCGAACGAATATTGAATACGGAGCGGTTATGAAAATCGGTGTGTTCGGTTTGGGATATGTGGGATGCGTGTCGGCCGGCTGCCTGGCGCAGATGGGACATGTGGTGCACGGTGTGGATGTCAATCTTCGCAAGGTCAACCTGATCAGCCGGGGTTTTTCTCCGATCGTGGAGAAGGATCTCGACCACATCATCGCAGAGCAAAAGCGCGTGAGCCGGCTCAAGGCCGGGATGGATGCCGCAGAGGCGGTGCAAGAGTCGGATCTGATCTTTATCTGCGTGGGCACGCCCAGCAACGGCAACGGCAGCATTGACCTGCATTATCTGCAGCGGGTGTGCGCCGACATCGGCCGCGCGCTGCAAAACAAAAGCGGCTATACCATTGTGGCGCTGCGCAGCACGGTTTTGCCCGGCGTGGCCGAGGAGGTGGCGCTGCCGATCCTGGAAAGAAGTTCGGGCAAAAAAGTGGGAAAAGATTTCGGCTTTGCCCTCAACCCCGAGTTCCTGCGCGAAGGCACTTCGGTGCATGACTTTTACAACCCGCCCAAAACGATCATCGGCGCCTTCGACGAATGTTCCGCCAAAGTGCTGGCGCACCTGTACAGCGAGCTGCCCGCGCCGGTCTTTCAGCTGCGGCCGCGCGAGGCGGCCATGATCAAGTACGCGGACAATGCGTTCCACGCCGTCAAGGTCAGCTTTGCCAATGAAATCGGCCGGTTCTGCAAAGCCATGAACGTCGACAGCCGCATCGTGATGGATGTGTTTATTCAGGATTACAAACTCAATCTCAGCCCCTATTATCTCAAACCGGGCTTCGCCTTCGGCGGCTCCTGTCTGCCCAAGGATTTGCGCGCGGTTTCGCATCGCGCCAAACAATTGGACGTCTCTCTGCCGATGATGAACTCCGTGATTGAAAGCAATCAGGAGCACATCCGCTATGCTCTGGAGATGGTCCGCGAATACGGCCGCAAACGCATCGGCGTGCTCGGGCTCAGCTTTAAAGCGGATACGGATGATCTGCGGGAGAGCCCGATGGTCTCTCTGATCGAACAACTGATCGGCAAAGGGTATGAAGTAAAAATCTACGACACCAATGTGACCTTACCACGGCTCATGGGTGCCAATAAAGAGTTCATCGAACGGGAGGTTCCCCACATCGCCAAACTGATGTGCCTTTCCGTGAAAGAACTTTTGGAAGAAACCGATGTGGTGGTCGTCGGCAATCGCGGCAAAGAGTATGAAAGCATTTTTCGCGAGCATCGCAACGGCCATCGCATCATCGACCTGTCCGGTATCGGCGAAGCGAAAGATCTCAATCTTGACGAGGTGAAGTATGAAGGAATATGCTGGTAAAATTCTCATCATCGTACAGAATCTGCCGGTGCCGTTCGACCGCCGGGTCTGGTTGGAGAGCAAGACTCTGACCGCACACGGGTACAAGGTGTCGGTCATTTCTCCGAAATCAAAAGAGTATGCTCAAAGCCGCGAAGTGATCGACGATATCGCGATCTACCGCTATTGCATTCCCTTTGATGCCGAGGGCAAGCTGAGCTACGTCGCCGAGTTTTTATACGCCTGGCTGGCCACTGCGTGGCTCTCTCTGCGCGTCCTCGTGCGCGAGGGCTTTGATGTGATTCAAGCCTGCAATCCACCGGACACCTATTTTCTTCTCGGCTTGATCTATCGGCTGTTCGGAAAAACTTTTGTCTATGACCATCATGACCTGTCGCCGGAGATGTTCCAGGCCAAATTTTCCCGGCGCTATCGCCGGCTCACCCGCATGCTGTTGGCGCTGGAGCGGATGACCTTCCGCACCGCCAAGATCGTCCTTTCCACCAACGATTCTTACCGCGAGGTGGCGATCCGGCGCGGCGGCAAAAAACCGCAGGACGTTTATGTGGTGCGCACCGGGCCGGATATGAAAAACCTGATCCTGCGCGTGCCGGACCCGGCTCTCAAGCAGGGCAGGCGCTATTTGGTCTGCTATCTGGGTGAGATGTGCCCTCAAGACGGAGTCGATTATCTGCTGCGCGCGATCCATCATCTCAGCCATCATTATCGCCGTCAGGATGTTTTCTTCGCCCTGATCGGAGGCGGACCGGCGGTTCCCAAGTTGAAAGAGCTGTGCACCGCCATGCATTTGGACGACCGCGTGCTCTTTACCGGCCGTCTGCCGGACGACCAGGTGTGCCGCTACCTGTCCACAGCCGATGTGTGCGTGGATCCTGATCCATGGTCTGAATGGGCGGACCGGTCGACCATGAACAAGATCCTCGAATACATGGCGTTTGCCAAACCGATCGTGGCGTTTGATCTGAAAGAGGCGCGCAACACCGCCCAGCGGGCAGCCCTGTTTGCCAAACCCAACGATGTGACCATGTTTTCAGAAAAGGTCAACTTTTTGCTCAACAGCCCGGCTCTGCGTAAGGAGATGGGGGAGTTCGGCAGAAAACGCATCATCCGTGAATTATCCTGGGAATACTCGATCGCCAATCTGCTGGCCGCGTATGACCGGGTGTTCGACAAACAGGCAACGCCGGCGGTTCAACCGGCGGTGGAGGATAAGCGGTTCATTCGACCTGCAGAGATCGAACTGAAACACGCTACCATGCATGTCTGATCAAAGAGTAGGCCGGAGGATAACCATGCACGTGTTTTTTGATCCGGCATCACGCTGGCGCAGGATCACAAGGACAGGGGCCGGATTCGTAAGAAAGAGCCTGGTGGTTTCGACAGCCCTGACCGCCGGCTTCATCGGCTGTGATAACAAAAATCCAGTCAGCCAAAAACCTGTTTTGTGGGAACCGGTGGGCGGCGCTATCGGCACGCAGACGGTGCAGGTGATCGAGGCGGATCTGCAGACCGAGGGCACTCTATATGCCGGCAGCCTGGAAGGTATTTTCAAGTCAACGGACTATGGCAAAACCTGGATGGCATCCAGCGAGGGATTGAGCAATAGAGACGTCACCAGCCTGGCCGTCAGCCCGGTGACCAGCAGCCTGATCTTTTGCGGCACTTGGGGCAAAGGTGTCTTTCGCAGCCGCGACGCCGGCCAATCCTGGCAGTCCTGCTGGCCAACAACGCAGAACCTGCTGATCACCAACCTGTGCATCGAATCCGGCACGGCCACGCCCACTCTGTGGGCCGGCACTTCTGCCGGGCTGTTCCGCAGCCGGGATGAAGGAAATACCTGGAGTGAAGTGGGCCGTTTCGGTTTTATCAATGTCGTACATCCTTCAGGCGTTGCGTCACAGACTTTGATGATCAGCATCAGTAAATTCGGCGTTTACCGTTCAATGGATAACGGCGCTTCCTGGTTGCCGGCAAACAACGGCATGCTTCAGGACAGTTATGGGCAGGAAGCCCCCTTGGCCATGTGCACAGATCCTTTAAACCGGCAGACCTGCTTTGCGGTTACTGACCGCGACCGTTTCTATCGATCGCAAGATGGCGGGAGTAACTGGCTGCAGCTGGATCTGGATCAGTACCGTGTGCTGGAACCGGTCAGCCTGTACAGCGAAGCCAACCGAAGCGGCTCTCTCTGGTTGGCAGGGCGATCGGCAGGCGTTTATCGCAGCACCGACAGCGGCGCCGGTTGGGCTCGAATGGACACTGGTCTGGAAAGTGTGGAATTAAAAACCGTGATGGCCGGCTGCTGGAATAAAACCATCGTCCTGGCGGGCACGGTCGGCAAGGGGATTTACCGCTATGAAGAATAGTATGGTCCGATTCGAACATCTTTTGGCGCCGGCCTGGGTGCTGGTGGCCCTGGTGCTGCGCCTGGTGTATGTCGGCACCCTGCCGGATCAGGTGCTGTACAGTGATGAAAGGGATCATTACCAGCTGGCGGCATCCCTGGCCCAAGGCCATGGATATGAGTTGGAGGACGGTCGGCCGACGGCTGTGCGGCCGCCGGGCTATCCGCTGTTTCTTGCAATGTGGTATCGTTTGGGCCTGCAATCTCTGCCCGCCCTTCGCAGTGTGCAGGCGGTGGTGGGCGCCGCCACGCTGTGGTTGCTATACCTTTTGATCAGCCGTCTTTTTTCCAACCGGCAGTGGGCGCTGGTCACTTTGGCGATGGGTGCACTGTATCCCTATTTTATCTATCTGCCCGGCGCCATTCTGGCGACGACCTGGTTCAGCTTTCTGCTGATTCTGTCCGTGTTCTATCTCTGCCGGGCGCAGAGTGGGGGGGGACTATACGCTCCTGCCATCGCCGGAGCGAGCGCCGGTCTGGCGGTTCTCACTGTGCCCACTGCACTGGTGCTGGTACTGATGACCATTCTCTGGTTCTTGCTTCGACAGGCGCCGTGGAGGCGGATCATGATCTACAGCATCACGGTCGCCGTGGTTCTGGCGCCGTGGCTGTACCGCAATGCAACCACACTCGGCTTGATCAATGTGTGCAGCACCGGTGGATACAATTTCTGGTTGGGGAACAATCCCGACTCACAGATCGATCTGCCGTGTTCGGTGGCGCCGCCAGCCGCTCTGCGTGAAAAACTGCACGGTGCGGTTTCAGAGCATCAGGTCGATCGAATCTACTTGTTTGAAGCGCTTGGATATATCGCCGAGGAACCAGCCGCGTTTGCCGGCCGCACATTGAACAAAGCGCTCTTCTTTTGGCGCTTGGATCCCTCTCCGGTGACTAAAGCCTATGTCCAACAAGATGCATTAATCGCCTGGGTGGGCACTCTGAGTTTTGCCGGGCTGATGGCTCTGGCCATCCTGGGTGCACTTTTGCTGCCGGCCTCAGCCAGGCCGTTGCGCAGTCTCTGGGTGTTGTACTGTCTTGCCTTTACGCTGGTGTATGCGCTCACTATTGTCAAAGTGCGGTTCCGTTTGCCGCTGGACCATCTTATTCTGGCGTTCTCCGCGTATGGATTTGTGCGCGTATGGCAATGGGTGTGCGAGTTACGGTTCATACAGCGGCGCATAGGCTGCGAGGGCGAGCCCTATTTTAAGCTTGAGACGGACGCCGATTGGCCGCAAGGGTTCATCGAAAGAGAGAAACTGGTTTGAATGAGAAAAGGCCGGCAGCAGCAGGCCGAGATGATGAATCGCCCCCTGCTGCCAATAAATTGAGCCATGAAATTCGTTCGACCGCTCAGGGCTTGTTGGGCTATCTGCAGATTTTCACCGATGAGGTCAAGCCCCAGTTGAGCGCCGAACAGGCGCATGTGCTGGACCGGATCAATTTTTTTGCTAAAAAAATGGCAGATCTGCTCTTGGATTTTCTCGCTGAAACCCATCCTCCAAAGAGCTGACCGGTTCTACAGGACCGATCGGTCTTGGCCTTGCCTCCTGAAGGGCCGGTGTGTCTTTTCGGTGACCAGTGACGCTTTTTAGCGACACAGGACGGCCAGCCCCCGCTTTTCTTTACCTGATTACCATGATGTAATTCGTTATGATTCATCGGCTTCTAACTTTAAGGTTCAACTGGATGTTTGGTACGCTATTTGTATGAGAGATATTGATAAAATTATTCGTTACCTGACGATTCGAAAGGAACCGAGCCTAGACCGTTCGTTACCGATTGTTCCACGCAACAGTAAGAAATCTAATTGCCGTTGTTTATTAACGAACGTGTTCAAGCTCGCTTTTTGTTTGTTGGAGTGGATCGGAACAGCCAGGTCAGCTGTTCTCGGTCTGGCCGGCGCAACCGGTCAGGCCAAGCGCTTCACTCGAACGTAGAGAACCGAATGATCGGAGCGAGTCTGCAACACCGCCCGTCCGATCATTCGGTTTT
Source organism: uncultured Cytophagia bacterium (assembly GCA_964554965.1). Lineage (GTDB taxonomy): Bacteria > Zhuqueibacterota > Zhuqueibacteria > Residuimicrobiales > Residuimicrobiaceae > Anaerohabitans. Next base: position 1,467 of record CAZKQR010000057.1, on the reverse strand, counting down.
TTTTTTAGAGCATCAAACCGGTTGGGCCATTTAAACGATCAAGGAGTTTTCATGAGACGCCATCTTTTCCCATCGATCTTCTGGCTGGTTGTTTTGGCGCCTGTGATTTTAGCTGAAGACCGTCCCTATCGGGTGTCCATGATAGAGTCTTCGGATAAAGAAATTATCTGTGATGTTCATTTCGATTCCATCCATGTGTTCCAGCGTCAGGAGCAATCGGTTTGGCAGACGAGTGTGGAAATACCGGGTTGTGCGAGCACCGGTCGGCAGGGCTGGCCAAAGCTACCGGTCACCAGTTTGGTGTTGGGCATTCCGTTGCAGGGTGCTCCGCGCGTGCAGATTTTGCAGCAGCAGGTGGTCAGCAAATCCGTGACCGCGATGGAGACCGTGCACCATCCTGAGGCCTGGCAGGAGTATTTGACGGCAGAGGAGAGGGAAGAACCCTCCCTGCATCTTGCCTCCCTCTGGTATCCGGCGGACGCAGCCTGCGCCGGGTTGAGCGGCCTATTGCGCAATCAGCGCATTCTGCAGATCGAGCTGCATCCGGCACGCTACGCGGCATCGCAAAATCTGCTGCAGTTGACGCAGAGCATGCGTCTGCGCATCAGCTTTGAAGCGTCGACGGCTGCGGTCGATGCGCCGATGGGCTTTGCCGGCCCGGATGCGTATGAGCCGGCCTTGGCCGATTACCTGGCCAACTATGAGGCCAGCAAAAAATGGCGAAGCGCTCCTGTTCGCGCCATGGCCAAGGGTTTGGCGACGACGGATGCACCGGAGAGCGGCTGGCGTCTCACGGTGTTTCATGACGGCGTGTATGCGGTAACCGGCCGGGAGCTGAAGGAGGCGGGAGCGGATTTGTCCGGCGTGGATCCTCGAACCATCTGTCTGACCAATCGGGGTCGCGATATTCCCATTTTGCTGGAGGATCATGGTGATGGGACCTGGGATGATGAGGACCGCCTGCTGTTCATCGGCGAACACAATCCCGGTGCAACCAGCTATCGCTCGTGGTATTCGGATGCCAACGTCTACTGGCTAAGCTGGGGCAAACGGACGGGCAGCCGCATGGCGCGCGTGAGCGGCGCTTTGACCGCTGCGGCCAACGACACCATTCAATTTGCGCCCATGCACCTTCATCTGGAAGAAGATCTGCAATACCACCGCCAGCTCGCCTCAGCGGATGAATCGGCGGATCATTGGTTCTGGATGGAGTTGAAGGACAAGAACCGCTACACCTTTCCCCTGTCACTTCCGGATGCGGAGCCCCATTCCAAATATCGCCTGCGCATCCAGATGCAAGGTACGACCTATTTGGCTGCGTCGCCGGATCACAAGGCAGAGGTCCAGCTGAATCAGCGAAAGCTGGGCGTTGCTCTTTGGGATAATCAAGACTTCGTACTGTTCGACAGCGACTGGCAGGATGCGCAGCCGCTGCTTCGCGATAACCTTCTGTCCATATACCTGCCC
>CAZKQR010000056.1:12984-16545 GCA_964554965.1 uncultured Cytophagia bacterium | reverse complement strand
ATCTGGGGCAAAGATCCCGGCCGGGTGAACTGGGACGAAGTGGTCGGCCAGTGGATCGCGCTACTGTTCATGCCGCGAACCCCGCTTCTGCTGTTAGGCGGGTTCTTGCTGTTTCGCTTTTTTGACATTTTCAAGCCGTCACCGGTTCGCGATGCGGAAAACCTGGCCGGCGGCTGGGGCATCATGACCGATGATGTGGCGGCGGGCATTTACGCCAATTTGGTTTTGCAGATCGGCCGGTATCTATACACATTCATGTTCTAGGACTGCATGCAAGCGGAAATCATATCGATCGGCGATGAGCTGATCAGCGGAAAAACCATCAACAGCAACGCCGCCTGGATGGGGCGGCAGCTGCTGCTGATCGGCGTTCCGGTGCTTCAAGTCACCACCGTAGGCGATGATGAGGCCATGATCCTCCAGGCCCTGGCGACGGCGGAGCGCCGATCGGAGATCATTCTGATCACCGGCGGCTTGGGACCGACGCACGACGACATCACGCGCACGGTTCTGTGCCATTACTTTCAATGCGAGCTGATCCTGAACCCGGTGGTGCTGGAGCAGATCCGCGAACGATTTCGCCACCGCGGTCTGCCGCTGGCCAAATCCAACGAAAGCCAGGCCATGGCGCCGAAAGCCGCGCAGGTGATTTACAACCGGCAGGGAACAGCGCCGGGATATCATTTCGAACGGTCCGGCCGGCATGTGTACGTCATGCCCGGCGTGCCCCACGAGATGCAGGGCATGATGAGCGAGAACATTTTACCGGAGATCCGCGCACGGCAGACCGGATGGTTCATCGAATCGAAAATATTCTGCACCAACGGCATCGCCGAAAGCATGCTGTACGAAAAGATCGGCAATCCCGCTGAGGTCGAGCGCTGGGCTAAGATGGCTTTTTTACCCGCCCCCTCCGGGGTGCAGGTCCGTCTGATCGCACAGGGAGCGTCGGCCGAGGAAGCACGGAATAAGCTGGAGCAGGCGGCCGCCCGGGTGGTGGAACGAGCAGGCCGCTATATTTACGCAGACCACGAGTGCACCCTGGAACAGGTGGTCGCAGAGCTTTTAACCCAAAGGCAAGCCACGGTGGCCGCGGCAGAGTCCTGCACCGGCGGATTGATCGCGCACAGGCTGACCGGCATCGCCGGCAGTTCGGCCTATTTTGAACGAGGCGTGGTATGCTACAGCAACCGCTCCAAAACCGAGCTGCTGAACGTTCCCGCGGCATTGATCGAAGAACACGGCGCTGTAAGTGAACAGGTGGCTGCGGCCATGGCGGAGAATGTGCGGCGTATCGCCGGCGTGGATTACGGAATCGCCACCACCGGCATCGCCGGCCCGGGCGGCGGCAGCGATGCTAAACCGGTCGGCCTGGTGTTCATCGGCGTGGCGGACAAAACCGGGGCGCAGTGGGAACGGCACGTTTTCAGCGGCGAGCGCTGGCTGAACAAAGAGCGGTTCGCCAACAGCGCCCTGAACCTGCTGCGAAAAAAAATAATGGGGCTTTGATCCATGCCGGGCTATCGATCCTTTGTCTGCATCGAACTGCCGGCGGAGATCAAAAAAAGCCTGGCCGATCTGCAGAGCCGGTTACGGCCTTTGGCCAAAGGAGCCGTCAGTTGGCCCAAGCCCGAGGGACTGCACCTGACGCTGAAATTTCTCGGCGATGTGGACGCCGGCCGGTTGGATGCGGCCGCCGATGCGCTGTTGCGCAGCTGCGCCGAAAGCCACGGGTTTCAAGTGTGCCTTCGCGGCACAGGCGGCTTTCCCGATCTGCGAATGCCGCGAGTGCTCTGGGCCGGCCTCGCTGAACCCAGCGGCGAGCTGGAGAAGCTGCAACGGCGGATTGAGCAGGCCTTCCGCGCCGCCGGTTTTGCCGCTGAGGAGCGGCCTTTTTCACCGCATCTGACCATCGCCCGCGTCAAGGCGCCCAGGGAGGCGGCCGAGCTCGCGCGTCACTGGCAGACGACCGCTCTCGAGAACCTCTGTTTCTCTGTCAAAGAGGTGGTGCTGATGCGCAGCGACCTTCTTCCCGAGGGAGCGACGTATACGCCGCTGAGGCGCGTACCATTGGCAACGGCTGTTTAGGAGAGTAGGGCGTGCAAACCGCTCTAAAGATAAATCATCGTTGGAAAAAATCTTATTGATTGATCGGTGCGCCGCATCGATCAGAGAGGAGCCCATCATGCCAGAGGAGAAAGACGAAAAGCGCAAAGCCCTGGAATTGGCGATGACGCAACTGGATCGTCAATACGGCAAAGGTTCGGTGATGTGGTTGGGGGATGACCGGACGGAAGGGATTGATGTTATTTCAACCGGTTCCATATCATTGGACGCCGCTCTGGGCGTAGGCGGCGTTCCGCGCGGCAGGATCATCGAAATCTTTGGGCCTGAATCCTCGGGCAAAACCACGCTGGCGTTGCACATCGTCGCAGAGGCGCAACGCAACGGCGGCCTGGCGGGCTTTATCGATGCCGAACATGCGCTGGATGCTAAATACTCGCGCCAGCTGGGCGTGGATGTCGATAACCTGTTGATCTCGCAACCCGACACCGGCGAGCAGGCGCTCGAGATCACTGAAACCCTGGTGCGCAGCGGCGCTCTGGACGTGGTGGTCATCGACTCGGTGGCCGCTTTGGTGCCGCGCGCAGAAATCGAGGGCGAGATGGGCGATGCCCAGATGGGCCTGCAGGCCCGTCTGATGTCGCAGGCGATGCGCAAACTGACCGCCGCCATCAGCAAATCCGCAACCTGTGTGGTTTTCATCAACCAGATCCGTGAAAAGATCGGCGTCATGTTCGGCAGTCCGGAAACCACCACCGGCGGCCGGGCGTTGAAATTCTACTCGTCCGTGCGTCTCGACATCCGCCGCATCGCTTCCATCAAGGACGGGGAGAACGTCATCGGCAACCGCACCAAGGTCAAGGTGGTCAAGAACAAGGTCGCTTCCCCGTTTCGCGAAGCCGAATTCGACATCATTTACGGCGAAGGCATTTCCAAACTCGGCGATCTGTTGGATCTGGCGGTGAACTCCAAGATCATCGACAAGAGCGGCACCTGGTTCAGCTACGGCGAGGAGCGGTTAGGGCAGGGTCGTGAAAACGTCAAACGGTACTTGCTGCAAAATCCGGAGATGGTCGACGCCATCGAACGCCGTGTGCGCGAATCGCTGGGACTGATCCGCACGGCGGCGGCTGAGCCGGAAAAAGAAGAGAAAAAAGGCAAATAACCGGCGCGCGCTCCGGGGTAGGAAAACGTGTCTGCGACCAGAAAAGTCACCTCGCTGGAAATCCAAAAGGCGAAAAAGAACCGCGTCTCTGTTTTTCTTGACGCTGTTTTCGCCTTTGGTCTGGATCAGGATGTGCTGGTCAAATCCGGCATCGCCCGGGGCGACGAGCTGACCGACGAGCGGGTGGCGGAGATCCTCGATCTGGAGGAGCGCCATCGCGCGAAACAGAAAGCGATGCGGCTGCTGGCCGTGCGGGCGCGCAGCCGCCGCGAGCTTGCCGATCGTCTGGCGATGGCGAAATTCTCCGCAGCGGTGATCGACGGCGTGCTGCA
>CAZKQR010000056.1:1438-12884 GCA_964554965.1 uncultured Cytophagia bacterium | reverse complement strand
CCTGCTGCATCGCCGCAGGATCAACGCTGACGAAAAAAAATAATCACCGCGCTGTGCGCGGTGACACAGATTATTTTTCTGATAATTCGGCGGAACCAAAAACATAAAAAGAAAAAAAGACCGGTTTATGATGACCTCCAATGAAATACGACAATCGTTTCTTGATTTTTTCGCTTCCAAAGGGCATCACATTGTTGCCAGTGCGCCGGTGATCCCGCAGAACGATCCCACGCTGATCTTTACCAACGCCGGCATGAATCAATTCAAGGACATCTTTCTCGGCGCCGCCCGGGCCCAGCATCCGCGCGTGGTGGATTCGCAGAAATGCATACGCGTGTCGGGCAAGCACAATGACCTGGAAGAGGTCGGCCGCGACACCTATCACCACACCTTTTTTGAGATGCTCGGCAACTGGTCCTTTGGCGATTATTTCAAAGCCGAGGCCATCGAATGGGCTTGGGAGCTGTTGACGCAAGTCTGGCAATTGCCCAAAGACCGGCTCTGGGCCACGGTCTTTGCCGGTGACCCAATCGACCATGTCGAGGCGGATGAAGAGGCGGCCGCAATGTGGAAAAAACACACGGACATCAATCCGGCGCAGATTTTGCGGTTCGGCAAAAAGGACAATTTCTGGGAGATGGGCGACACCGGCCCCTGCGGCCCCTGTTCCGAGATCCATCTGGACCGCGGCCCGGATTTCTGCGATCAGCGCGGCCCCGGCCATGTCTGCGCGGTCAATGGAGGCTGTGCGCGCTATATCGAGCTGTGGAATCTGGTTTTCATCCAATACAATCGCAGTGAGAACGGCGAGCTGCGCATGCTGCCCGCCAAACACGTGGACACCGGCGCCGGCTTTGAACGGCTCTGCTCCATCCTGCAGCGCAAAAGCTCCAACTACGACATCGATTTGTTCCAACCGATCATCGCGGAGATCAGCCGCGTCACCGGCAAACCCTACAGCGACGGCGAAGCGGGTGTGCCCTTTCGAGTACTGTGCGATCACATCCGCAGCCTGAGCTTTGCCATTGCCGACGGCGCGATTCCGGGTAACGAAGGCCGTGGTTACGTGCTGCGCCGGTTGCTGCGCCGCGCCGCCCGTTTCGGACGCGTGCTGGGCATGCAGGAGCCGTTCATCCACCAGCTGGTGGCGCCGTTAGCCGTATCCATGGGCGACGCCTATCCGGAGATCCGGCAGCGCCAGGAGCATATCAGCCGCGTGCTGCACGCGGAGGAGGAGGGCTTTGGCCGCACGCTGGACCGCGGCATTGAACTATTTGAAGCCAAGGCCAAGCAGATTCTGACAAAAAAACAAACCGTGTTTCCAGGCGTCGACGCCTTTGTCCTGCACGACACCTATGGCTTTCCCCTGGACCTCACCCAGTTGATGGCTGAGGAGAAACAGCTCAGCGTCGACGTCGCCGGCTTTGATCAGGAGATGGAACGCCAGCGCGAGCGTTCCAGCAAAGCCCAGGACATCAAGTACGCCACGATCGAGATCGTAACCCGCGAGACCGGCTCGCAATTCGTCGGCTATGAACAGGATCAGGTCGAGACCGTCGCGATCCATGTCGAGCCCGACAAGATCGTGCTCAAGCACACGCCGTTCTACGCCGAATCCGGCGGCCAGGTGGCGGACACCGGTGTGATCTCGGGCAAAGAGTTTACCTTTCAGGTCTCGGACACGCGCAAGCTGGGCGAGCACATCGTCCATTTCGGCCGTGTCCTGCAGGGCCGTTCTCCCGGCGCCGGCGAAACCGTGCTGGCCGAGATCGACCGGGCCAAGCGACGGGCCACGGAGCGCAACCACACCGTGACCCATCTGACGCACAAGGCGTTGCGCACCGTGTTGGGCGACCATGTGCATCAATCCGGCTCCTGGGTCGGGCCGCAGCAGATGCGTTTTGATTTCTCCCATTTTGAAAAAGTGGCTGCCGCGCACTTAAGGCAGATAGAAGATATCGTCAATGAGCAGATCCAGACCAATCGTTTGGTCTCCTGGCAGGAGATGCCTCTGGAGCAGGCGCGGGCGATGGGCGCCATGGCGTTGTTCGGCGAAAAATACGGCGAGCGGGTGCGCATGGTGGAAGTCGCCGGTTTTTCCCGCGAACTGTGCGGCGGAACCCATGTGCGCGCCACCGGTGAGATCGGTGTTTTCGCCATCACCGCCGAGAGCGCTGTGGCGGCCGGCATCCGCCGCATCGAGTGCGCCACCGGCACCGGTTTTATCGACCTGTTCCGCTCGCAGCAGGACGGCGTGAACGAATCAGCCGCGCTGCTGGGGTGCCGGCCGGATGAGATCGGCGAGCGGGTGCGCAGACTGATCGAGGAGCGGAAAATCCTGGAGCAGGAATTGCGCAAACTGCGGCAGCAATCCGCAGCCGGTGAAACCGACGACCTGCTGGCACGCATTCAGACGGTGCGCGGGGTTTCCTTGATCGCCGCCGAGGTGCAGGTGGCCGGCGTCGATGAACTGCGGCAGATGGGCGATCTGTTGCGGGAAAAAATGAAATCCGGTGTGGCCGTCCTGGCGCTGATCATGGACAACAAGGCCAATTTTCTCTGCGTGGTCAGCAAGGATTTGATCGAATCGAAAAAACTCAAAGCGGGCGAGATCGTCAAACGCGTCGCCGCCCTGGCCGGCGGCAGCGGCGGCGGACAACCGCACATGGCCCTCGCCGGAGCCAAAGAGACCGCCAAAGTCGCATCCGCCCTGCAGCAGACGCCGGAGATCCTCGCCGGAATGATCGGCTGAGCCCGAACGGCCGTTTCATGTGTATTAAGATTATGGATTCGGGATGCGCCCGGCAGCGATGCGGTTCAGCGCCGGCGCATGAGCAGCCTCCACTCTGAAGACCGAGGTACGAAGTGAACGTTCAGAACAACCTGTTGCAAACAAAAGAGAAAAAAGGCGCCGGCTATCTTGTGCTGATCGATCCGGACAAGCAGCCTGTCGAGGAAGCCGTGCGGCTGGCCGGGTTTTGCGAGCAAGGAGGCGTGGATGCGCTGTTGATCGGCGGGAGCCTGTTGTTCTCCCATCTGTTCGATGATCTGATCAAAGCCATCAAGGAACGATGCGCCCTGCCGCTGATTATTTTTCCGGGCAGCACACGCCAGCTGTCCCCATACGCCGACGCCATCCTGTTTATCTCCCTGATCAGCGGACGCAATAACACCCATTTGATCATCGAACAGGTGTTTGCCGCGCCGATCATCCGTTCGATGAATCTGGAGACCATCTCCACCGCCTATATGTTCGTGGAATCGGGCAACGCCACCTCCGCCCAATTTCTCAGCGACACCAAACCGTTGCCGCGGGAAAAACCCGAAATCGCCATGGCCCATGCCATGGCGGCGGAATACCTCGGCTTCAAACTGATCTATCTGGAGGCGGGCAGCGGCGCCAAGCAGTCCGTTCCGGAACCCATGATCCAGGCCATTAAAAAATGTTGTTCGCTGCCGATGATCGTCGGCGGCGGCATCCGTACGCCGGAGGAGGCGGCCGCCAAGGTGCAGGCGGGCGCCGGTTTTATCGTCACCGGCAACATCCTGGAGAAACATCGGGATCTCGGATTGATACGGGCTTTCAGCCAGGCTGTCCATTATAAATAAGCAGCGCCTTTATCCTAACGGCTTTGTTCTCGAAAGATCACCGCGTATGTCTTTCATCGACCTGCACACACATTTATTACCGCATTGGGACGACGGATCGGATTCCTGGAAAACGACGATGGAGATGCTGCGTCAGGGAGCGGCGGACGGCATCAGCCAAGTGGTCTGCACGCCGCATGTGATGTCCCAAAAAGACCTGAATGAAGAATCAGTCATCATCAAACTTTACAATGAATTGGTTCAGCGCGCCGCGGCGGAACACATCGACATCCGCATTCATCTCGGCGCCGAATTGTTCATTCAACCCAACATCGACTTTACCCGCCGGATCGCCACCTACGGCGGCAACCGCCGCTATTTTTTGGTGGAATTCCCCATGAACCTGATCCCCGATTTCGTGGCCAAGACATTTTTCGATTGCCTGCTCGAGGATCACATCCCGGTGGTGGCCCATCCGGAACGGTATGCCAAAATTCTGGCGGATCCGAGTAAAGCCTTTGATTTTGCCGAACGCGGCGCGCTGCTGCAGATCAACGCCGGCAGTCTGCTGGGCACCTTTGGCCAGAACGTCCGCACCACCGCCATCACCCTGCTGGACCACCAGCTGGCAGCGGTCGTGGCTTCTGACGCGCACGATGTCAAGATGCGGCCGTTCAAACTCAAGGCCGCGTTTCAATTCGTCAGCGATCGCTGGGGAGCGGAGCAGGCCCAGCGCCTGTTCGTGGACAATCCGCGCCGAATCCTGGCGGGCGAAGAGGTGACCGTGGAGCCGGTAAGACCGGCGGAAGGCCCCCGGGATGCGGCGGAAAAATTCAAGTCCTTATTGAGAAAGGTTGGAATAAGAAAATGAGCGAACTGGTTCGAGGACGATTGACGGAAAGCGCCCAGGTGATGGAGTTGCTCCTCAAAGAGAGTGAAAAAATTCAAGCGCTGGCGGATGAAATGGTCGCCTGTCTTCAGCGCGGCAACAAGCTGATGATCTGCGGCAACGGCGGCAGCGCGGCCGACAGCCAGCATTTCGCCGCTGAACTGGTGGGCCGGCTGCAGAAAGACCGCGCCCCCCTTCCCGCCCTGGCCTTGAGCACCGACACCTCCATCCTCACCGCCATCGGCAACGATTACGGTTATGATCAGGTGTTCTCCAAGCAGGTCGAAGCGTTGGGTCAGCCCGGCGATATTTTTATCGGCCTGAGCACCAGCGGCGGTTCTCCCAACGTGCTCAAAGCCATGGCCGCGGCAAAGCAAAAGCAAATGCGCACCATGGTGCTGTCCGGCAAAACCGGCGGCGACATGGCCCGGCAGGCGGACGCCGCTCTGGTCGTGCCCTCTTCCACCTCGCAGCATGTGCAGGAGGGACAAATCGCCATTATCCATATCTGGTGTGAGATCATCGAAGACACCCTATTCCCAACTGGAGGGACCGCTCTACGCTAAGTTTTCTGCATCCGGCTGCCCTGATCGCCCTCGCGGCCGTCCTGCTTCCCTTGCTGATTCATCTATTCACACGATCACGATCGCGCATCATTCCCTTCAGCACGCTTCGCTTTCTGCTGGAACTGCGGCAGCAAAAGATCCGCAAACTGAAACTGCGGCAACTTTTACTGCTGCTGGTGCGCATGTTGATCGTGCTGGCCCTGGTCTTGGGCTTTGCCCGGCCGACCTGCCGGTCTCACTCGGCCGGCGCCTCCTCGACGCGCGCAAAAACAACCGCGGTGCTCATCCTCGATAATTCCAGCAGCATGGGCCGCCGGGCTTCGGGCCACACTCTGTTTGAACAGGCCGCCGGCATCGCCACAGAGCTGACCGACGCCTTTCAGCCCGGCGATGAGGTGTATCTGGTCACCACCACCGATACCACGCTGGAGCTCTCGCATACCTCCTTTCACGATTTCGCCCTGCTGAAAAAGCAGATCCAGGAATTGCCGCTGGACGCGCGCGCCACCCGCTTCGACGATGCCCTAGAGTTCGGCGAACGGCTGCTGGCCTCCTCCTATTCGATCAACAAAGAGCTCTATCTGATCGCAGACCTGCAACGCTCGGGTTTTTCACCGGATTCTTTGCGTAAAAGACCCGCCGGAATCCGCCGCTATGCGCTTCCGGTCAAAGACCAGACGCTCAACAATCTCTCTTGCAGCCGGGTTCAGCTCACCTCCGCCATTCTGCAAAAAGACAAACTTCTCGAAGGCGCCGTGTCGGTGCGCAACACCGGCGACATCCGCCAGTCCAACCGGCTGGTGCAGATCGTTATCAACGGGAAGCAGGTGGCCCAGAGCGCCGTTCATCTGGAACCGGGCGCCGGCGTCGATCTCAGCTGGAACTGCGTGCTGGACCAGAGCGGATTTTTATCCGGCTATGCACAGCTGGAGGAGGATGATTGGCGCGAGGACAACCGCAGCTATTTCTGTTTTAACGTAGCGGAAAATATTCGCGTCGCACTGGCCGGCGCGGAGACGCCCGACGGCTATTTTTTGCAAACCGGTTTGCGGCCGGATGCCGGCCGCCCGTCTCCCTTCGTCATCGAACCGGTCAAGCCGGACCGGCTGGCCTTCCAGCCACTGGAGACGTATGACGTGGTGATCCTCTGCAACGTGGCCGCGCTGTCCCAGGAAACGGTGGACTGGCTGATGCGCTTTCTCGATTCCGGCAGGGGGCTGATGCTGATACTGGGCTCTCAGCTGGATTTGAAATCCTACAATCAGGGTTTGAACAGCCGCCTGGGGCTGCCGCTTTTCAGCGAGGTCACGGGATCCAGCGAAAACCAACAGACCTCGTTCTCCCTGGGCAAAGCGGACCTGCAGCACCCGATTTTTTCCGGCCTGTTTGAGCCGGAGAACGCTCACCTGGGTAATCCGAATTTCCACTTTGCCGTCAAATGTCCATCCACACCATCCATGAGCCCGGTCATTCAGTACAGCTCCGGTGATCCCTTTTTATATGAAGTGCGCCGGTCTTCGGGCGCTGTGCTGGTCTACACCACCGGATTCGACGACCGGCTCACCGACCTGCCCTATCGCGCTCTCTTTGCGCCGCTGATTCACCGCAGCGTGACCTATCTGAACAGCGCAGGACGATTCGTGACCGCGCCTGCGATCACCGGCGACGCTCTGCGCTTTCTGCTGCCGGCCGTATGGTTGGATAAAACTCTGATGATGCAACGGCCGGACCAAAGCCTGGAGCGGGCTCTGTTGAACACCCGCGGAAGCGCCGGGCCTGCCATTGAATATTCGCACACAGATCAACTCGGAATCTATCGGCTGATGGCCGCGGAGCGCACGGTCAATCAGTGGGCGGTCAATCTTCCGGAGCAGGAGTTGGACCTGCGGACCATGGACAGCGGAATTCTGAAATCCCATTATGATCTTCATCTATTGGAGGGGGCCGGCTCTGTGGCGGAAGTTGCGCGCCAACAGCGGATCGGCCGGGAATGGTGGCGCTATTTTCTGCTGGCCGGCCTGGCGCTCATGCTGGTGGAGATGGCTTTGTATTATGAAAAATCAGAGGAATGATTCCACGGACCATAACATCATCATAGAACGCGGCGTGCGCCGGCCATGCGGCTCGAGCCCAGGGATGCAGCATGCACACGGTTGAATCTGAATCGCGCGAACGCGCCATTCTGGTGGGGGTGATCACCCACCGGACAGACCGGCGACAGGTCGAAGACTATCTGGACGAATTGGAGCTGCTGGCGGACACCGCCGGCGCCGAAGTGCTGGAACGAATGGTGCAGGTGCGCGACCGCATCGATCCGGCCTTTATGATCGGCCGCGGCAAAGTCGACGAACTGGCGCAGATGGCCAAATACCTGGACGCGGATCTGATCATCTTTGACGACGACCTGACGCCGGCCCAGGCGAAAAACATCGAAGAGCTCTGCGGTATAAAAATCATCGATCGCAGCGGCCTCATTCTGGACATCTTTGCCAAACATGCGCGCACCCGCGAGGCGCGCACCCAGGTCGAACTGGCGCAACTCAAGTACCAGCTGCCGCGGCTGACCCGGCAATGGCGCCATCTCTCACGCCAGGTGGGCGGTATCGGCGTACGCGGCCCCGGCGAAACCCAGCTGGAAACCGACCGCCGGCTGATCCGTAAACGCATCGCTGTGCTGGAATCAGAGCTGGAAAAAATTTCCAGTCAGCGGATCATCCGCCGAAGAAACCGCCAGGAATCGTTCAAAGTCGCCCTGGTGGGCTATACCAACGTCGGCAAATCCACGTTGCTCAACGCGCTGACCAAGGCCGGCGTGCTGGTGCAGGACCGGCTATTCGCCACCCTGGATGCGACCGTGCGGTCTCTTGACCTTGCAGATCATTCTCAGGTGCTGCTCATCGACACCGTCGGTTTTATCCGCAAGCTGCCGCATCATCTGGTGGCGTCGTTCAAAAGCACGCTGGAAGAAGCCGCTGCCGCTGATCTGCTGTTGCATCTGATCGATATCTCTCATCCTGCGGTCGAAGAGCAGATTCGCGTGGTCGACGGCGTTCTGGCAGAGCTGAAATTGGACGATCGTCCCATCATTCGCGTGTTCAATAAAATCGACCGGCTGCCGGAACAGTCGCTGCTGCAGTATCACGCCATGCACTCGCAACCCTGCGTGTTCATCTCCGCAGAACGCGGCATCCATCTATCCCATCTGCTGGCCGTGCTGACCGAGCAGGTGGAAAAATCCTACAGCGACATGGAGCTCGAGCTGCCTATGGACCGGGCTTCGGTGGTGGCCAGACTGTACGACCTCACCACGGTCAAGCAGGTTGTCTATGAACACGACCGGATTCTGGTCCAATGTCGGGTGAGCCATCAAATCAGAGCCAAACTGGAGCAGTGGCGGGAAAAAGGTTGGGCGGGGAATGGAGTGGAAACCCTTTACTCCACAGGAAACCCGTCATGACCCGTGCCTGTGAACACCGCCGCTGCAGCACTCTGAGCAGACGCCTTGCCCTGCTGGTCTGGCTCTCCGGCCTGCTATGGGCAAGCGGGGTTCAACCGCAGGAACGCATTCACCGCAGCAACACGCACTATGAACAGGGCGATTGGATCACCTACACCACCACCCGTTTTGTCCGCCACATCTGCCTGGGGGATCGCTATGTCTATTTCGCCACCACCGGAGGCCTCAGCCGTCTTGATTTCTACACCAACCGCTATGATCCCCCCTGGACCGTCAGCAATGGTTTGGCCAGCAACAACCTGTATCTGGTGGCGTATGATTTCAACACCGGCCTGCTGTGGTGCGTGACCGATGTGAGCGTCAGCTTTCAGGAACCGGCGACGCAGATCTGGAACAACCGCTACTTTGATGAAATGGAAATCGGCAACCGGCGGATCACCTCCATCGGCTTTGGCGATGACCGCCGGGTCTACCTGGCCACCTCACAACGGCAGTGGTTCGAGTCTGACAACACATCGGCCGATTTCCACGCCGGCACCTCCTCCGGCGCGGTTATTCAATGGCATGGCGCCCTGGCGCCGCTGGAGCCGGATCCCCCTTTTCTTTTCATGTCCGACGGTTACATGTACAGCGAACTGGACCGGACCATCACCGATTTTGAACTGCGCAAATTTCCGCTGACCTGTTGGTTGCGCGACCGTTTTCAGAATCTCTATGTCGGCACCTGGGGCTTGGGCGCCGGGGTGGCGAGTCTGGCCACGCTTCGCCTCGAGCTCTATCCCTATGGTTTGTGGAATCCCGCGGTGGACGCCATCGAACCGGACCAGGACGCCTTTTGGCTGGGAGGCGTGCAAAAGGAAGAGCCGGGCCGCGCCGGCGTGACCGAATGGGCGATTGACCGGCATGCGCCGTATTATTACGAGGCCTATCTGCATACGGGGTTCAGCGACGATCGCGTCACCAGCATCGCTGTCGACGATCCGCACGTGTGGTTCGGCACTCGCAACGGGCTGGTGCTTTACCACCGCAACAAAGACCAGTGGCGTTCCTTTCATCAGGTCCATCACCTGCTGGATGAACGCATCAACGACCTGCTGGTGGACGACCGCTATCTCTGGGTGGCCACCGAAGCCGGCGTCTCCCGGGTGGTGAAAAGAACAGTGAACACAGATTCAATGCGCATCCAGACGATCGCCTACCGCGATCTCGGCGGCCTGGCGGTCTATGATCTGGACCAACAGGGCTCTTCCATCTGGATGGGCACCGAGTACGGCATCTATCTCTACGACAGCGCGACGGACTCGGGCGGCTTTTATCAGGGGCTCGACGATCCCGGCAGCCAAAGAATCTATGCGGTTTCAGTGAATGAGGACGAGGTGTGGTTCGGCGGCGAGGATGGCATTGCCGGCTTGGACCTGACGGCCGATGAATGGATCAAAGGCGCCGGACGGTTGTACGACCAGGAGCTGAACGTGTATCGGATCAGAGCGACGCCCTCAGCGGTGTGGGCAGGCACGGACCAGGGCGTTCTGAAATTTGACCGTGAGCGGCAACGGTGGGTGCGTTTTACCATGGAGGATGGTCTGCCGGACAACCGCGTGCGCGCGATGTATCCGGACGGCGACTATATCTGGTTCGGCACGGCCGCGGGGTTGACGCGCTTTTACTGGAACTCGCCCTTTCGCATCGATTGAGCCGCTGCCGGATCCCCGGCGTCACTGCATTTTTTCCCTGAACGGCGCCGGAATGCGGACCACCTTTTCCGATTGATTGACAAAAGCGAACTTTAACTGCGCCTCCGCCGCCAGGCGGCCGCTGCTGTGATTGAACAACTCAAAGGACATCACAAACCCCGTCCGCGACCACGCAGAGATCCATCCGCGTATCTCCAAATCGTCATGCACCCGGCAGGACGCTCGATAGCTGATCGCCACATGGACCACGTAGGGCCTGGCATCCCATTGGTGAAAATCCTCAAAAGACAAACCCCGCTGACGCAGATAGTCGCCGCGGGCGTACTCGAGATAGTTGAGATAGGTCGCATTGTTGACGTGTCCGAACGAATCCAGCTCATAGCTGCGCACGTTTAACCGGGTGGTAAAGATCGTTGCCATCGCCGCCGGTCCCCTTTCACGCGATTTTTCTTACCTTGATGGTTTCAGTGATGTGTTGCATCAGGTCCAGCACCTGATTCGAAACCTGTTGATCCACATCCACGATCAGATATCCGATGCGCTCTTTGGTTTGCAGCATCTGGCCCGCCACGTTGATGTTGCGCCGCGCAAAGACGCTGTTGATCTTGGCCAACACGCCGGGCACGTTACGATGGACGTGCAGGATGCGATGAGTGTGAGGCACCCGCGGCAGATCCACTTCCGGAAAATTGACCGCCCCGGCGGTGGCGCCGGTTTGCACGAAACGCAGCAATTTATCGCTTACATAGTTGGCGATGTTGACCTGCGCCTCCTGTGTGCTGCCGCCGATGTGTGGGGTGAGGATGACATTGGCCGCTCCCTGCAGCGGAGAGACAAAGACATCCTGGGGTTGATCCGGTTCTTCCGGAAACACGTCCAGCGCCGCGCCTGAGAGCACGCCCTCATCGAGCGCCGCCCGCAAGGCGGCCAGATCCACCACTTTGCCGCGGCTCGAGTTGATCAGAACCGCGCCCTTTTTCATTTTTTGTATTCGCGACGCGTCCATCAAATTGCGGGTCTCCGGCGTGTCCGGAACATGCAGGGTGACCACGTCTGCGTTCTTCAGCAGCTCTTCCAACCCATTGGCGCGGCGGGCGTTGCCCAGCGGCAATGTGTCGACAATGTCGTGAAACAGAACCGACATGCCCAGATTTTCCAGCAGCACCGACACCTGGGAGCCGATGTGGCCATAGCCGATGATGCCCACGGTTTTGCCGCGAATCTCTGCGCAGCCGGCGGCGCTCTTGAGCCA
>CAZKQR010000056.1:0-1338 GCA_964554965.1 uncultured Cytophagia bacterium | reverse complement strand
TTGCCGAATCCATTCTGCGCATAGATCGCCTGCATGCGCTCGTGGGAAAGCTCGTCTTCGGAAAAAAACAACGGCAACATCTGATCGAGAACATCCACACTGAAATCCGCCTGGCGGCGTATCTCTTCATGCGCCCGCTGAGTGGAGAAATAGACGAACATCTGCGCACTGCCGTTAGTCCGAATCGCCAGATCCGATGCGCCGTTGCCGACCACGGCCGTACCGCCGGGCAAACGCCCGTCATTTTTCAATTGCTCCACAATGTACCCTTTGCCCACGCTGAGAAACAGCGGATTCTTCTCATCAAAGCCGGTGACCCGGCCCTGGTCATCATAGAGCAGCTGATTGGTGAACACATGGTCGTCCTCCACTTGCAGCGCCCGGGTGACCGGCCGAACCCATTCATCCGATCCGGTGCTAAAGACAAAAAGACGTTTGCCCGCCGTGCGCAACACGGCAAAGGTCTCACGGACTTTGTGACTCAGGGCGGCGAGAAGCTGAGCGGCGCCGGCCTCCACATCCTCGCGATACAACGGAGCCAGGGCGAATCGTTCCTGCATGGCCTCGGCCATGGGCGTTTCACCGATATCCGTCAGATACGTGATCTGGTTCAATTTGCTGGTGCACTGCAGCCGCGTTTTCTCATCCAGCCGCAACAGCGCCTGTTGCATAATCAGCTCCACTCCCTCTGCGCACAGGATGACAGAATCAAAATCGAAAATAATGTTATTGATCATGGATCAATCGTTCCTTATTTAAGCAGCATCAGCCGAATGGTGTGGCGCCGGCCCGGCGCCAGCAGCCGGCAGAGATAGAGTCCGCTGGCCACCGCTCCGCCGGATTCATCCGTGCCGTTCCAATAGAATTGACCTTGAGCGAGTACGCCGCAGTAGAGCGTCTTCACCCGGGCGCCGGTTAGAGAAAAGATCTCCACCGCCGCGGTCCCGGGAAGAGGCAGCTGCACCCGAATCGTCGCTTGCAGATTAAACGGATTCGGAAAAGCGGCGAAAAGAAAAGACGAGCTCGGCGTCTGATCCGTCTGCACGCCGGATTGCGGTGAAAGGATAAACCGCCAGGTCCGCTCGCCGGCAAAGCCCGCTTGGTTGACCGCTCGTACCGACACCGTGTGCTCTCCGGTTTGCAGCCGTTCAAACGGTTGATACGTAGAAAACGCCGCCTGCCTCTCCGCCTGCTCGGAGACGTCCCGGCCGTCCAGCGTGATGCTCACGCGCTGCGGATCCACCGGGCTGATCTTGTCAAGATGAAAACAGGAGATGATCGGCCGCTCTTCAGCGATCACCGCGTCTTCTGCCGGTGTCATACCGTAGAGCTTGGGCC
>CAZKQR010000055.1:13929-16616 GCA_964554965.1 uncultured Cytophagia bacterium | reverse complement strand
GGATCCAGCAAGGCGGTGATGTTGGGCTCCGGAGGCTCTACGCCTTGGGGATAAAAATCGTTATAGGCGACTTCAGAGGAATAGTACTCATCCGCCAATCCCCCGAACGAATGGCCGAATTCATGGACGAACACCATTTTGCTGCGTTCATTGTCCACGGTGCTGATGCAGTAATCGTTGAAAATTCCACCGCCACCGTAGCGGCTATGGTTCACTAGAATAGCGAGGGCGTCGCAGGGCGTCTGGCCGGCAGCCTGCTGAATGCGAATGCCCTCCTCGGTCAACAGATAGCGGTCCACGTCAAAGGCGTTGAAGGAGGCGTTGAAAGCGGTCTTGCGCCACTCTTTTTCGCGCGGCTGATCCACGCCCGATTCCGGCGACGGCCGCAGTATGGCATGGATATTAAAATCGGAGCGATGGCCTTTGAAAGGCTCGATGGCGAACATGGACTCGATGACGCTGTTCACATCTTTGACGAATTTTTCCTGGTCCGCCAAGCGATAGCCTTCTGCGAGAAAGACCAGATCCACCTTGCTGTGGCAGTCGCCGTTGGACACGATCGTGAAAACCTGGTCGCCCGCGGCTGCGGTCTCACGCAGGATATGATAATCATTCGGATCGATCCGTTGCTTGAAAATCGGTCTGGGGATGTTGTCCTTATCCCGCAGTTCGATCACCAGCAGGAAGGGCTGTAACGGCATGGGGATGCGCAGTGAACGTTGAAAGGTCCTCTTCACTCCGTCGAGCGCCGGCGTGGTGGTTTTATACTCGCCGAACATGCCATCGAATCCCTTGGAGTAGATCAGTTGATTGCCGGATATGCTGTATACTTGCACACCATAGCGGCCATAGTCGAACGGATAGACCAGATGAACGGTGCTGCCCGGCCATTTCGGCTCTACACACATCTGGTCGATGGTGATGGTTTCCTCCTGGGCATTCCCGATATGAAAATAATCGATGCGCAGAGATTGATCTTTAAAAAAATCCTCAAAGACGATGTTCGGTGCTGCCGCGACGGCAGCGGTCAAGGCGAGAATGAGGCCAAACAGGGAACGAATCGGCATAGCACCCTCCGGGCAGTTGGTAGAAAAAGAGCTCAGCTCTGTGGCGGGATAAACTAAAATTTCCTTGAATAAAGGTCAAGACAATTCTCATGCGGCGAGAGATCGGGCTGCAACCGGGCTTGGAAAAATTTCCTTGAATTACACTCGCCAAATGATTAAACTATTCAAATGAACTCATCGGAGTAGGCATGCATACCCCATCCGGTTTTGAGCGCGATTGGAGCAGCTTGGGCCTGTATTTCACCAGTGCGGAGGCGGACCAGCTTCGCCGCATCTACGAGCTTTTTCGCGCCCGCCATTATTGCTTCTGTTCTTTTGAAAACCGCTTCGCCAAAAGTGGCGGCCTGGCTGCGGTCACGGTTAACATCCTTCCGTATACTCGGGCGCTGGGCCTGTATCAGTCGGTGCAGCTGTTCTCGCCTTATTATCCCCATCTGATGAACAGCGAACGTCTGCAAAAGACCGGCCATGAATGGTTAGTGCCCTTTGCCGACAGCTTAATTAAAACCGAACTGTATCGAACCATTCCGGAGAAACAGGCTCCTGCGCAAGACGGCCTTAATGAGTATTATATCAAAGCGGATGGCTTCTTCAACGCCCGGAATGCCATCGGCGATCCTTACCTGTATTTCCCCGACCAACCGGTGGAAAACCAGAAGGCTTTGGTGGACAATTCGCTCTTTTTCTGCCTGGCGATCCCCTATGCGTTGCGGGCGCTCGGCTTGGAGGAGGGAAGCGTCCTGCACTTGCAAGAGTGGCAAACAGCTTTACTGGCGCTTACCGGCAAGCAGGCGATGCTGTCCGGAGTCATCACATCCTGCCTGTCCATGATTACCATGCACAATCCCTATGACGCGTTTCTAAGCTGTGCGGCCATCCAAAAGGTGATGCCGGGGGAAAAAGTGGATCATGTCAGCCGGTTTCTTTATTCCGGCGCCACCGCCTATCAGATCGGGCTCTCTCTGATCGATGCACCTATCACCACGGTGAGCGACACCTTTGCCCAGGAGTTCACTCAAGAGGTTCTGCAGACCGTTCATTTCACTCCTCATTTGCAGTCTTATTTCAACAAGAACGGAGTACGGGGCGTCAACAATGGACCGTTCATTCCTTTTTCGAACCAATTCCCTAAAAGAGAAAATCACACTCTGGCCGAGCTGCAAGAGATCAAACTGAAAAACCGTCATCAGCTGCTGCAGATTCTGGATACCTACCAGCCGGTCGAGCGTTTCGGTGAGCTCAGCTGGCGAAGAGGACCGTTGACGGATCTGCCCGACGACGTGCCGATCCTGGTGATGAGCGGCCGGCTGGACCTGATGCAAAAAGGGTTTGATGTGCTGTTGTGCGCTCTGGAGAAATTCAACCGGGACGACATCAAAGTGGTCTTGACGCCCATGCCGGTGCGCGCAGCGGATTTGGATTACTTTTATGAGGTTGCCTGCAAATGCCGGGGCAACCTCACTGTGTTTCCCATGCGCATGAAACAGGGCTTTGCGGAGCTGCAGGCCGGAAGCACTTTTGGGCTGATGCCGTCCATCTATGAGCCGTTCGGCGCTGCCATCGAGTACATGGCCAACGGCACGGTGACCATCGCCCGCGCGACCGGAGGGCTGATCGATC
>CAZKQR010000055.1:12422-13829 GCA_964554965.1 uncultured Cytophagia bacterium | reverse complement strand
TACATGGCCAACGGCACGGTGACCATCGCCCGCGCGACCGGAGGGCTGATCGATCAGATCGAACCAAATGCAAGCGGACTGCTGTATCGCGAGCCGGCCGACGCAGCCGTCTCCGAAAGAATCAAGACTTTTATGTCCACGCCCATTGCGGCGCTGCGCAAACAGAATGGCTGGTTCACTGCGATGGCGGACTCTCTGGCTGACTGTCTCATCCAGGCAAGTGCGCTCTACCGGACCCAGCCGGATCGCTACTATGCCATGGTGCAAAAAGGCTTTCTTCAGGCCGGCCGATTCAGCTGGAGCAAAACCGCTGAATCCTACGCCTCTGTGGTCCGGCAGGTTGCCGAGTTTTCAACTGATTTTCACTCTGAGAAAGGCGTCAACTGATGGTGGCGGACACAAACGGCATTGCTCTTATCGGTAGTTGTCTGGTGGATGAATTGACGCCGGCGATCGCACCGGGTCAGCTTTCTTATGTCGATGCCGGCCGATTCGTCGATGCGCATGAATTGGCTGGTGAAGAACTTGTTTACAGCACCGGCGGCATGGCGTTGAACGTCGGCTTGGATCTGGCCAAAATCAACGGCGGTTATCCAATCACGGTCATCGGCAAAGTGGGCGAGGATCATCGGGCCGAGCTCGTCCGCCGGCAGTTGCGGGAGAACGGCATTCCGGATGCCCACCTGGTGGTGGATACGCAGAACGCCACCTCCTGCACCGAGGTGGTGCACATCCGCATGCCGGATGGATCGATCGAACGCATCTTTCGTCACACTCTGGGCGCCATGGGCTCTTTTTCGGAAAACGATATCGATTTTAACCTGCTGCGAGGTCACAAGATCGTCCAGTTCGGTTATGGACTTTTAATGCCGCAGTTCGATCTTGCGGATGCAGAATACGGCGCAGCGATGGGACGCTGTCTGGCGAAAGCGCAGGGGATGGGACTATGGACTGCGCTGGATTTTGTCACGCCTACTGCCGACAATCTGTGGAAATTTTTACGATATCGTGATGCACTGCACTTTTTGGATATTTGTTGCATCAACGACGATCAGGCCTGTGCGCTCACCGGGCAAACGGATCCGGCTGACGCCTGCAAAAGTCTGGTGCTTACCTATCGGGCCGGTCGCGCGATCGTGCACTGCGGCAGTCGGGGACCTAATTACGCGTATAGTCAGGAAACCGAACTGCTCATTCAGCCCAACTTTATGGTTCCCGAGCAAGAGTACAAGGGCAATACCGGCGCAGGGGACGCTTTTTCAGCAGCCATTCTGCACGGCCTTCACCAGGCTTGGCCCCTGCCGGACTGTCTGCGCTTTGCGGCCGCCGCCGCTGCCATTAGTTTGGCGGATGTATCTGCCACCGGCGCCATGAAGCAGGAACAAGAGATACTCCTTTATATGAACA
>CAZKQR010000055.1:0-12322 GCA_964554965.1 uncultured Cytophagia bacterium | reverse complement strand
AAGGAGGAGAAGGAAAAGGAGAGTACAATTGGCAGAAAGAGTAAGCCGAAACTGCCGGGACGCACAGCGACCGGGCAGCCAGGCGAATCGGTACAGGACGTGACTCTTTCAAACAGAGTACCAACGAGTCAAAAACAAAAAATTTGGAGGACTCAAAGTATGAGGAAAATCTCGAAAAAGCTGCTTGTGACATTTGTCGCAAGTCTGCTGTGCGTCGTTTTATTTGGATCTCCGGCTTTTGCCGCTTTGGGCAAAGTTTCGGGAACGGTGACCGACGCCTCTACCGGCGAACCCCTTCCCGGCGTAAACGTGCAGATTGCCGGAACCCAAATGGGCGCGGTGACCAACATTCAGGGCCAGTACTTTATCCTGAACGTTCCTCCGGGCAGCTACACAGTCAAGTTTTCATTCATGGGTTACATTGGTCAGGATGTGCAGGGTGTAGCGGTCAACTTGGATCGCACCACTGAATTATCCGCCAAAATGAAACAAACGGTGATCGCGGGCGAAACCATGACCGTTGTCGCTGTGCGTCCCCCCATCGATAAAACCATGACGGCTACCAAAGTGACCTTCTCCGATGAACTCATCGACAACACTCTTCCGGTCGCCAGCCTCAACGAAGTATTGCAGAGCTCGGTGACGACTCAGGCCATGCGCGGCGCCAATAAAGTCGGCGTCGGCTACCTGGTGGACGGCGTCAACGTCACCGATCCGATGTTCGCAGTCGGTATGGCCAGCACGGCATACACCAACGTGCGCCACACCGACAACAGCGGTACGAGCACCACTGGTGAATGGGAAACCTCTGAAAGCCAGAGTGGCCGCACCGCCGGCATGGTGCAGACTTCGGTGAATGTGGCCCAGAGCCAGGTTCAGGAAGTTAACGTCATCGCCGGTACGCTGAACGCGGAATACTCCGCTTCCGGCGGTATTGTCAACTTGGCCTCCCGCAGCGGCAGTGACAAATACTCGGGCAAAGTGTTCGTCCGTTCCAGCATGGGCGGATTGGATCATGCGGGCCCGAACGTCTATGACGGCGTCCCTCCGGATTCCCGAATGGGCGGCCGGTCTGCCGCGACCGTGTACAACGACTACAAACAAAAGCTGTTGAACTCCACCAGCGCCAAAGATCAGGCCAAGGCCGGCTACTTTGATTGGTCTCCGGACAAGTATGAATACGGCGCCGATCCGCGCATCAGCGCGGAAATGTTCTTCGGCGGTCCGTTGACCTCCAAAGGCAATTTCTTCTTGACCGGCAATCTGCTCAACGATCACGGCCGTTTCCCCGGCGAATTTCAGCGTAATGTCGGCACCTCGCTGAAATTGAACTATGACCTGACCTCAACCAACAAACTCACCCTGATGGGCAAACTGGATGACGGTGGCAAGCTGTTTGGTTGGAAAAACCGTCAGTACACCTACATGTACCAGTTTTTCCTGGAAGGCCAGCCGGTCAACGATCGTCTGGGCGCCATGGGTTATCTGCGCTGGAATAAATTTTTCAACGCTTCCACCTTTTTGGAGACTACGGTCAGCTACGTCAACAACCATCGCACCTACGGCTATGCTCCGGTGGATGGCAAACTCCAATATGACAATTACGGCGACTGGATGCTCCTTGACACCAAAGAGCTGGTCGATCAGTACTTTATCAACACCACTTCGCGTATTTTCAACGTAACCCCGGGCAACGACCAGAACTATCAGATCGATGACTGGGGCAACCAGATCCGCGTCGGTCTGCCGGGCTATCTCTATGAAGACGTCAAATCGAACACGGCTACGTTCCAGAGCAATTTCACCAAACAGATCAACTTTAATCACCAGCTCAAAGCCGGTGTGCAGTATGATTACAACACCATAGATTGGTATGAACTGGCCTCGTCGGTGACCGGTTACGACAAGTTCTTCCCCTATGAGACCGTTATCTACAAACTCAATCCGTGGAACGGTGGCGGTTACATTCAGGATCGCATCGAGTATCAGGGCATCATCGTCAACGCCGGTCTGCGTGTCGACGCGTACAACATGGATACCCAGCTGCCGAAAAATCCTCTGGATCCGGTTGTGATTGATACGCTGTCCAACAGCAATGTGGTGCTGGGCATGAAAAAAGAGGTGGATTCCAAAACCCACGTCTATTTCAGCCCCCGCTTGGGCATCTCTCATCCCATCACCGACAACGCCGCCATGCACTACAGCTGGGGCATCTACACCACTCGCCCTTACTTTGGCACCACGCTGAAAAATTACGGCTATTTCAGCAATCCGTCTCTGCCGCAGTGGTATATGTATGATCCGGATCCGGAAACAGCGACTGCCTACGAAATCGGTATGAACGTGTCCTTTGCCAAAGACTGGAATTTTGACATCACTGCTTATTATCGTGATACGAGAAATTCCGGCCTCGCCGGCTATACGCTGAACGTAAACAAGATCGCCTTCAGCAGCTCAACCTATATGAAAGCCTGGGGCTATCGCGACAGCCGCGGCATCGAGCTGAACCTGTGGAAACGTCCGGCTGCCGAAAAGTATTTTGGCTTCCTGGGCCTCTCCGGCAACCTGAGTGTTTCCTATGCCTATGACAAGGGATCCTCTGCCGCGCTGAGTCTGGCGCCCGATAACAAAAACGCCCGCAACACCCTGTACTACAACACCCAGGATGATGCCTACGACTGGGATCTCGCTTACAACTGGCCCAGCTACGCCCGCGGCTTCAACGACTGGAAGGGCAAATTGACGTTGCTGTTCGATCTGCCGCTGGACCTCCGGCTCTCTTCCATGACCACCTACAAGAGCCCCTGGCGCTACAACAAAACCGTGGGCATCACCAATCAGCGCTACGAAGAGAAACTCAATGGCGATTATTTCCTGCAGGCTGATCTGCGTTTGACCAAGTATTTCAAGATCGGCGGCACCAAGGTCGGTATCTTTGCCGAGGCCTTGAATATTCTCGATCGTGAAAACATCCTCAGCTACGATGCCACCAACTATGACACGCGGTACGAACTGGGCGGAGATCCTTACGGCCCCTACTATCGTACCGTGGATCAGTACGGCAACCCGTACCTCGGCATCGCGCGCGAACTGTATGCAGGTTTCGAGTTCCAGTTTTAACCGGCAACAGGCTAATTAAAAAATTGCCAATAAGAGGAGAAATAGGATGAACAAGACAAAACGATTCCTTGGCTTTCTAATCTTTACATGGGTATTAGCCGGGTCGGTTTTTGCCGCAGAGTATCCTGGGGTCGGTGTTATGACCTGTGGCGACCTCTGGGACAGCTTTGCCCCCACCGCGGTCTTTAAATACTCCGGCGAGTCTAATACGGATCCTTCCAAAAACTCCATGTTGATGAAATTGGGTTGTTTGGAACGTCAATGGACGACGCCGACCAAAATGTATCCCAGCGGATCTGAAGTCAACATCCCCTGGGGTCATAATTTCAACATGACCGAATACAGCAAAATTCCTAATTTCAACAATTTCACCACGGACACCGATCCGCGCGCCAAGCAGTACATCAATGCTTCGTGGCTCACGGTATTGGGCGGCGTATCCACTAATGCCGATGCCAAGGGCGGCGTTCCCTGGAAGAGCGCCACCGAGCGCAATCAGATGGTCTATGAATGCGCTTTTCCGACCAACATCGGCGTGGACGTCAAGATGCGCGTTCGTGCTTTCAACTGCAACGAAGCCAATATGAACGACTGGATTGCCATGGAACTGCAGCTGACCAACAGCGGCAACCAGGACACCAACGGCGACGGCGTCTACGAACGCACCAACCATGATATCGAAGCTCTGACGGTTATCGAAAGCAAAGAGATCATCGGCTCCATGTTCAACAACACCTCCGGCAACCGCTGGAATCAGTCCTGGGCGACGTCCAGAATGTCCGGCTATGATGCCAGCCCGGATCCGAGCGGCAATCCCTGGGATGCCACCTTTGAATTCGATACCAATGTCACTCAGTCCCTCATCGGCGCTGATCTGTGGGCGCCGGACGGCGAACGCAAAATCGGCTATCGCGACGGCCGTGGCGTCAACCGTGACCTGTGGGATGGTTCCAGCTATTTAGCGGTAAAGCAAGGCCCCATGGATCAGGGCATTGCGGCGCCGGATAAAAAGACCATTTACGACAGCCACCCGATCGGTGAAGGCGCCAAGCGCGGCTGGTATACTTCGGTCACCCGCGAGTTCCCCAGCGGCGGTACCGGCAAACCCTATCTGGCTTTCCTGTTGGCCTCCGGCACCTGGTACGAGGACGGCGGCAAAAGCTGGCAGGTATCGGCTTTGAGTGAAGTAAAGCCTGATCCCAATTATTTTGACGTCACCAAACCCTACACCGCCGGCGATCCGCTCTCTTTCGTCGGTATTGTCAAACCGGAAGCGGAACGCGGCCAGCCCATGGGCGATATGAAATACACCCGCAAGTGGCTGCAGAACTGGGAAAAGAATTTTCCGGGCAAAACCAGCCCGGCGATCCCGGATGCCGACACTTGGACCGACGGCGGTATGCCGCCGACCTATTACAACTTTGACGGCAACGGCAACAACGGCGTCGGCCCCTTTGCATTAAAGGTCGGCGAAACTATGACGGTCGTCTGGGTGGAATATGCCGGTTATCGTCTTGCCGGTATGCGCCAGTCGTTGAAAACCGCCCGTTATGCTTATGAAAACGGCTGGAATCTGCCTGTGCCTCCGCCCATGCCGGATATGAAGCTGAACGCGGTGGAAGCCCAGGGTGGCTACAAGACCCAGGTTATCTGGAATAAAGTCGCCGAATCGGCTGCGGATTTCGCCGGTTACAAGATCTATCGCACCACGGCCTATCCGAAAGTCAATTACGAAAAGTTCGGCATCCGTTATCTGGACAACTACCATCATCAGACCGCTGCCGACATCGGCGCCACCGATGATCAGTTGGAATCCCGCTACAGCAAACCCATCAACCCGAATTACAGCCGCCCGGCCAGCTTCCGCATCGACTGGGACGCCAATCCCTCCGGTCCGTGGAAGATCATCGCCTACATTCCCAAAGAGGATTTGACCAAGGCGGACTATCAGAATGCCGGCAGCGAAAAAGCCGCCTATCCCTATCAGTTCGTCGATATGGATGAGCAGGTAAAGACCGGCTACACCTATTGGTACTATGTTTCAGCTTTTGACAACGAATCCGGCACTGTGGCCGGCGTGCCGTTCACCAGCCTGGAAACGCATAAAGACAACTGGAACGGCCGTGACGGCCGCTGGTACGGCACGTATCACTTTGCCGCCGGCGCCGCTCAGTATCCCACGACCGATCTGGTTGGAAAGAAATTTCTTGGCGCCAACTTTGTGCTGCAGCCGCCCCGCGTCACTGCTGCCACATTAGTCAAAGGCGAAAAGAAAATCATGGTCAAGCCGAATCCTTACAAAGTACAAGCTCCTCATGATGTCGGCCTTGAGCACAAAATCCAGTTCTACAACCTGACCTCCGACACCCGCATCACCATCCTGGATCTGGCCGGTCAGATTATGTCAGTGCTCGAGTACGAAGGTACAGACCCGACCAACGGTGCTCTGTTCTGGGACATGTTCACCAAAGACGGCCCGGAAGTATCCAGCGGTTTGTACATTTGGCTAGCGGAGTATCCCGGCGGCCAACAAAAGGGCTATTTGGCCATTCAACGCTAAGTCTAATGAAACAGCCTATTATTTGAAGGAGAAGATGCTCTATGAGACATAAATCAATCTCCACGCTGTTGGTCGTCTTTCTGCTGGTGCTTGCCGTTGCCGCCTTCCCGCAGACCATGAAAAAAACGGGAATCTCGGGCGCGTCGATTCTGAAAGTGGGTGTCGGCGCCAAAGCGGTCGGTATCGGTTCAGCCATCACGACTGTGACCAACGACGTCAATCAGGTATTTTGGAACCCCGCCGGTATCTCTTTGCCGGAAGGGGAAACCCAGGTCACTTTTTCCTACAACAAATGGATTGCCGACATCAACCACAACGCCTTCGCGGTGTCGCACTCCTTTGGCAGCTGGGGAACTCTGGCCCTGGGCGGCTTGATGTCCGGCATCAATGATATCGAAGCCAACCGCGATGTTCAGCCCGGTCTCGAAGGAGTGGAGTATACGGACGCAGCCATGTTCGATTACAATTCCGCCATCATCGGATTGAGCTACGCCAGACAATTCACCGACAAACTGTCCATGGGCGCCACGGTGAAATACTACAGCGAGAAAATCGATGTGGAAACCGTTGGAACCGTGGCGTTTGATTTCGGCGCCATCTATATGCTCGGCTATCGCGATCTGGCCATCGGGGCCCGCATCCAGAACCTGGGCGGCGATCTCAATTATTATTACGTGCCGTTCAGCCTGCCTATGGTGTTCAGCTTCGGCGTTTCCATGAGCATGATCCAGTCGGACGATTTTTCGTTCAAGGGTTATGTGGATGCAACCAAACCGCTGGACGCCGATCAGATGATCCTCGGCGGTGTGGAAGCCACCGTGTTGAAAAACGTTAATTTCCGCGCCGGTTACAAATTCAACTATATGGGCATGAAGGACGAGTTTGGTCCCCGCTCCTCTTACCAGATTGTTGAAAAAGTCACTCGTGACCATTGGTACGATCAAAAGACCTATGCGCGCACCGACGAAGGCCTGTCTCTGGGCGCCGGCATCGTGCTGCCTTACAGCGGCCACGATCTGGTCGTCGACTACAGCTGGTCTCAATTTAGCTTGATGGATGATGTGAATCGTCTGTCGGTGTCGTTCAAGTTCTAAGGTATGACGGCTTCTGTTCAGGAGTGATCCGATAGCAGAAGCCTATATAAACGGCGGGGGATTCGCAACCGATCTTCGCTTGCGAATCTCCCGCTTTTTTATATCCGTTTCACTACCATGATTATGCTGAACAGAGGGGCGCCACCTGGTCACGTCTTGCTGTTCGAGCGGCCGCATTTTTATCCATGAGCCGTTGATGACAGCCGGACTCTGCACCGTGGTTCTTCCTTCACACTCGTTGTCCTTTATGACTAACAAACAGGATGTATGTTGAAAAAAACACCGCTCCTCTTCCTTCTGGTTGGCTTGTTTTGCTCATGCAGCAAAACGCCGACCATCGAACTAAAGCAGACCTCTTTTCATTTGCAGATCCCAGCCGCCACAGAGGAATTTTTCACCAGAGTCAAACATCTGGCCATGGACAAAGCCGGAAATTTCTACATCCTCGATGTGGACAAAGCCACGGTGAGCAAATTCGACGCCGGCGGCGCTTTTATCAAAGAGCTGATCCGCTATGGTTCGGGAGACGGCTATATTAACCGTCCATCCTCTGTGCAAATTATCGACACGACTCTGATCCTGCACAATCTCGGTTCGTTACAGTTCTATTCACTGGACGGACAGTTCCGCAAAAGCATCATCATCGGCGGACGCGGAGCGGTCAGCGTATCCCCGGACGGGCTCATTCTCGTCAACCGCATGGGCGATAAAGGTCAATTCGGCTACTGCCTGGAGACCTACGACGCCTCTGGCACGCTCCTGCACACTTTCCGATCGCCGCGCAGCGTGTTTTACAAATTGGCTGGCGTGGATTTCGCTTTCGCCGCATTTATCCCCACGGGCGAGATCGCCTATGTTCCCACTCTTTTGGACTCTGCCTTTCTCTATGATCGATCGGGAAAGCTGCTATTGAAAAAGAAACTGGAGCCGGTGCGCAATTCGGAGAACACGACCTTTGTCTTCCATATGGAAGATATGTATGTGAATCAGGATGGGATCTTTGTTCTGCGGGTCAATCCCAAGCTCTCACAGGAAACCGTGTTTTGCCAGACTATTGACCAGTACGATTTCAAGTTCAAGCGAATCAAGTCTTTTGTGCTTCCCCAGGCGGTTACCATCGGCATCGATTTGGAGCCCTGGGCGCCCTGGTATCACAAATTCGTCGTTGCGGGCAACCGCTTTTATCTCATGGTTTCGCACCCCCTGGAACATTTAAAGGTTTTTGAACCGGTCACCTCCTCTTCCGCGGCCAACTCGTGAAGCGCTCGAAAAAAATACTCTTTTATTCGATCCTGTTTCTTCTGCCGTTGGGGTTGTGGTTAGGCCTGGAGAACCTGGCCAACTGGGCAACCCATCGTTTCGATCCGTTGAAGCGGGATCGGGATAAAGGTACTTTTTTTCTCAATCAATCCTATTTCAACGATTTTTTTCTTTTTGAAAAGAAAGATCTGTTCCCTACTTCGGCGAGCAATCGGGCCATTCATGCGGAGAAGGGGGGACGTTTCCGCATTTTTGTCGTCGGCGAATCCACGCCGGCCGGCTACCCCTACAACACATTTCCCCAATTCGAGTGTCCGACCTCTTTCCCCAATTATCTGCGTGCGGTTCTGCAATACAACCGGTCGTTGCCAGAGATCGAATTGCTCAACGCCGGCTGCAACGCCTTGAACAGCTTGAACGTCCTGGACATCTTTTCTTCTTTAATCAAATACAAGCCGGATTTGGTGGTCGTCTATTCCGGCCATAATGAGTTTTTCGGCCCCAACGAATTCGTCATTCCTAAAGAGAAAACCGCGCTGTATCAGAACCGGACTTTATATGCGCTGTTTATGAGTCTTCGCCGGACGTTCCTCTATCAGGGGATGCTGAAAGGAATCCGCTGGATCGCGCCGCGAACGAGCGGCCGAACAGTGAATGATCTGCAGTGGAGCCGGAACAACACAGTGACGTTTCAGGACCCCTTGAATCAGGTGGTCGCGGACAATTACCGCCGCAATCTTGAAGACCTGATCCGGCTGGCAGGCAAGCACGGTATTCGCGTCATGCTGTGCACCCCGGTTTCCAATTGGACCTTTCCGCCGTTTATTTCTAAAAATCAGTTCGCCGGAGATAAACGCTCCATCGTCAACTGGGACTCGCTCGACACCCAGGCTAAAAGCGCGTTCAATTCGGGCGATATGGTAAAAGCCCTGGAAATTTGGCAGCGTCTCTATCAACTGGATTCCACCAATGCCGGCGTCAGCTATCATGCCGGCATGGCGTTCGTACGGCAGAAAGATTATGAAAGCGCCGGTCTTTCTTTGCTGCAGGCTAAAGATTTAGACCTTTTGCCGTTTCGCGCACGCACTTATTTTCCCATGATCTGCCGCGATCTGGCCTCCCGCCATTCCGTGCTGCTGGCGGATGTGGAATCCTATTTTGTCCAGCACTCGCAGCGAACCTATCCGGAGCCATCCCTCTTTATCGACCATGTTCATCCCAATGATCTGGGAAATTATTACATCGCCTTGCTGCTTGCCAAGACCTTGGTCGACGGCGGAATATTTCCTGGTGTCGCTGACATCAACTATCCGGCTTATGAGGAATGCCAGAAGGTCCTGAGAATCGACCCGATCAACGTCCGGCAGGTAGAGGTTGATTTTGCCGAACAGAGCTACATCAAAATGTTGAGCGAGCTCAATCCGGAGATCAAGGGTTTTCTGGGGAAATTGCGCGCCCGGGCGATCAACGAAGCAAAAAAACCCTAGTTTTCACTGGGCCCTGGTTTTTGCATCCGCCGCAGGCCTTGCTGACTGAAAATTCTGCTTGCCCGCATCAAGCGACCCTGCGTCAAGGGTTAAGAACTCTCCCTACTCAGGATGATCTAGTCCACTCACCAACATCTCCTGCATTTATATAATCTTTCCTCGACCGCTAAAATAAATTCTTTTCTTTTTCCCTATCTTTTTGTAAGTTTGATCATGAAACCTAAAGACCGTGTGTTAGCCGCTTTCGGCCATGCAATCCCGGATCGCGTGCCGATCAACTATCTTTACAATCCGGCCATCGACGGCCGGCTCAAAGCTCATTTCGGCCTTAGGCAGGATGACGATGAGGCATTGCGCCAGAGATTAGGTGTTGACTTTCGCGCTATCGACGCGCCCTACATCGGGAAAAAACTCTACCAGGATCTGCCGGGCATCACGGTCGATAACTTTGGCCGCCATCGCCGCTGGGTCCAACACGACTGGGGGGGCTATTGGGACTATTGCACCTGGCCGCTGCAAAACGCCGACGTAGAGGCCGTCGCCAATTGGAAGCTCCCGAATCCGGATGATTTCGACTATTCCGCCATTCAACGCTTGAGCCGACCATACAAGGACTATTGCGTCGTCGTCGGCCACCCCGGCGTCGGCGACATCATTAATTCCATGGGCATGCTGCGCACCATGGAACAGGTGTTGGTGGATCTCATGCTGGATGAACCGGCCGGGTTGCTGCTGATCGATCGCAGCACCAGCCTCTGGCTGCAAATCATGGAACGCATCATGGAGGCCGGCAAGGGCGCCATCGATCTCTTTTGGATGGGTGAAGATCTGGGCACCCAGCGCGGCCCGACGATCAGCCTCAGCCTTTATCGCAAGCATATTCGTCCCAGGCATCAGAAATTCATCGACCTGGCCAAAGCCTACAACCTGCCGGTGATGATTCACTCCTGCGGCTCCAGCAGTTGGGCGTTCAATGACTTTATCGAAATGGGCGTCTCCGTGGCCGACACTCTGCAACCGGAAGCTCAAGACATGGCGCCGGCCTTTCTCAAAACGAACTATGGCGCCAAGCTGTCTTTCCATGGTATGATCTCCACCGCCGGAGAATTGGCCTTTGGCACTGCGGACCAGGTCCGTAAGACGGTGCAATCCACTCTGGAGATCATGATGCCGGGTGGCGGATACGCATTGGCGCCCACACATGAGATTCAGGACAATTCACCCACTGAAAACGTGCTGGCCATGTACGAAACAGCGATGCATGCGGGATGGTACCGATGACGGCAAAAGAACGCGTGCATGCGGTCCTGGCCGGCCGCATCCCTGATCGAGTTCCCATCGGCGAATTCGCCGTCGATTTCGATACTGTGGAAAAAATTCTCGGTCATGAAACCTATCTGCGGGCCAAAGCCAAATCCCAGATCGCTTTCTGGGAGGGGCGTCAGGATGAAGTGGTGCAGAGCTATCTGGAAGATCATATCGCCCTGCATCGCAAGCTGGATCTCGACATCATCACTTTCCCTATGGCCACTTGGGAGATCCCTCTAGCCGTCGAGGATCCGCCGCAACGGTTGGATGAAAAAACCTGGCAGGACCGGCAGGGGCGCATCTACAAATACTCTGATTTTACCGCTGATATCACCTGCATTCACGATCCGGTCATGCAGGAAAAGGTTTTTCGCCATGAAGAGTTTGAGGGCGAGCCGCCTTTGCCGCAAATCGATGAACGCTCCTGGCACATCCTGAACACCGTGATCGAAACCTTTCATCGTGAAAAGTTCATCTGCGGCCCTTCGGGAGGAGAGATCGGCATCGTTCTGCCGGGCGGCATGGAAAAGGGCATGATCACTCTGATGGAAGACCCGGAGCTGATCCGCAAGGCGGTGCAGTTCTACGCCAGTCAGTTCAAACGAGCGGATGAACAGTGGATCCACCCCAAGGCCGATGCCGTACTCTGGGGACATGATTTCGCCTACAAGACCGGCCCCTTTATCAATCCCGCCATGTTTCGCGACCTTTATCTTGACGCCAACAAGGAGCGGGTCCGCCACATCAAATCCACCTATGGCCAAAAGATCATGAAACATTGCTGCGGCAATGTCTGGCGTCTGCTGGACTATTTTATCGAGATCGGCTATGACGCCTATCAATCCATTCAACCCACCGCCGATATGGATCTGGCCCGGGTGAAACAGCGCTACGGCGACCAGATCACTCTGTGGGGCGGTGTGGCCGTGGAGCATCTGATCAGCGGTACGCCGGAGGAGGTGCGCCGGGACGTTCGCTCCGCCATGGCCTGCGCCAAAGAGGGAGGACGCTTTATCCTCGGCGCCAGCCATTCCATCGCGGTGGGCAGCAAATATGAAAACTATATGGCCATGCTCGATGAATATCACAAAACAAGGGACTATTGATGCGGGATCCTGCTCTTTTTTTTCAGCCGGCGGTCTATGAACATGCGGCGGCGGTCATTCATCGCACGCCCTGGGAGGTTTCGCGAAACGAAGAGCTGCTCTATCAAGCCCACGCCGCGGCCTATGAACTCTACCATCATACCCCGGTCACGGTCGGCATCGATATCTATAATCCGGAGGCGGAGGCCTATGGCGCCCAGGTGACCCCGACTGAAGGATTCGGCATACCGACGATCACCGTACCGCTGTTTCACGATCCCGCACAGCTGTTGAAACTCGAGCCGTTTGATCCAAAAACCGCCGGCCGCATCAGCATGCTGATCCGGGTTGGTCAACGCCTGAAAACCCGTTTCCCTGAGGCCGATGTGCGCATACCGGTCAGCGGAC
>CAZKQR010000054.1:12879-16715 GCA_964554965.1 uncultured Cytophagia bacterium | reverse complement strand
TGAGGTACACCTTGAAATCCTCCACCTGTTCAGCGGCATCAAAAGCGCCGGCGCGATCCTCGAGGCTGATCACAGCGCCCTCCACCAGCACATCCGCTGAACCGCGTTCACCTATTTTCAGGCTGTTGTCGCGGGTGAACTCTTTGAGCACCGCATCAGTCAGATCTTCGGCAATGGCAAACTCGGCGGTCCGGTTTTCGAACAGCGGCACGGCCACCGTCTTGAGATGCGGCGGCAAGGAACCTGAAAACGAATAGAGACCGCAGCGCAAAAACATTGCCGCGGTCAGCAACAGCGGCAACAGGCCCATTCGCGCCCAGCCGTGCAAGCCCCACCGAACACCGATTCCCTGCGGATTATTTGATTTCATAGCGTTCAATCTTACGATAGAGCGTTCGTTCACTCAAGCCCAACAGCTGCGCGGCTTTGCGTTTATTGCCGCCGGTGCGCAGCAGAGCGGCACGGATCATCTCCTTTTCCATGTCGGCCACGGATTTGCGTTCCGCTTTTTTTCCGCCGTTCTCCTCCTCCGTGGTCTCAAAATAATCGATGGTCTGGTCTTCGCGCCAGGGATTGAGATGATAACTGGGACGCGACTGCGCCACCATCAACTCGCGCAATTGAGCGATTTCACTTTTTATCTCGAGGAGAAGGCGAAAGAGAAACTCGCGCTCCATCTCCTCTTTAGTGAGATGGACGGTCATGGGTAGATTCTTGCCCGCCACCGCAGGCTCGTTAAGGTATGTTCCCACCATGCGATCATCCAAACGGCGTCCGCGTTCCAGGACAATCATCTTTTCAACAATGTTCTTCAATTCACGGATATTGCCGGGCCAATGATAGTGCTGCAGCCGGTTCAGACCGCTTTCGGTCAAGCCCTCAAATTCGATGTGGTTGTCCCGGCAGAAATCATCAGCGAATTTGCGCACCAGCAGCGGGATATCCTCCGGCCGTTCCCGCAGACTGGGCACATGAATGCGTACGGCGTTGAGCCGAAAAAAAAGATCGTCGCGAAAGTGGCCTTTGCGCACCTCTTGCTCCAGGTCCTTGTGCGTGGCGGTGATCACGCGCACATTCACCTGGTGCACGGTGGTACCGCCCACGCGCATGAACTCGTGGGATTCGAGAACGCGCAGCAGTTTCACCTGAGTCATCAGCGGCAGATCGCCGATCTCGTCGAGAAAAATGGAGCCCTGATGGGCCTGCTCGAAATAGCCGCGGCGGCTGCTCACCGCACCGGTAAAAGAGCCCTTTTCATGCCCAAAGAGTTCCGATTCGATGATCCCTTCGGGAATGGCGCCGCAATTCACGGTCACCAGGCGCTGGTCCTGGCGCCGGCTGAGGTGGTGAATGGCGCGCGCGACCAGCTCTTTGCCGGTGCCGCTCTCTCCGCTGATCAAAACCGTAATGTCCGTGGGCGCCACCTGTTCGATGGTCTCCAGCAGTTGGACGATCTTTTCCGAATCGCCGAGAATGCCGGTCTTGAGGGATAGCTCCTGATGGCGGTCCGGAGAGCGGCTGGGGGGCCTGTGTCCATTCATAACGACCGTCCCATCCTATTGGCTCTGACGAAAATAGGCCACGGTCTCCGCCAGACCGCTGTCGATGGACCAACGGGGCTTCCACCCCAGTCCGCGGCCCGCTTTGCCGGGGTTAATGACGCTGCGCATTTGCTCGCCCTCTTTTTTCGCCTCATGCTTTTCCGGCATCCGCGCGCCGGTCAGTTTATTGAGCTTTTGAAAAAGTTGATTAACCGAGGTCTCCACCGCGGTGCCGACATTGAATGTGTCGCAGCCCACCACGCTCAAAGCGGCGACGTTGGCGGCGACGACGTCTTTGACAAAGACAAAGTCGCGGGTCTGTTCGCCGCTGCCGTAGATCACCGGCTGCCGGCCGGCGAGCATGCGCTCGCAGAAAATGGCCACCACGCCGGCCTCGCCATGCGGATTCTGCCGCGGGCCGTAGACATTGGCGTAGCGCAGGGCGACGTACTGCAAGCCGTAAGTCAGATGGTAAAAGAACAGATACTTTTCACCGATCAGTTTGGTGATGCCATAGGGCGAGTAGGGTTGGGTTTTGTGCGACTCGTCCGCTGGAAACAGTTCCTGTTCGCCGTAGATGGCGCCGCCGGAAGAGGCAAAGATGACTTTTTTTACGCCGGTATGCGCGCAGTTCTGCAACAGGTTGAGAAAGCCCAGCGCGTTGACCTCAGCGTCGTAGATGGGATCCTCCACCGAACGCCGCACATCCATTTGCGCCGCATGATGGTTGACGACATCGAACCGGTGCTGTTCAAAAATCGCGCTCAAATTCTTATCGCGAATATCCATCTGATGGAAAACGGCCTTGGGGTTCATGTTCTCCTTGCGACCCGTGGACAGATTGTCCACAATAACGACCTCATGACCGGCCTCGATGTAGGCATCGGCGATATGAGAGGCGATGAATCCGGCGGCGCCGGTGATGAGAATTTTCATAAGACCTCGTGATTAAGAAAGTAGAAAGAGATTATCCGTTCGCAGGCATTCGATCGTTCCGCTGCGAATGACCGATGGTTCACAGATACGCCAATCCCTTGGCGCCGATGTCCTTGCGATAATACGCTCCATCAAAGGTGATCTTGCCCACCGCGGTGTAGGCTTTATCGATGGCCTGCGGCAGTTTGGGGGCCAGGGCGGTGACCGAGAGAACGCGCCCGCCCGCGCTCACGCAACGGCCGTCGACCAGACGGGTGCCGGCATGAAAGACTTTGACATCGCGGGCGAACGGTCCTTCACTGCCGAGGATCACCTGGCCGGTCTGATAGTTTTCCGGATAGCCGCCGGAGGCGAGCACCACGGTGACGGCGCTGGACGCATAGTGCCTCCATTGGACCTCGGCGAGGCGGCCGTCCATGGCGGCCAGCATGGCTTCCACCAGGTCCCCTTTGATCAGCGGCAACACCACCTGTGTCTCCGGATCGCCGAACCGGCAGTTGTACTCCAAGACCTTGGGACCATCGGCGGTCAACATGATGCCGGCGTAGAGCACGCCCTTGTAGGGTCTTCCCTCCAGCGCCATGCCGCGGATCGTCGGCTCCAGGATATCCCGCTTCATGCAGGTCATCAAAGCTTCTGACACGAACGGACAAGGCGCATAGGCCCCCATGCCGCCGGTGTTAGGCCCCTGATCGCCGTCCAGGATGCGTTTGTGGTCCTGCGCCGGCAACATAGTGAGCACGTTCTCGCCATCTGAAAGCGCGAGGACAGAGACCTCCTCGCCGCTGAGGCACTCTTCAATGACCACCCGGCGGCCCCCTTCGCCAAACGCGTTCTTTGCCATTAACTGCTCAAGGGCTTCATGGGCCATCAGCCGTTCCGGGCAGACGATCACGCCCTTGCCCGCAGCCAGTCCGTCCGCCTTGACCACGAGCGGCCCTTGCCGGCCGTTGACAAACTCTTTGGCTTTGTGCAGATCATCAAAAACTTCATACGCGGCCGTGGGGATGTGATAGTGCGCCATGAGGTGTTTGGCAAAAGCCTTGCTGCCCTCCAATTCAGCCGCGCGGCGAGTGGGGCCGAAAATCTTCAATCCATTGTCGGTGAACAGGTCAACGATGCCCATGACCAGCGGCACCTCTGGTCCGACGACGGTCAGATCGATCTTTTCCTTGACCGCGAACTGCAACAACTCCTGCGGCCGGTCCGCGGCAATGGGAACGCAGCGGGCTTCTCGGCTGATGCCGGCATTGCCCGGACAGCAGAACACCTTTTTGACCAAGGGGCTTTTCTTGATCTTCCAGACCAGCGCATGTTCACGGCCGCCGCCGCCGATGACCAGTACCTTCATTTTTTGAT
>CAZKQR010000054.1:0-12779 GCA_964554965.1 uncultured Cytophagia bacterium | reverse complement strand
ACCAGCGCATGTTCACGGCCGCCGCCGCCGATGACCAGTACCTTCATTTTTTGATCTTATCCCTTTCGCCTGATCGTTTTCGCATCGTCTCGTTCATACGCAAGCCGTCGATCTGATCCCGCAGGTCAGCCGCCCGCTCAAACTCGAGCTGCGCAGCGGCATCGAACATCTTTTTCTCCAGATCGCGGAAGAGCTCCTCTTTTTCCGTGGGCGCCAGCTTGACCCATTTGCGCATAAAGTCGGGATCTTCCAGCAGCGCGCCGGATTGGGCCGGACTGGGTGCGGCCTTGGCATCGGCAATCCGCGTGGCGCCCATCACATCCTGCACGGACTTGTAGATGGAACGCGGAGTGATGCCGTGCGCCCGATTGTACTCTGCCTGGATCTTGCGCCGCCGCTCGGTCTCTTCGATGGCTTTTTTCATCGAATCCGTAATGCGGTCGGCGTAAAAAATTACCTTGCCGGCGATGTTGCGCGCGGCGCGTCCCGCGGTCTGAATCAACGATCGCTCAGAACGCAGAAAACCCTCCTTGTCCGCATCCAGGATGGCCACCAGGGAGACCTCGGGCAGGTCCAGCCCCTCGCGCAACAGATTGATGCCGACCAGCACATCGAACTCGGCCAGCCGCAACTCGCGCAAAATCGCCACCCGCTCCAACGCTTCGATCTCGGAATGCAGATAGCGCACACGGATGCCGACGTTGGCCAAATAATCGGTGAGGTCCTCCGCCATGCGTTTGGTCAAGGTGGTCACCAGTATGCGTTCTCCGCGCGCCGTCCGTTCCCGAATCTCGGCGATCAGATCGTCGATCTGGCCTTTGACCGGGCGCACGTCGATCTCGGGATCCATCAAGCCGGTGGGACGGATCACCTGCTCCACCACCACCCCTTCGGAGAATTCGAGCTCCATGTCGCCCGGCGTCGCGGAGACAAAAACACATTTGTCGATCGATTGAATAAACTCGTCAAAATTCAGCGGGCGGTTGTCCAGCGCGGAGGGCAGGCGAAATCCGTATTCCACCAGCGTCTCCTTGCGCGACCGGTCGCCGTGATACATCGCCTGCACCTGCGGCAGGGTGGCGTGCGATTCATCGACGATGAGAAGAAAATTCTTGGGAAAATAATCGATCAGAGTGGCCGGCCGTTCTCCCGGCTGACGATGAGACAGATGACGGGAATAATTTTCAATGCCCGAGCAGTAACCGATCTCCTCCATCATCTCCAAATCATAGCGGGTGCGGGATTCCAGCCGCTGGGCTTCCACCAGTTTGTTCCGGCTGCGCAGCGAGTCCAGCCGCTCCTCCAATTCCTCGCGAATGTTCCGGATCGCCGTCTGCAGACGCGGCGAGGTGGTGACAAAGTGTTTGGCCGGATAAATGACCGCCTTTTCCAGATCACGCTTGATCTCGCCGGTGAGCACATCCACCGCGCGGATCGCTTCTATTTCGTCGCCGAACATTTCGAGGCGCAACGCTTCCGTCTCATGCGCCGGAATCACCTCCACGACATCGCCGCGGACGCGGAACGTGCCGCGCTCAAAAGCCAGATCGTTGCGCGTATATTGAATGTCCACCAGCTTTTTTAGCAGCGCCTGACGCTCGATATGCTGGCCTTGCTGCAGGGTGAGCAGCAGCTCCTGCCACACCTCCGGAGAACCCAAACCATAGATGCAGGAGACCGAAGCGACGATGATCACGTCTTCACGGGAGAGCAAAGACCCGGTGGCGCGCAGGCGCAGTCGATCGATCTCATCGTTGATCGAAGAATCCTTTTCAATATACGTATCGGTGCTCGGAAGATACGCCTCCGGCTGATAGTAATCATAATAACTGATAAAATACTCCACCGCATTGTCGGGAAAAAAATTGCGCAGTTCACCGTACAACTGCGCGGCCAGCGTTTTATTGTGCGAAATCACCAGGGTGGGGCGCCCGTAAGCGGCGATGACGTTGGCCATGGTGTAGGTCTTGCCGCTGCCGGTCACACCGAGCAGCGTCTGATAACGCGCCGGTCCGCGCAATCCGTCCAGCAACTGCGCCACGGCCTGCGGTTGGTCGCCCTGCAGGGTAAACTGGGACACCAGCTTGAATTTTTCCATAAAACAATATACTATCTCCGGCAAAAAGAATCAAGCTTGAAAAATACCGATAAAATCATTGACTGTCTTGAAAACAGTAAGTAAATTAGTCGAAATGAACTCATCCATCCACCCTTTAAATTTTGGAGATCCAGGTTGCAATCCGGATTACGCTCTTCGTTATGGATACTTTTGCTTCTTTGCTCAGCAACCTTCGCATCTCTTTTCAGCTCTTTTCAAACCCGCGCCCTGTGGGTGACCCGCTGGGATTATCGCAGTACAGCGGATCTGCAACAAATTTTCGCCAACGCGGCCGCCGGCCATTTCAACACCATTCTCTTTCAGGTGCGCGGTAACGGCACGGTGGCCTATCGATCCGACCTCGAACCACGGGCCGCCGAACTGTCCGGTCAGCCCGCCGACTGGGATCCCCTGCAGGAGGCCATCGAACTCGCCCATCAGCACGGTCTGCAGCTGCATGCTTGGATCAACCTGTATCCCGGCTGGATGGGCGACGATCCGCCGAGACAGCGCAGCCAGCTGTATCACACCCATCCGGAATGGTTCATGGTCGATGCCGCCGGACGGCGCCAGCTGGCGAACGACCATTATACTTTTCTCTCGCCCACTCATCCGGCGGTGACCCCCTATCTGTTGAGCGTCTGCCGTGAGCTGGTCGACCGCTATCCCGTGGACGGGCTGCATCTGGATTACATCCGCTTCCCTGGTCCGGCGTTTTCCTATGATAGCCCTTCGGTCGGCCGCTTTCGCATCCAACACGGCGTGGGACCGGAGCAGAACCAGGCGGCTTGGTCCGCTTTTCGCCGCCAGGCGATCAGCGATTTCCTCCATCAATTGCGCAAGACCCTGCGCCTGAACCATCCACAAATGATCCTCACCGCCTCGGTCCTTGGCGATTATGACGAGGGCTATCGCGTTTATCTGCAGGACAGCCATGAATGGCTGGCGGCTGACCTCGTCGACGCCATCTTTCCGATGATCTACACCCCAGACAACCTTCGCTTCAGCCGGCTGCTGGCCGACCACCGGCTCAACGACCACCGGCGGCATGTGTTCGCCGGCGTTTATATCAAAAACGCCGACCGGCTTCAACGGCAGCTGCAGATCGCACAGGAGCTGGGCTGCCAGGGAGTATCCTTGTTCTCCTATGAGCTGCTTTATCCCAACCATGTCATGCTCGACAGGTTCCGCGAGATCCTTCAGGATCAATGGCCGGCTGAAAGCCAGCCGGCTCCCATGGCGTGGAAAACACAAAGCCGCGACACACAGGGGCCGCAGGTACATGAGGCCTACACCCTGCCGGTGCAGGTGTACAGCAACGCCAAATTCAAGATCGCCGCGCGCATTAGCGATCCCAGCGGCGTGTACGACGACAAAACGGGGTCCAACGGGCAGGGCATCTATCTGCTCTACGATCGCGTCTGGCCGCCGGACAAGGGGCAGGAAGTCCGGCTCAGTCCACTGAAAAACCGTTCCGGCTGGTACATCACCGACGAAGCGCTGCGCTCTGAAAATGCCGGACTCGATTTTCGTTTTCGTATCTTTGCCTGGGACGACTTTCATGAATCCGCAGGCCATGCCAAACGCAACCTCGGTTTCAGCGATATCTGGTCCCTCTGCATTCTGTCGCCCGCAGAGACCTACCAGTCCAATGGAGCCTTTGGCCCTGAGGTGTGGGATCCCCTGGCCA
The DNA here is from genome assembly GCA_964554965.1 of uncultured Cytophagia bacterium. Classification (GTDB taxonomy): domain Bacteria; phylum Zhuqueibacterota; class Zhuqueibacteria; order Residuimicrobiales; family Residuimicrobiaceae; genus Anaerohabitans. The sequence continues at coordinate 8,991 of CAZKQR010000054.1, read as the reverse complement.
TTGCCATGGATCAGCGTCATCACCTGTGGGTGGTGACCCAAGCCGGCAAGCAGATCGAAATTGTAAAACCCGGCGGCGCCCCGGCGGCTTTTTCACCCATCCGCACCGGGCTGAACGTCGATTTCAATCAGCAACCGTTGGAGCCCATCTCCGGCTTAACCTTTTGTCCGCCCAATGTCATGTGCGTCAGTTCCGGCAGCAGCCAACGCATCTATCGTTATGATGCAGCCACCGGCGCTCCATTGCCCTCCATCGAGCTCTCCTTTCAACCCTCCGGATTGGCCTGCGACAAGATGGGCCACATCTTTGTGCTGGAGAACGGCAGCAGCCGTTGGCACGTGCTCTCTTATCTGGGGATTGAAATGCTGGGCAGCCCGCTGGGCATCGAACACACTGCGGAGGACATCGCCGTCCTTGACGACGGCAGCCGTGTTTTCATCAGCGACCGCAGCACCGGCGGCGTCCAGTGCTGGCAGGGGGCCATCGAGGGCTACCGGGTGCGCTATTGGCAGGAGGTTGATCTTCCGGCCGTGGATGTGGGATGGGCCCGCATTGCCAGCGATCGATCAGATTACGTCTATGTGCCGCACAGCCAGCGCGGTGCGATCACGATCTTTAACCGCAGCGGAAAACCGGTGGAATATCTGCTGGGGGGCAAGCCGGGACTGAACGCACCTCGCGACATCGCGGTCTCGACCACCGGGGATTCGCTCTATGTGATCGAATCCACCGGATCGGGTCCCACCCATATATTACAGTGGATAAAAAAAGTCCGCTGAACCTCAGCGTTTTCTCGACGCCCTGTTCCGGGCAATCAGAATGGAACAGGGCAGATCGTGCAGGGTTTGCTCCAGGTCATTGGGGAACAGCCGGTCCCACAGCGCCAGCTCTTTTTTCGGCGCATGGATAACAAAGAGATCGGCGCCGATGTCGCGGGTAAAAGCCAGGGAGGGGGAATTCTCCTTCTCATACAGACTCTGCACATGATAAGGGATATCCCAGACCAGCTGCTTGCTTAGATACTGCTGTAGCTTTTTGTCCTCCCGCCCATAGATCTTTTTATAATCCTCAGGGGTCATGACTTTGTTCTTCTTCAACGTGCTTTCAGGGATGCGGAACGCGTGGGTGAAATAGAGATCTCTGGCGCCGTTCAACACCGCCAGTTTGGCCGCCAGATCCACGCCGATGTCGCTGGAGCGGTGGTATTCCACCGCGTGATGGATTTTGCGAAACCCGACCGGTTCATCCGCAGGATTGATGTGCAGCAGCACGGAACAGGTCGCCTGCCGGGCCAGATTGCGGCCGATAGAGCCGAGATAGTATTTAAAAAATCCTTCGCGCGGCAATACCCCTGCCACTATGAAATCCGCGCGATACTCACGGGCGGCCTGAAGCAGAACCTCCTCCGCCGCGCCGCTGCGCAGCACCAGCTCCAGATCGGCTGCGCCGGCAAAACGAGACTCTTCGATCATTCTGGCCATCCGCTCCCGGTTCTCCGTGCTGGGTTCGCCGGCGTGCACAATGACCGGCGACAGGCCCAGACAGGCCAGAAACGGCTGCGCTTCGTTCAGCAGCGCCAGCGCACGGGGCGAGAACGAAGAGGCAACCACCGCCCGCTTTTTAGTGAAATCTGTCGATTTTGCCGACATGCCATCTACCGCTTTGCACTAAAGGATTCGACCATTGGGTTAATCGTTTAGTTTAAGAAAATATTCTTAATTTGCCAAGGCTTTTTTATCCCTTGCATCTGGCGGCGGGATTCCTAAATTAAACCTTATGGCGAAGATTCGAACCCTAAAGGCGCAAGCGATGATCATGGGATCGGCCGCCACTCTCTGGCAACTCGTCCTGATGCGCGAATGGATGACCGTTTTTTACGGCAACGAACTGATCCTCGGTCTCGTGCTGTCCGGCTGGTTGCTGTTCGTTGCCTTGGGCTGTCAGGTGGGGGATCGTTATAGCAACGATCGTTGTACGCCGGCGTTTTTATGCGCTGCCTTTATCCTCTGCCTGTGGATCGTCTTTGTGAGCATCAAACACCTTCGCGTGCTGGCGCAGATTCCTGCTGCAGAGGCGGTTTCGCTGCCGCGCATGCTGGGATTCATGGCCCCGGCGCTGGGCCTGCCGTGCTTTATTTGGGGGTGCTGGTTCAGCCGGTTGTCCGCGCTTTTGGCCGCACAGCGCATCCGTCCTGCCTCCACCCTGATTTATATCTACGAGTCCGCCGGCGCCATGGTGGCCGGCCTGGCGTTTACCTTTTGCCTGGCCAAATGGTTCGACAATTTTTACATCCTTCTTTTCCTCTCGTGCCTCCTCTGCCTCAGCATGGCGTTTCTTGAACAGCGGCGGCGTTGGGCCTGGGCCGCTCTGGCCATCCTCGCCGTGAGCGTCTGCAAGGGCCCGTCCTGGGATCGCACGCTGAACGAAAAATTCTGGCGCTCCCTGGCGCCAGGCGTTCAAGTGAAAGCAACCTGGGGCACCCGCTACGGCCAATGGGCCGTGCTCGACTGGGGCGGTGAAACCGCGCTCTACTGCAATGGTCTGAAACAAAGCATCCTGCCGGATCCGGTGAGCAACCAGGCGCTGGCTGGACAAATTTTAACTCAGCATCCGCATCCGCATAAAGTGCTGCTCATCGCCGGCGGATTGGGCGGACTCGCTCAGACATTGACGCCAGGGATCGATCTCACCTATGTCGAAATGGATGAGAAAGCGCTGCGACAGACGATCCCTTTTTTAAACGAAGCCTGGCAAGTGCCTACGGTGTTTCAGGACGGGCGGCGTTTCCTGCTGACAACCCGACAGCAGTATGATATGATCATCATCAACGCCGGCCGCCCCAGCACAGCGCTGACCAACCGCCTGTACACCCGCGAGTTTCATCAACTGGCGAAAAGCCGGCTGAACGCCGGCGGCGTGCTGGCCTTTTGCGCGGTCCCGGCGGGTGAAAATATGATGGGCCCTGAGCTGCATCATCTCAACAGCGCGCTCTACCAGGACCTGGCCTCGTGCTTTGCCCATGTGCTGGCATGGCCCGGCGACGCGGCGCACTATTTCGCCTGCGACCAGGCGGCGGTCCTTTGTCGCGATCCGGACATTCTGGCGCAGCGCTATCTTGATCTCCATCGCCAGGATCGCTATTTTCATCCGCAGATGTTTCGCACTCTCGTTCTACCGGAACGGTTCGATCACTTTGGCCGCTCGCTGCGGCAAACGTCGGCGAGCAACCGGGATGAAAAGCCGGTCAGCTATTATCTCGATTGGCTGATCTGGCTCAAACAGGTCTCCGGCTTTTCCGCCCCGGCCGCCACGCTGCGGCCGCAGCCGGTGCTGCCGGTCGCCTTGGTCCTCTGCCTGGGATTGATGATCCTGTTCTGGATCCGCCGGCGTGGCTCCGCCGGCCTGCTGATGATCATGGCGCTCAACGGCCTGATCGCCATTGCGGTGAACATCATTTTCCTTTTGATGCTGCAGAGCCTGTACGGCTATGTGTACGAAGGCATGGGCTATGCAGTGGCCGCCTACATGGCCGGCATGACGATCACGGCGGCGGCGGTACACCGGTTTGAACCAGCGCCGGATCGATGGATTCCGCGCATCTGCCTGGGTACGCTGGTCTTTCTGTTGACGGTCATGCCGGTCTTTCGGCAGTTCATGGTTCACTCCGGCATGGCCCTGTTCTTTCTCTGGCTTGTGGTCGGCGGCGCTTTCGCCGGCGCCCTGTTTCCCATGCTCAACCGGTTGCTGCGTCGTCTGGACAAAAAAAAACTTTCCCGTCTGTATGCAGCGGACTTGATCGGTTCCTCCCTGGGCGCATGGCTGGTAAATTTTTTCGCCATACCCATGCTCGGTTTTACCGCCACCCTGCATTGGCTATGCGGCTTTTGCGCTCTGGCGCTGGCAGGATCCGTAGTGTTTGTCAGGAGCAGATAACGTGATGCATGCAAGAGTTGCTCTTTTACTTTCCGCATTGCTAGGGAGCACATGTATGGACTCAAATACGCCCCAACCGGAAAGTCCGTCCGAGGAACAGTTTCGCCGGATGCGTGAACAGATGGTCTTGGTCCAGATCGAAGAACGCGGCGTCAGGGATAAGCGGGTGCTGCAGGCCATGCGCAAAACCCCCCGACATCTCTTCGTCCCCGATGAAAATGGAATGCTGGCCTATCGCGATCATCCACTGGCCATCGGCTATGAACAGACCATCTCGCAGCCGTACATCGTCGCCTATATGACGGAACAGCTCCAACTCGTACCCGGCGACAAAGTGCTGGAGATCGGCACAGGATCCGGATATCAGGCTGCGGTGCTCGCTGAACTGGTAGATCAGGTGTATTCGATCGAGATCATAGAGCCGCTCTGCCGGCAGGCGCAGGAACGGCTGAAAAAGCTGCACTATGACCGGGTGTACATACGCTGTGGAGATGGCTATGCGGGCTGGCCCGAGGCGGCGCCCTTTGATGCCATCATCCTGACCGCAGCGCCGGCGGCGATTCCCGAGACCCTGGTCGCGCAGCTGGCGGTGCACGGCCGCATGATTCTGCCTGTGGGAGAAGAAAGACAGGAGCTGGTGTTGATCGAAAAATCCGCTGACGGCAGCCTGCATCATCATACCCTTCTGCCGGTGCGGTTCGTCCCCATGACCGGAGGCCCCCGCAGTCTGCCCGAGGACGATAAAAAGTGACCGTTGCTCTGTAACATCCCACGGTCCGAATCGTATGTATAGAAGGAAAAGGGCTTGCTTTTTCACAACTTGTCGGCACAGCTTCACGGCCTGTTCAAGCGCACCTCGACGCAAATGTGCATGAGGGTTTTCCGGAAAGCGAGGAAACACGATGGATACCACCGCACCGCAGCGTAAACTATACCGCTCTCGTCGGCATAAAGTCATCTCCGGAGTTTGCGGCGGCTTCGCCGAATACACCGGACTGGACGCCTCATTGGTCCGTGTGTTCTGGTTATTGGCCGCGTTGTTCAACGGTGCAGGCATTCTGGCGTATATCGTCTGCCTGTTCATTATGAAAGAAAATCCGCAGGACGCGGGCGAAGAGGTCGTGTCCACGTCGGTGGAAAAAAGACCCGAATGGGCCCTGGGGGTGATCCTGACCGTCATCGGCGCCATCCTGTTGCTGCACAACCTGACCGGCTTTGAATGGTGGCTGCCCTGGCGGTGGTTTGAAATTTTGAATATTCATATTCGCGAGGTGTGGCCGGTGCTGCTCATCGCTCTGGGGATGGCCATTTTACTGCGCCGTCCTCGATCCGATGATCCGGCTAAAGCAGCCGCCGAACCATCCAACCCGTTGTATCGCAGCCACAAGGACCGTATGATCGGCGGCGTCTGCAGCGGATTGGCCGCCTACTGGCAGATCGACGTCACGCTGGTTCGCATTATCTGGATTCTGACCAGCCTGCTGGGCAGCCTCGCTGCCGGCGGACTGGCCTACCTTCTGCTGCTGGTGCTGATTCCGGAAAAGCCGCGACCAAAGGAACAAATCGTGCAGTTGTAACGTTGGCAATACATGCCGGCGAAAGAAATAAAAAAGCAAAACGGAGAAAACGCATGAACCGAGATCACTCGTCCATCAGTCTGGGGCTGGTTCTTATCCTCATTGGCTTGGGATTAATGCTCCATCGTCTGGACCTGTTGAATTTTGACTTTGAGCAGATCTATCCGATTGTGGCTCTGGCCGTGGGCGGTTTTTCCGCCGTGGCCGTGGCCCGCGGCGACAAAAATTCCGTATTCTGGTCCGGCTTTCTGCTGCTGTTCGGCGGGTTGACCTTTCTGCGCAACTACAGCATCATGGATTCGCTCTGGAGTCTGAGCCCGTGGTCGCTGCTCATGGTTTGTCTGGGACTGGCCTTTTTCGCGCTCTACTTTTTCAAACCCAAAGATTGGGGGGTATTGATTCCCGGCAGCCTTCTCTCCTTCATCGGCCTGCTCATGATTCTGCACGATCTGGATTACTCCTGGTTTGAACTGGCCAAAATCAAATCCCTGTGGCCCGTCGTGCTGATCGTCATCGGCATCGGCATCCTCGTCAGCTCGTTCCGAAAAAAAACGAATTAAGCGACTCATATACCAGCGGCCATGGCGTACAGGACTGTCCTGGCCGCTTTTAAGGGACCCCATGTTCAGAAAAACCCTGCGTCGTGCCGGCCTCGGCCTGCTTTTGCTTCTCTCCTCGCTGTTTGCGTCCGATCCCTCCCGCGGTTTTGCTTTTAACGATAAAGTCGTGCTGACTTATTATTACATCTGGTTTAGCGAGGACAGCTGGTTGAACGATCCCTACGGACGATTCAAAGAGATCTTTCCCCTGGCCGGCGCTTACAACTCCTGGGAACCAGCGATCATCGAAAAACACCTGGCGCAGATGCAGCGCGCTAAAATCGACGCGCTGGCCGTCTCCTGGTGGTTCGATCCGGCGCCGAACAAAACCAATGCGACGCTCGATCGAGTGTTCGAAACCGCCCAGACGAAAAACCTCAAAGTGACCATCGATTACGAAAGAGGCCTCCACCCGCTGGATCAGGTGTACTCGGATCTCTCTTATTTTCTCGAACGCTATCACGATCATCCGGCCATGCTCAAAGTGGAAGGCCTGCCGGTGGTGATGATCTGGACCGCTCGGGGGCACACGCCCGAGGAATGGCGGGACCTGTTCGACCGGCTGGAAAAAAATGGGTTGGCCTCTTTCCCGATCATGTCCGGCAGCTATGAGGGCGGCAAGGGAAAACGATACCTCCATCCGTTCCGCGCTCTTGAAGAGTACACTCTGGTCGACATTGAAGACGGCCGGCTGGCGGAGTACATGCAGACCATGCGCGGCCATATCGATGCGTACAACAATGAATTCGGATTCAAAAACGGCAAGCCGGCGCAGCATCATGCCACCATCAGTCCCGGCTATGACGAACGCACCCATCCCGGCCGCAAGCTGAAAAACGGCGGCTGGCTGGGTGCCGGCTGGAAGGATCGGACCAAATTCGGCGCGGTCTATCCGGATGAAGCGCAGGGCGCCTACTATCGCGGCACCTTCGAGGCCGCCATGAGCTCCCATCCCGACTGGCTGCACATCTCCACCTTTAATGAGCTGGCGGAACAGAGCCACATCGAAGCCACCAGGGAATTCGGCTACACCTACATCGACCTGACCGCAGAATTGGTAGACCGGTTCAAAAACGAAAAAGGAAAGAAATAACTCAACTCGAGGGACTCTTGTGAAATCTATCTTGATCAAACAGCCGGGCCATTTCGAGATTATTGATCAGGCGATGCCGCACCCGGCCGCCGACGAACTGCTGATCCGGGTCACCTTCGTATCCCTGTGCAATCAGCACGACTGGAAAGTGAACAAAGGATTGTATCGGGATCAGGTGTACCTGGAGTACGGCGTCGCCGGATTCCCCGGCCATGAGGGCGTTGGCATCGTCGAGGCGGTGGGACGCGACGTGGTACAATTTAAAATCGGCGACAAGGTCGTCATGTCAGGGCTGGGCGGACCGCCGCTGTACTCGGAATATGTAACCCGCAAGAGCACTCTGGTGGCGCGGGCCCCCGCCGATGCGGCGATGGAGCCCTTGGCCATGTCGGAACTCATCGCCTGCGTGCATCGGGCTTGCCGCAAAGTCCCGGATCTCACAGGTAAAAGCGTGTTGATCTCCGGATGCGGCCCCGGTGGATTGGCGGCCATTCAGATCTGCCGCGCCTATGGCGCTCGGACCATCACCGCTGTGGATGTGCAGACGGACCGGCTCCAGCTGGCGATGACGCTGGGGGCCGACGCGGCTGTGGATGCCAAAGAAGACGCAGCCGTTGAGGCACTCAGCCGCCAGGGCGCGGAGATCGTCATCGAATGCACCGGCAACCATAAAGCCATGCAGCGCGTCTTTCGTATCGCGCGCCAGGCGGTGGTCATTTTCAGCTATAGCGAAGGAGAGCTGCACATCCCGCTCTGGCCGCTGTTCGATTACGAACTCACAATCTATAATTCCAAATGGCTGACCAACGAGGATCTGCAGAGCGTCGTCGATCTTATCACAGCCGGAAAAATCCGCACCATCCCCATGATCAGCGCCATGGCTGATTTTGACCATTATCCTGAACTGGTGGAAAAAATCGGCCGCGGAGAGATCATCAAAGCGGTCATGAGGGTGCAACCTTGAAGGGACAGGCATGAAATTGGGTTTGGACAGCTACAGCTATCACCTCGCCTTTGGCCGCCACGCGGATTTTACGCCGAAACGGAAAATGACGCTGCCGCAGTTCATCGACCGCGTCGCTGACCTGGGGCTGGACGGCTTTCAGATCGACCCCATGCATCTGACCGCGAGGGACGAGGCCACTCTTCGAAAGACCGCTCAGCAGGCGCAGGCGAGAGGGCTGTTCCTAGAGTACGGCGCCATGGGGCTGGAGCCCTCTTATCTGTTCGCAGAATTGGAGGTCTGCGCCAGGCTGGGATCACCGGTGTTGCGCACCTTTGCCAACTTTAACCGCTACGCAAAAACCACCCGCCTCAAACAGGAGATCAAACGGGCGATCCGCTCCCTGCACCGCGTGACGCGCAGAGCCGAACAACTCGGCATTCGCATCGCGGTGGAAAATCACGGTGACTTTAGCGCCGAAGAACTGGTCGAGGTGGTGAAAGCGGTGAACAGCCCCTGGGTGGGCATCTGTCTGGATCTGGGCAATTCGATGGCCACCCTGGAGGATCCGTTGCAGGCCGCGGCTAAAATGGCGCCCTATGCCGTGACCACCCATTTCAAGGATCACTGCATGCGGATGACCTACAGCGGCTACGCGGTAACCGGCTGCGCCCTTGGTGACGGCGTGATCGATCTGGCTGCTGCGTTGCGGCTGTTGAAAGCGAACACCCGGCTTGACCGGATCATTCTCGAAATACCATGTCCGCTTGCGGAGGAACCAAAGCAGACTCTTGAAAAAGAGGACGAGATGGTGAGCCGCAGTGTAGCCTATGCGCGCAGGATGCT